>JALDYL010000011.1:0-57704 GCA_032153965.1 Achromobacter sp. | reverse complement strand
AGGTCAACCGCAAGGTGCCCGAGGACCGCTTGCGCGTGCCGTTCGACCAGATGGTCTTCGTCGGCGATGGCTACACCGACATTCCGTGCTTTTCGCTGATCCGCCGCGCCGGCGGCTTTGCCTTCGGCGTCTGGGACCCCAAGCATCGCGACAAGCGCAGCAGGGCCTGGGGCTTCATCGAAGAAGGCCGGGTGTCGAACCTGAACCAGGCCCGCTACGACGAGCATGCCGAACTCTACCAATGGCTGGAAGAGGCCGTGACCAGCCTGGCCGGCCGCATCGCGCTGAAGTCCCGGGTGTACCGTGGTTGATGCTATCCCCATGGCGGCGGCCCAACCCTGGACCGCGCAGGACGCCGGCTTCATGGAACTGGCGCTGCAAGAGGCCCAGGCCGCCTACGACATCGGCGAGGTGCCAGTGGGCGCGCTGGTGGTGTCGGCCCAGGGCGACATCCTGGGTCGCGGCTACAACCGCACCATCATCGACCACGACCCCACCGCCCACGCCGAGATCGTCGCCTTGCGCGGCGCGGCGCGCGCGCTGGAAAACTACCGGCTGCCGGGCATCACCGTGTACGTCACGCTGGAGCCCTGCGTCATGTGCATCGGCGCCATGCTGCATGCGCGGCTCGCCCGCGTCGTGTTCGGCGCCTACGACCCCAAAACCGGCGCCTGCGGCAGCGTGCTGGACGTGGGCTCGGTCCCCAAACTCAATCATCACACCTCAGTCACCGGCGGCGTGCTGGCGGAACCTTGCGGCGAGCTGCTGCGCCGGTTCTTCCGCGAACGCCGCAGCAAGGAATCCGCAGCATGAGCAAATCCCAAGGCGCCAAGACGCGCGGCGCCAAAGCCGCCGCCCACGACCATGACCATAACCACGATCATGGCCACGCAGGCCACGAATGTGATGAAGACTGCGGGCATGACCACAGTCACGCCCACGTACTGCCCGACGCGCGCGGCATCTACCTGATCTCGCCGTCGTCCGCCGTGCGCGATCCGGCCGCCGTCGAACTGGCGCGCGAAAGGCTGCAGCAGCAGGGTTTCAAGACCGCCGTGGACCGTACCGCCTACGCGCAGCACCAGCGCTTTGCCGGCACCGACGCGCAGCGCCTGGCCAGCCTCACGCGCGCCGCCAAGCAGAAGCTGCCCATCGTCATGGTGACGCGCGGCGGCTACGGCATGGGCCGGCTGCTGCCCTCCATCGACTGGAAGGCCATGGCCGACAGCGGCAAGCGCTTCGTCGGCATGAGCGACTTCACCGCCTTCAACCTGGGCCTGCTGGCGCAGACCGGCGCGGTCAGCTATACCGGCGCCTCGGCCGTCTACGACTTCGGCGGCAAGAAGGTCGACGACCTGACCGAAGCCCTGTTCGGCGAGATCATGCGCGGCGAACTGGAAATCCTCAGCTTCGAAACCCAGGACGCCGATGCGGTGGACTGCCGCGGCATCCTGTGGGGCGGCAACCTGGCCATGCTGACGTCCTTGCTGGGCACGCCCTACATGCCCAAGGTGCGCGGCGGCATCCTGTTCCTGGAAGACGTGGCCGAGCATCCCTACCGCATCGAACGCATGCTGATCCAGCTGGCGCAGGCCGGCATCCTGGGCAAGCAGAAGGCCATCGTGCTGGGCCGCTTCTCGGACTACAAGCTGGCCGCGCACGACAACGGCTACGACCTGCACGAAGTGGTGGCCTGGCTGCGCAAGACGGTCAAGGTGCCGGTGGTGACGGGGCTGCCCTATGGCCACGTCGCGACCAAGGCGACGCTGCCTATCGGCCAGAAGGTGGGCCTGGCGACCGAGAAGGGCATGGCGCACCTGGTGCTGGACGAACACACGCATTGAGGCCGGCGCGGCGGCGGGCGAAGCGCCCGCGCCGCCCGCGCTCATGCGGATTTATTTGAACAGCTTGTCGACCAGCGATTGCGTCTTTTGCTCGCTGCGTCTTTTCGCCTCGGCCTGTTCCGCTGGCGACTTGGCGGCCTTGCCGCATTCCGCCGCATAGCTGGAAAAGCGCGATGCGCATTCCTGCGCCAGTTTGCGCGCCTGCTCCCAGCCCTGGGTCTGGCCGTAGAAGCGGATGGCTTCAGGCCAGGCCAGCGCCGAGTTTCTGAAGTAGCCGAACCCCTGATCCATCACCTTCGAGGCCGGCGCGGACTGGCCGGCGCCCAGCAGGTTGTTGGCCCGCAGCACATAGACCTGCCAGGCGCGGTCGCCTTCCGAGGCCAGGTTGCGGTCCAGCAGGGCGGACCCGCGCGCGCCGGATTCCGCCTGGGCCATGTTCAAGGTGAGCAACGGCAGGGCGTGCGTGGCGCTCGGCCCGGAGGCGGCCTGGCCGGCGAGCTTGCGGGCGCGCGGATAGTCCTGCGCCTGCAAGGCCTGCTGCGCCTCGGCGGCAGTCTTGTAGTTCTTCAGCAGCGCCGCCGTGCGGCGTTGCGTGCGCGCCTTGTTCCAGGGCGCGGTGGCGGCGGGCGGACGGGGCTTGCCCGCCATCAGCGGCATGACCTGTTCCGTCAGTGAGGCCAGGCGCGCGCCGGTGTCGGGATGCTTGACGGTCAGC
This sequence comes from Achromobacter sp., assembly GCA_032153965.1. GTDB lineage: Bacteria > Pseudomonadota > Gammaproteobacteria > Burkholderiales > Burkholderiaceae_B > Achromobacter. Next base: position 55,145 of record JALDYL010000011.1, on the reverse strand, counting down.
TTGTTCCAGATGTCGTCCAGGCCATTGCGCAAGCCTTCGCCAGCCCCTGCCACGCCGGAGTTCAAGGAGGCCTGGAATTCGGTCAGCGGCGCAATGTCGTTGCCCTTGGCCGCCGCCTGCTTACGCGTATTGTCGGCCGCGGCCTGCTTGATCTGTTCGAGCATGCGCTGGCGCGCTTCTTCCTGGGCCTTGGCGTTTTCCGTTTCCCAGGTGGCCTGGCGCTCCAGGAACGCCTTGAAGCCTTGGGTATAGGAGTAGCCCAGTTCCAGGCTGACGGTGGCGCCGAAGCGGTCGGCGTTTTCTTCCTGTTGCCGGCCCCAGGCGGGCACCAGCACATTCTTGCCCAGCGTGTACGAGGCGATCACGCTGTCTACCGGACTCCAGCCGGTGGCGCTGCCGGCCTTGCGGGCCAGCGCCACGCCCACGACCGCCAGGGACGCGACCTGGTCGCCCGCGGCGTTGACCGACTCGAGCTGATGGTAGTCCAGATAGATATGGCCGAATTCGTGGGACAGGATCGCCACGATTTCGTCCTCGGACTCCGCCGAGGAAAGCCAGCCCATCGACAGATAGATGTTGCCCGCGCCCGTGCTGTAGGCCTCCAGCGCCGGCGTAGCGGTCACATGCACCGCGCCCGGCCAGCCTGGGACGCCGGCAGCGTTCTTGATCTTGGCGAGCAGGCCATTCAGGTAGGCCTCCATTTCCGGCATGGCCACCAGGCCCATGCCCTGGGCGCGCTGGTTGCGCGCATCCAGGTCCGGGTTCGGCCAGACGCGGTCGGCGGGCGGCGCGGGCAATTGGCCGGCCGTAAGAGAAAAACCCTTGCCTCCGGGCAGGGTGGAGCAGGCGCCGAGGAGCAGCGCGCCGGATACGGCGGCCAGACGCAGGATGTGGGCGGATCGCATCGGCGGCTCAGCGGCAGACGTTTTCGCCGGCGCCGGCGGTCGAGCCGGTCGGGGGCGGCACGCCCTTGATCACCGGGCCGCACTGCGCGGCGGAACCGCGCGCGATGCGCACGTGCATGCTGTCCACCCAGTAGTCCTTGCCGTCGACCTGCACGCGGTAGAACTCGTTCGCTTCCTCCAGCACCGGCCAGGGCATGCCCTGGCCTTCGGAGCGCGCCGCAGGCTTGCCGCCATCGGGTTTCGCATACAGCGGCAGGGGCTTGAGGCTGAGGCCGACGATGGCGTCGGCCGCCGCGGCGCGGGGGGGGGGGGGGGGGCCCGCCGCGGCGCCGGCGCTGGACAGAGCCAGCGCCGCAGCAGCCAGGGCGAGGGTCAGGGAGGAGGGCTTGGGCATGCGTTTCTACTCCTGTTGTGAGCGGGTGATGGGCGCCTCCCTGGCGGGAAGCGGGGATGCCGGCGCGGGGCTGGCATCCGGTTTGCCAAAAAGGAAAGTGGTGGCGCGATTGGTCCAGCCCAGCCAGTGGGCGGCGAGCGCCATGATGGCCAGGTCGACGATGGGCAGGGTGCCCACGTTCAGCCAGCGCTGCGCGAGCAGCACGATGTACAGCACGATCAACGAAGACAGGACGATGGCGGCGGCCTTGCGCAGCAGCAGCAGCGTCGCGATACACAGCTTGGACGCCAGCCAACGCGCCAGCCACAGGCGCGCGGCGCGGTCGCGCAGCAGGGCGGACAGGCTTGTGGTCTTGGCCTTCCAGCCGCTGCCCGCTTGCGCGGCAGGCGGCAGCGGCAGGGCGGGGGCGTCGGCAAAAAGCCGCCATTCGGCGGGCGGTGCCAGCAGCCGGCCGCCCAGCCGGGTGTTGCTGCGCAGCCATTGCGCCAGCCAGTGCAGGAAATGGGCCAGCATGACGACCGGGATGCCCAGCAGCCACAGGACGTTGGGCGGCCAGATCTCCCATTCAAGGGCGCGCTTGTAGTCGTCCTGGTACGTCAGCAGATTGTCCAGCGCCATGGCATGCATGAACACGCCGGGGATGGCGTCATGCACCGGCGACAGCACCGTGTCGTTGAAGCCGCTCAGCGCGGCGCCGATCATGACGTAGCGGCCCGTGAGCATGTCGGCCAGGCGGGCGCCGTCGGCATCCGGCGCGCGCAGTTCGGACAGGGTCAGCGCGCGCGTGTAGGGGCAGATGGGTTGCGCCGCGTCCGGGTCGCCCAGCAGGCTGCGCAAGTAGGACGGCAGCATTTCCAGATAGCCGCCGCGCGCCTGCCGGCATTCCAGGCTGAAGCGGCGCTGGTCCAGGTTGTCGACGCCCCAGGTCAAGGCCATGGCGTCGTTGCTGCGCGCGATCGATACGCCCGCCGCGTCCTGGGCGATGGCTAGCGCGGCGCTGCGGGCGTTGTCGCCGGACCAGAGGGGGTAGCTCCATACCAGCCGGTCCACCTTGCTGGGCGTATAGCGCACGTCGACCATGGTGAAGCACGGTTTTTCGCCCGCGGGCGCTTCCAGGCCCGAGCGCAGGCGCAGCTTGCCCTGCGCATCGGGTAGCGCGGCCAGGAATACCGGAATGTTGGCGTCGCGCAGCTCGCACAGGGCGGCCGCCAGCTCCGGCAGCGTCGGATCGTCGCGTTCGCGGCCGAAGGTGATGTCCAGGAAGATGGCCTTGGGCTTGTGGATCAGGCCAATGTTGCGCAGCCAGCGCGCATGCGTCCGGTACGGCACCGGCCAGGCGCCTTTCTGCTGGTCCAGGGAATCGTCGTCGATCAGAACGACAGTCGTGTCATTGCGGTGCGCGAGATCGTAGTGGCCGCCGACCAGGCGGGCTTGAAGCCTTGCCGCGGCGTAGGTGAGCAGGTCGGAACTGGGGGTGAGCCTGGGCGTCGCCCACAGCATCACGATCGCCACGATGGCCGCCACTATCAGGGAGCGGCCGTAGGAAAGCTCGACTTTTTCGGAGGAAAGGTGCGCGTCTGCCACGAAGCGGGGAAGGTGGGTTGCAACTGCCTTCCCGGCCGGGCGGCCGTAGGCGCTGAATTCTTCCCAATAGTACCCTAATTAATACAAATATTTACGTTGTGACATTAAATGGCATGTCGTATTTCCAGATGCTTCATGCGGGATCTTGGGCGGCCTGGATGCGGTTCATGGATGCTTGGTACACTATCGGGTTTCTCCGCATGCGTCCCCGGACGCCCACAGACTCAAAAATACCGTGATATCCACCGCCAATCTCACCATCCAGTTCGGTCCCAAACCCCTTTTCGAGAACGTCAGCGTCAAGTTCGGGGAAGGCAACCGCTACGGGCTGATCGGGGCCAACGGTTCCGGCAAGTCGACCTTCATGAAGATCATCGGCGGCGACCTGGAAGCCTCGGCGGGCAACGTGTCGCTGGAGCCGGGCGTGCGCCTGGGCAAGCTGCGCCAGGACCAGTTCGCGTTTGAAGACCTGCGCGTGCTGGACGTCGTGATGATGGGCCACACCGAGATGTGGGCCGCCATGTCCGAACGCGACGCCATCTACGCCAATCCGGAAGCGTCGGAAGACGACTACATGCGCGCGGCCGACCTGGAAGCCAAGTTCGCCGAATACGACGGCTACACCGCCGAAGCCCGCGCGGGCGAGCTGTTGCTGGGCCTGGAAATCGCCGTGGACCAGCACAACCTGCCCATGCGCGAAGTGGCGCCGGGCTGGAAGCTGCGCGTGCTGCTGGCGCAGGCGCTGTTCTCGAACCCCGACGTCCTGCTGCTGGACGAGCCCACCAACAACCTGGACATCAACACCATCCGCTGGCTGGAAAACGTGCTCAACGGCTACCAGAGCACGATGATCATCATCAGCCACGACCGCCACTTCCTGAACCAGGTGTGCACGCACATGGCCGACGTGGACTACGGCGAGATCCGCATCTACGCCGGCAACTACGACGACTACATGCTGGCGTCCACCCAGGCGCGTGAGCGCCTGGTGTCCAACAACGCCAAGGCCAAGGAACGCGTCGCCGAACTGCAGGACTTCGTGCGCCGCTTCGCCGCCAACAAGTCCAAGTCGCGCCAGGCCACCTCGCGCCTGAAGCAGATCGACCGCATCAAGGCTGACCAGGTCGTGGTCAAGCCCTCGTCGCGCCAGAACCCGTATATCCGCTTCGAGCAGAACAAGGTCATGCACCGCCTGGCGGTCACCGTCGAAAACCTGTCCAAGGCCTACGACGCGCCCGTCATCCGCAAGTTCTCGGCCATGGTCGACGCGGGCGAGAAGATCGCCATCATCGGCGCCAACGGCGTCGGCAAGACCACGCTGCTGCGCCTCTTGGCCACCGACCTGCAACCGGACTCGGGTGAAGTGAAGTGGTCCGAGAACGCCGACCTGGGCTACATGGCCCAGGACGTGTCCGACCAGTTCCTGCAGACCGACATCAACCTGCTGGACTGGATGGGCGACCATCGCCAGCCGGGCGACGACGACCAGTCCATCCGTTCGGTGCTGGGCCGCCTGCTGTTCTCGGCGGACGACCTGCCCAAGGCGCCCAAGGTGCTGTCCGGCGGCGAAAAGAACCGCATGACCTTCGGCCGCCTGATGCTGGGCCGGCACAACGTCATGCTGCTCGACGAGCCCACCAACCACCTGGACATGGAATCGATCGAGTCGCTGCAGTTCGCGCTGGAAAAGTACGAAGGCACGCTGGTGTTCGTATCGCACGACCGCGAGTTCGTGTCCGGCCTGGCCACGCGCGTGATCGAGATCCTGCCCTCGGGCGAGATCGTCGACTACCGCGGCGGCTACGACGACTACCTGACCTCGCGCGGCATCGACGGCTGAGGCCGCCGCGGGCCGCCGCCAGTAGCACCTGGCCGCGGCCCGGGATTTGCCTTACATGCCTATGGTCATGCCGCCATTGGCATAGAGGTGCTGCCCCGTCATGTAAGAGGCGGCATCCGACAACAGGAAGCACACCGGCCACGCCACCTCCCCGGGCAGGCCGAAGCGGCCCAGCGGAATCTGCGACAGATAGGTGTCGCGGAACTTGTCCCCCCGTATGGTCTCCGTCATGGGCGTTTCCACCACGCCGAAGCCGATGGTGTTGACGCGTATCCCGTACTTGCCCCATTCGCGCGCCGCGCTCATGGTCAGGCCCAGCACGCCGGACTTGGCCGCGGCGTAGTTGATCTGGCCTATGGTGCCGCGGCGGCCCGCGTCCGAGGTGATGTTGACGATGGAGCCGCCGGGCTTGCCGGTCTCGCGCGCCGCCGCCAGCATGTGGCGGCCGACGGCCTGCAGGAACTGGAAGGATCCGGTCAGGTGCACGTCGATCACCTTTTGCCAGGCTTCCTGGGTCATTTTTTCTATCATGGCGGTGCGCGTGATGCCCGCGTTGTTCACCAGGCCGTCGACCGTGCCGTAATGCTGCGCCGCGCGCTCGACGGCGGCGGCCGCGAACGCCGGGTCGGACACGTCGCCGGCCAGGGTCAGCAACTGGCCTTGCGGCGCCTCGCGCTCGAACGCGGCAAGCGCGTCGGCGTTCATGTCGACGGCGGTCACGCGCGCGCCCAATTGCATGGCCAGTTCGCTGATGGCGCGGCCTATGCCTTGGGCTGCGCCCGTCACGATGATGCTGCGTTGGTCGAGCAGAAAAGCAGTGCGGTTCATGGTTTTCCTTGTGGGGTTCAGAGCGTTTCGGCCGTGCCGAGGATCAGGGTGGCCTGGCTGGACAGCTCGCCGCCGTTGCCGTGCGCCAGCGCCAGCCGGGCGCCAGGCACCTGGCGCGCGCCGCCCAGGCCGGCCAGCTGCACGTAGGCTTCGACCATGGTGAACAGGCCGTACATGCCGGGATGCACGCAGGACAGGCCGCCGCCGTTGGTATTGACGGGCAGTTCGCCGCCTGGCGCGATGCGGCCGTTTTCCACGAAGGCCGCGCCTTCGCCCTTGGCGCAGAAACCCAGGTCCTCGAGGAACAGGATGGGGTTGATGGTGAAGGCGTCGTACAGCTCCAGCACGTCGATGTCCCGTGGCAGCACGCCGGCCTGGGCAAAGGCGCGCGCGCCGCTCTGCGCGGCTGCCGTCACCGTCAGGTCGGGCATGTTGGTGATTTCGCGATGGTCGGTGGCCGCGGCCGCGCCCAGCAGGTAGGCGGGGCGGGCGCAGTGGTCGCGGGCCCGGTCGGCGCGGGTCATGACGACGGCGGCCGCGCCGTCGGTCACCAGGCAGCAGTCGCGCACGCTAAGCGGTTCGGCCACCATGCGAGCCGACAGGTACTGCGCCATGTCCAGGGGCTCGCGCATGAAGGCTTCGGGATTGAGCATGGCCCATTGGCGGGCGGCGATGGCCACCGCGCCCAGCTGCTCGCGCTTCAGGCCGTACTGGTGGGCGTAGCGTGAAGCCGCCAGCGCATATGCGCCCACCGGACGCGCCAGGCGGTAGGGCGCTTCGTTGGGGGCGGGGCGCATGGAACTCACCAATTTGCCCGCGCCGCTGCGCTGATTGCTGCCGTAGGCGATCAGCGCCACATCGCATTGCCCCGCTTCCAAGGCCAACGCCGCCCACATGGCGTGCGTCAGGAAGGAGGATCCGCCGGTGCGGTTGTTCTCGGTCAGGCGGGGCGAGATGCCCAGGTATTCGGCAAAGCCCAGGCCGGACATGAAGTCATCGGGCAGGCCGATGAAAAGGCCATCGACCTGGTCCGGGCGCAGCCCCGCCTGATCCAGGGCCGCAAGGCTGGCGTGGACCGCGAGGTCCATCGAACTCATGCCCGGGGTCTGGCCGATGCCATAGGTGGCGCCGGCGACGATGGCGGCCTTGCCGCGGGGGAAACGGTCTTGGGTCATGCTTGCTCCGCTACGGGTTCGAACACCAGCACGCCGCATCCGGCCTCCTGGACCACGCGGGCGCGCACCCGGGCGCCGATGCGCACCTCCTGCGCAGCAATGCCGTCCACCCGCGACATCAGGCGCGGTCCTTCGTCCAGGTCCACCAGCACCACGCCGTAGGGTGTTTCGGGTGGCCGGGGATGGATGACGGTGGCGGCGTAGATCCGTCCCAGCCCGCTGGGCGCGGCCCATTCCAGGTCGCGCGAGCCGCTGCGCGGCGCGGCCACGCGCGGATAGAAGAAGAATTCGCCGCTGGCGCGGTCGCGCTGCAGCATGAAGCGGCCTTCGTTCAGATAGGCTTCGTAGCGGGCCTGAGGGGCCGGTTCGGCGGCTTGGGTTTGCGTGGGCATGTCGTTCAATCCCATTTGTAGGCGGGAGGCAGTTTTTCCACGAAGCGCCGGGCGGCGTCGCGGTGGAAGGCGCTGTCGCGGCAGATGGCCTGGGCCGCGGCTTCCTGCGCGTAGATGTCTTCGCGGGTGGACTCGAAGGTCCGGTTCATGATCGATTTGGCCAGGCCCAGCGCCTGCGTCGGGGCGCTGTGAAAACGTTCGGCCATGGCCAGCGCCTGTTCCAGCGGATCGCCGTCGGACAGCGCTTGCACCAGCCCCAGTTCCAGCGCTTCCTCGGCGTCGCAGACCCGGGCCGTGAACACCAGTTCCTTGGCGCGCGCCAGGCCGACCGCGCGCGGCAGCAGATACATGCCCAGCATGTCGGGCACATAGCCGATGCGGGCGAACACCGCGCAGAAGGTAGCGCCGCGCCGCGCGATGGCGTAGTCCGCGCACAGCGCCAGCGACAGGCCGGCGCCGAAAGCCACGCCCTCCACCGCGCTGATGACGGGCTTTTCCAGGTCCACCAGCGTGTCGTACCAGCGGTGGATCTTGCGGATCCGCTCGCGTCCCTCGAACGCGTCCAGGCCCTGGGCGTGCGCCTGGGTGATGGACTTGATGTCGCCGCCGGCACAGAAGTGCCCGCCGGAACCGGTCAAAACCACGGCCTTGATCCCATCGTCTTCGCGCAGTTCCGGCAGGGCCCGCGCGAACGCGTCGCGCATTTCCAGGCTGAGCGCGTTGCGTTGGTCGGGCCGATTCATGGCCAGCACGGCGGTGGCGCCGTGGCGGCTGATCTTCAGGGTCATGGCTGTTCCTTGTTGCCAGAGTGATAGGCGACTTGCGTGAGCCAGCGGGCGACCAGCGCGGGGCGGTCTTCGCCATCGATGTCGATGCGCACATCCCAGGCGAGGCGCGCCTGGCCATCGGGCAATTCGTCGACGCTGGTAAGCGCGAACGCGCCGCGCACGCGTGCGCCGGCCTTGACCGCCTGCGTGAACCGCACGCGGTCAAAGCCGTAGTTCACCGCGAGCCTGCGGTTCGGAAAGCGCATCGCCGACGCATACAGGCTGGGCAGCAGCGAGAGCGTCAGCAGGCCGTGGGCGATGGCCGCGCCGTAGGGCGATTCGGCCTGCGCGCGCTGCGGGTCCATGTGGATCCACTGCGTGTCGCCGGTGGCCAGGCCGAAGCGGTTGATGGTGTCCTGGTCCACGGTCTGCCAGGGGGTCAGCGCCGCAGGCTGACCGGAAAAGGCGCGCAGCGCCGCGATGGAGTCCAAGGTGAGCATGGCGGATTCCTTTTATTGGGCCTTCAGGCCCAGGTCGCGGGCGACCGGCAGCCAGCGGTCGCGCTCGGCCTGCACGAAGGCGGCGAACACCGAGGCGTCGCCCGGCATGGGCACCGCGCCGATACTGGTGAGCTTGCGCTGCAGCTCCGGCTGCGCGAGCGCCTGGTTGACGCCGCGGTTCATGCTTTGCACGACGGCGGCCTGGGTGCCGGCCGGCGCCACCAGCCCGAACCAGGCGCTGGCGTCGATGCCGGCGTAGCCCAGCTCGCTGGCGGTGGGCACGTCGGGCAGGCCGGCGAAGCGCTTGTCGTCGAGCACGGCGAAGGGCCGGATCTTGCCGGCCTGCGCCTGCGTCATGCTGGAGGGCAGCGCGTCGAACATCAGGTCGGTGCTGCTGCCCATCAGGCCGACGATGGCGGGCGCGCTGCCCTGGTAGGGCACGTGCGTGACCTGGAAGCCCAGCTTGCTGACGGCGTATTCGCCGGCAAGATAGGTGATGTTGCCGGTGCCGGCCGAGCCCATCGTCAGTTTGCCGGGGGACTGCTTGCCCAGCGCGATCAAGGCCTTGACGTCGCGCGCCGGCAGGTCATGGCGCACCACCAGCAGGAGCGGCGACTTGGCCATGCCCGAGACCGGGACGAAGTCCTTGGCCGGGTCGTAGGTCATCTTCGCGTAGAGCGCCTGGTTCACCACCAGCGGGGCGTTGGAGCCGACGAAGAAGGTCTTGCCGTCGGGCTTGGCGCGCGCGACGTAATCGGCGGCGATCATGCCGGCCGCGCCGGGCTTGTTTTCCACGATGATGGTCGCGTCGCCGCCCTTGCTCATTTCCTGCGCCACCAGGCGCGCGATCTGGTCGGCGGCGCCGCCGGGCGGATAGGGCACGATGAAGCGCACGGGCCCATCCTGGGCCGATGCGGGCGCGGCCGCCAGGGCCGCCAGGGTCAGGGTGCCGCAGACTACGGCGGTGATGATGCGCATGGTGTTGTCTCCTGGGTTGTTGTCATGGCCGCCTGCCCGGCGGTTGGTGTCAGATGATTCCGCGTCCTTTCAACTCCGCGATGCGAGCCTGGTCCAGGCCTAGCCGCTCGCGCAGCACGGCGTCGGTGTGCTGGCCCAGCGCGGGCGCGGCACGGTCATAGCGCATGGGGGTGTCGCGCATGCGTATGGGGTTGGCCACGGCCGGCGTGTCCACGCCCGCGGCGTGCGGCAGCGACAGCTGCATGCCGCGATGGCGCACGTGCGGATCCTGGAATACCTGCTCAAGGTTATAGATGGGGCCGCAGGGCACGTTCACCGCCTGCAGGATCGGCACCCATTCCTGCATGGTGCGCGCCAGCATGGCCTCGGCGATCGGGGGAATCAGCGTGTCGCGGTTCCGGTTGCGTCCGCCGGCCGTGGCATAGCGTTCGTCGGCGGCCAGGTCGGCGCGGCCGATGGCGCCGCAGAGTGCGCGGTACTGGCCGTCATTGCCGACGGCGACGATGACCGAGCCTTCCTTGCAGGCGAATACCTGGTACGGAACCATGTTGGAATGGGCATTGCCCATGCGCTGCGGCACCCGCCCGGACAGGAAGTAGTTGATGGCCTGGTAGGACGAGATCGTGATCACGCAGTCCAGCAGCGACAGGTCGATGTACTGGCCCACGCCGCTGACGCGGCGGTGTTCGACCGCGGCCAGTATGGCGGTGCTGGCATAGACGCCGGTCAGCAGGTCGGTGATCGCGATGCCGGATTTCATCGGCTCGCCGGCAGGGTCGCCGGTGATGCTCATCAGTCCGCCCATGCCCTGGAACACGAAGTCGTAGCCGGGCAGGGGCGCGTAGGGCCCGTCCTGGCCGAAACCGGTGATCGAGCAATAGATCAGGCGCGGATTGACGGCGCGCAGGCTGTCGTAGTCCAGTCCGTAGCGCGCCAGCGTGCCGACCTTGTAGTTCTCGACCAGCACGTCGGAATCCTTCGCCAGTTCGGCAATCAGCGCCTGGCCTTCGGCCGTGGCGATGTCCACGGTGATGGACCGCTTGCCGCGGTTGGCGCTCAGGAAATAGGACGAGTCCCGGGTCTCCGCGCCGTCGGCGCCGGTCAGGAAGGGGGGGCCCCAGCCGCGCGTATCGTCGCCGTGTTCGGGACGCTCGACCTTGATGACGTCCGCGCCCATGTCGGCCAGTGTCTGCGTCGCCCATGGGCCTGCCAGCACGCGGGTCAGGTCCAGGATCTTCAGATGGGATAGTGCGCCGCGCGGTTGCGCGGCGGCGTTGTTGTCTCGCTCCATGTCGCTCCGATCGGGGTGGGCCCCGTTATGCGTGGGGTCCACCTTAATGACGGGAGGGGGCGAGGGTCCAATATCGTTTTACGCGTTATCGATTCGAATTGAGTATTGCCGGCGGAATCAGGGCAACTGTTCAGCGCCCGTGGCCAGTCCGGCAGAGCGTTGTGGATGCGTTCTTTATTACGAAAAGAAGTTAAGAAATTCAATATTGATAGTTTGGATTCATATAACGAATTGTTAGATTGGGGGCTCATTTTTGGCCCGCCACGATACCTTCCATGAATCTCACCTTCGATCACGTCCACAAGCACTTCGGCGAACTGCCGGTGGTGGACGGCTTTACCAGCGAAATCAAGACCGGTGAACTGGTTGCCCTGGTGGGCCCGTCGGGTTGCGGCAAGTCGACCTTGCTGCATCTGGCGGCCGGCCTGGAGCAGCCGACCGAAGGCAGCGTGCTGGCCGACGGCAAGGCGGTCGCCGGTCCCCATCCCAGCCGCACGCTGGTGTTCCAGGAACATGCGCTGTACCCCTGGCTGACGTTGGAAGACAACGTCGCGCTGGCGCTGGAATTCCAGAACACGCCCAAGTCCCGCGCCCGCGAAGCCGCGCGCACGTGGCTGGCGCGTGTCAGCCTGGCCGGCTTTGAACACTATTACCCGCATCAGGTGTCCGGCGGCATGCGCCAACGCGCCGCGCTGGCGCGCGCCTTCATCGCCCAGCCGCAAACCATGCTGATGGACGAGCCTTTCGGCGCGCTGGACGCGCTGACCCGGCTGAGCCTGCAGGACGTGCTGCGCCAGCTCATCGCCCAGGAAAAGCCCACCGTGCTGCTGGTGACCCACGACGTGGACGAGGCCCTGTTCCTGGCCGACCGCATCATCGTCTTCAGCCCGCGCCCGGCGCGCGTGCTGCGCGAGTTCAACCTGGCGCACCGCGAAAAGACCCATGACCTGTCCGGCCTGGCCGCCGAGAAGCGCGAGATCCTGCGCCTGCTCGGCATCGCGGTGGACGGCTCGGGCGAGCACGCCGACCTGGCCCTGGCGGCCTGATACCGGATCTGGATTTCCGCCGGCGGCGCCTGCGCGTCGGCCGGCCCTGCATACCCCTGGAGCACTTCCCATGAAATTGAAGCAATGGCTGTCCCTGCCGCTGGCCGCGGCGCTGCTGGCGGCGGCCCCCGCAATGGCCGCCGAGAAATTCCGCGTGGGCTATCTGCGCGTGATGGACGATGCGCAAGCCATCGTCGCGCAAGAGGGCGGCTACTACAAAAAGGCAGGCCTGGATTCCGAGCTGATCGAGTTCAAGTCGGGCACCGACCTGATCAAGGCCATCGTCGGCGGCCAGCTGGACATCGGCGTGCTGGGCTTCACCAACGCCGTGGCCTGGGCCTCCAAGGGCGCGGACCTGAAGGTGGTGGGCGGCGCGCAGCAGGGCTACCACTCGCTGATCGTGCGCGACGACTCCGGCATCAAGGACATCGCCGGGCTGAAGGGCAAGACCCTGGCCTCGCAGGCCGAAGGCAGCACCGCCGACGTGGTCCTGAAGGGCGTGGTGCTCAAGCAGGGCAATCTGTCCGCCGATGACGTCAACGTCATGGGCGTGAGCCCGGCCGTGGCGGTCCAGTCGCTGGTGGGCAAGCGCGTGGACGCGGCCTTCCTGTTCGAACCCTATGACCGCATCGCGCAGCTGATCGCGCCGGTCAAGCAGATCTATGAAGTGGGCCAGGCCTGGCCGTTCCCGTGCATGGTGGTGATCACCTCCGGCGAAACGCTGGCCAAGCGCAAGGACGACGTCTGGAAGGCGCTGGACGCGCAGAACCAGGCCATCCAGCTGCTGCAGAAGGAACCCGCGCAGGCGTCCAAGCTGATCGCGTCGTACTTCATCGCCGAGCCCACGCTCAAGACCCTGACCCGTGGCGAGCTGCCGCGCGAGACCGTCATCGCCGAAGCCATCGGCACGCAGGTCTTCACGCCCAAGCTGACCGACAAGGACACCCGCCGCATGCAGGAAATCGCCGACATCCTGCAGGCCCAGGGTTCGCTGAAGACGCGCGACGGCAAGCCGTATGACGTGTCCAGCATCGTCGACCTGTCCTGGCAAGAGGCTCGCAAGCTTTGAGCGCATCTACCCGAGTCACCGGCGCCCGCAAGCATTTCGCGGGCGTTCTGGGCGTGTTGTTCATCCTGGCCCTGTGGCAACTTGCTGCGTTCGCGCTGCCGGACTTCCTGATGCCGGGCGTGCCCGCCGTGGTCGAACGGCTGGTCGAAGACCTGGGCAAGCAATCCTTCCACCAGAGCCTCTTGGGCACGCTGGGGCGGCTGGGCGCGGGCTACGGCCTGGCGTTGGCCGCCGGCATCGGCTTCGGGCTGGTGGCGGCGGTGCTGTTCTTCTTTCGCGAAGTGCTGCGCAGCGCCATCGTCATCCTGCAGTCGATTCCGTCGATCGCCTGGGTGCCGCTGTTCCTGATCGTGATGGGCTTTGGCAATACGCCCATCATCGTGGTGGTGGCGCTGTCGGCGTTCTTCCCGGCCGCGCTCAGCGTCATGAACGCCACCGAGTCCGTGCAGCGCGTGCACGTGTCGGCGGCGCGCGTGATGGGCGCCACGCGCTGGGGGTTGGTCAAGCGGGTCTACCTGCCGGCCGTCATGCCCGAACTCATCACCGGCGCGCAGCTCGCGTTCGGCAATGCCTGGCGCGCGCTGATCTCGGCGGAAATGCTGATCGGCTTCGGCAAGGGACTGGGCCGCTCGCTGGCCTATTCGGGCGAAATCGCCGACATGACCGGCGTCATGACCAACATTCTGGTCATCGCCGTGCTGGCCGCGCTGATCGACCAGTTCGTGCTTGAAAACCTCAAGCACCGCCTGCTGCGCTATCAGTACGTCTGAGGGCGACAGGAGTCCCGCATGATCGGCCCCATCCGTCTTTTCGTCCTTGGCGCCTGCCTGGCCGCGTCCGGCCCTGCGCAGGCGCAGCCGGACGCCTTCGCGGCGGCTCGGGCGCGCGGCGAACTGGTGGTGGGCGTGCCGTTCCTGGCGCCGCCGCCCGCCGCTGGCGCCAAGATCCGCACGCCGGACGGCCTGGATGCCGCAATGACCGACAGATTGGGGCAAAGCCTCGGACTGCCGGTGCGCCTGCTGCAATTACCGCAGCAACAGGCCGCCGCGGCGCTGGCGGCGGGGCAGGTTGACCTGGTCCTGGCCGACGGTGCATCGGCCCAGCCTGACACCGTCGCGACGCAAGCGACGGGCTATGCCGCGCGTCCCAAGGCCGTGATCCGCAGCGATACCGGCCTGCGCCGGCCCGCCGACGTGCGCGGCCGCAGCGTCTGCATGGCCGAGGCCGCGACCGCTTCCCGCGCCCTGGCCGAGAGCTGGGGCGCCGTGGTGCGCACCTACCGCGTACCGTCCGACGCGTTGGTCGCCGTGCGCGAAGGCAGCTGCGATATCGGCCTGGTCGACGACGCCGTCTGGGAACCGCTGGTGCGCTTTCCGGAATGGAAGAAGTTTTCCTCGACGCTGGCGGCCGACGGCGCCAGGCGCGAGCGCGTCTGGCTGTTGCCGGCGTCCGATTCCGCCAGCCGCAACTGGCTGGGCCAGGAAATGCGCGCCTGGGACCGCGCGGGCGCCTGGAAGGCCATGAGCGCGAAGTGGGCGCGCGATGTGGCCTTCGACGTGTACCTCGACCAGGAAGTGCCCGACTGCCACGGCTAGGGACTGCCGGCACATACAATGCCGGTCATGACGCACACGCTGACCGCCCCTTGCACCTACCAGGAAGACATCAAGAAAAGCCGCTTCGTCGCGCATGCGGCGCCCGTGTCCGGCGTCGACGAAGCCATGCGTTTCTTTGCCCAGCACAGCGACGCGGAAGCGACCCACAACTGCTGGGCCTACCGCATCGGTCAGGAATACCGCTTCAATGACGACGGCGAGCCCGGCGGCACGGCGGGCCGCCCGATACTCCAAGCCATCGAGGGCCAGGACATGGACCGTGTCGCGGTGCTGGTGGTGCGCTGGTACGGGGGCATCAAGCTCGGCGCAGGCGGACTGGTGCGGGCCTACGGGGGCTGCGCGGCAAATTGCCTGCGGCTGGGGGAGCGGACGGAGATCGTGGATCTGGCGACCATCGCCTGCGCTTGCGGCTTTGGCGAACTGGCGCTGCTGAAGTCGCGCCTGGCTCAGGCAGGCGCGGCGATCCAGCAGGAAGATTTCAATGAAGAAGGGGTGGCGCTACGGTTCACGGTGCCGCGCGCAGCGCTGGCGGACCTGGAAGTGACCGTTGCCAACATCACGCGCGGCCGTGCCGCCTGGGAAGTCGAGTCCTGATCCCAGGGCCGCGCGGCCGGTCAGGCGCTCAGGCGTCCTGCCCGTTCTGGGCCGCCGCGATCTCTTGATGGACCTTTGCCATGTCCACTTCCTTGATCTTGGCAAGCAGCTCGTTGAGCTGGCCGCCGGACAGGGCGCCCGGTTGCGAGAACAGCAGGACCTTTTCGCGGAAGACCATCAGGGTCGGGATGGAGCGGATGCCCAGCGCGCCGGCCAGTTCCTGTTCCACATCGGTATTGACCTTGGCGAACGTGACGTCGGGATGCTCGGTCGCGGCCTGTTCGAATACCGGCGCGAAACCGCGGCAGGGGCCGCACCAGGGCGCCCAGAAATCGACGATCAGCGTACCGTCGGGGGTGATGGCTTCCTGGAAGCTGTCTTTGGTGAGTTCAACAATACTCATTTTGAATCCTTGCCGCGCGAACGGCGTAAAAAGCGGTGTCAGAGGCCCGGGGTATGCCCATCCCGGACCCGATGGGGCGTTGCGGCGGCGTTCGTTGCTTTAAGAACGATAGTAGAGCGGGTCAGGGCCGCGTCGCAATGGTTGGCGCCTGGGGCGCGGGTTGCGGCGTTCAGGCCGCGGTGCTTGCCGGGGCGCCGTTCTTCAACGACGCGACGATCTCGAAGGAGCGCAGGCGGTCGGCGATGTCGTAGAAATCCGAGACGATCATGACTTCGTCGGCCTCGGTCTCGGCGACCAGCGCTTCCAGTTCGCGCCGGACGGTATCCGGGCCGCCCACGATCGCGGCGCCCAGTCTTTGATGGACTGCCTCGCGTTCCCATTCGTTCCACACGCCGTCCATGCTGTCCACGGGCGGCTGCAGTTGCAGCCGGTTGCCGCGCACCAGCGACAGGAATTTCAGCTGCTGGGTGGTGGCCTGGCGCCTTGCGGCTTCATCGGTTTCGGCGGCCACGACCGGCACGCCTATCATGGCGTAGGGCCGCGCCAGCGTCGCCGACGGCTTGAACAAATGGCGGTACAGGCGCATGGCCGCCATGCCCTCGGGCGAAAAGTGGCCCGCGAAGGAGAAGGGCAGGCCCAGCTCCGCGGCGAGCCGCGCGCTGAAATCGCTGGAGCCCAGCAGCCAGATCGGAATGTCCAGGCCTTCGCCCGGAATCGCGCGCACCGGCTGCCCGGGACGCGAAGGCGCCAGGAAACCGCGCAATTCCTCGACCAGCGCCGGGAATTCCAGGCCGCTGCGCGGCCCGCGGCGCAGCGCGTGCTGCGTGGCGCCGTCGCTGCCGGGCGCGCGGCCCAGGCCCAGGTCGATGCGGCCGGGGTAGAGGGTTTCCAGCGTGCCGAACTGTTCGGCGATGATCAGCGGCGCGTGGTTGGGCAGCATGACGCCGCCCGAGCCCACGCGCAGCGTGCTGGTGTGCGCGGCCACGTGGCCGATCAGCACCGCGGTGGCGCTGCTGGCCACGCCGTTGATGTTGTGGTGTTCCGCCAGCCAGAAGCGCTTGTAGCCCAGGCGCTCCACGTGCTGCGCGACCGCGACCGTGTTGCGGAAGGCATCAGCCGCGTCGCGGCCCTGCACAATCGGGGCCAGGTCCAGTACGGAAAAGGGGATGCGGGCCAGGCTGCTCATGCGCAAACCTCCGTGTACACGGTGGGACAGGACAGCGGGGCGGAAACAAAGCGGGTAAGGCGCAAGGCGGACTCCATATGCCGTTATACATGGGGAGTGTATCGGTGAAATCAAGCGGACCCGCCAGCAACCTTATGGTGCGGCGGGTTGATTGATTTCCGCTATTGCCGCGATTGGCCCGCCTTGCCGCAGGGCCTTGGGGCCGGGCCTAGCCCGGGAAGAAGGCGTAGCGGATCACGAACAGCGCCGCGACCAGCCAGGTGGCGGGATGCACGTCGCGGATCTTGCCGGTGGCCGTCTTCAGTACCACGTAGCTGATGAAGCCGAAGGCGATGCCGTTGGCGATCGAGTACGTGAACGGCATGACCAGCGCGGTCAGCGCGGCCGGCGTGGCTTCGCAGACGTCGTTCCAGTCGATGTCGATGAGCTCGCGCATCATCAGGCCGGCCACGTAGAGCAGGGCGGGCGCGGTGGCGTAGGCAGGCACGGCGCCGGCCAGTGGCGAGATGAACAGCGCGGCCAGGAACAGCACCGCCACGACCAGCGCGGTCATGCCGGTGCGCCCGCCCGCCTGCACGCCCGAGGCGCTTTCCACATAGGCGGTGGTGCTGCTGGTACCCAGCATCGAGCCGGCGACGATGGCGCTGCTGTCGGCGAACAGCGCGCGGCCCAGGCGGTTGGGGCGGTTCTCGGGCATCAGGCCCGCGCGCTTGGCCACGCCCACCAGCGTGCCGGTGGCGTCGAACACTTCCACCAGCACGAACACCAGAATGACGTGCACGAAGCCGCTATGCAGCGCGCCCAGGATGTCCAGCTTCATCAGCGTGGGGGCCAGGCTGGGCGGGGCGGCGAAGATGCCCTTGAATTCGTTGTAGCCCAGCGCCATCGACAGCACCGTGACCACCAGGATGCCGATCAGGATGGCGCCGCGCACGCGCAGCGCGTCCAGCGCGGCGATGATGAAAAAGCCCAGGATGGCGAACAGCGGGCCGGGCTGGGTCAGGTCGCCCAGCGTGACCTTGGTGGCCGGATGCGCGACCACGATATTGGCGCTGGATAGCGCGATAATGGCAAGGAACAGCCCGATGCCGGCGGCGATGGCGCTGCGCAGCGAATGCGGTATGCCCTTGACCAGCCAGACCCGGATGCCCGAGAACGTCAGGAACAGGAAGATCACGCCCGAGATGAATACGGCGCCCAGCGCCTGCTCCCAGGTGTAGCCCATGGTCTTGACCACGGTGAATGCGAAGAAGGCGTTCAGGCCCATGCCCGGCGCCATGCCGATCGGCCAGTTGGCGATCAGCGCCATCACCAGCGAGCCCAGCGCGGCAGCCAGGCAGGTGGCGACGAACACGGCATCGCGGTCCATGCCGGTCGACGACAGGATGTCCGGATTGACGAAGATGATGTACGACATCGTCAGGAAGGTCGTCAGGCCGGCGACCAGTTCCGTGCGCGCCGTCGTGCCGTGTTCACGCAGCTTGAATAGCTTCTCGAGCATTCGAGTCCCCAATGTGTTTGCAGGATTGCGGGTTGTTGTGGGCGGGCTGGGATGCCCGCCGGTTTTTCATGAAAGGGCGTATTTTCGCATCAGTTGTAAACTCTGCCGCCATGATTATTCTCGGCTTTGAAAGCTCCTGCGACGAAACCGGTGTCGCAGCCGTCTGTACGGAACGTGGTCTGCTGGCGCACGCGCTGCATACCCAGATCGCCATGCACCAGGAATACGGGGGCGTGGTGCCGGAACTCGCCTCGCGCGACCATATCCGCCGGGTCGTGCCGCTGACGCGCCAAGTCCTCGCGGACGCGGGCCTGCAGATGTCGGATATCGGCGCGGTGGCCTACACGGCCGGGCCCGGCCTGGCCGGCGCCTTGCTGGTGGGCGCCAGCGTCGCGCAGTCGTTCGCGTGGTCGCGCCATCTGCCCGCCATCGGCATCCATCATCTGGAAGGCCATCTGCTGTCGCCGATGCTGGCGGATCCGCGACCGGAATTTCCCTTCGTGGCGCTGCTGGTGTCCGGCGGACACACGCAGCTGATGCGCGTGGACGGGGTGGGGCGCTATGAATTGCTGGGCGAAACCCTGGACGACGCGGCGGGCGAAGCCTTCGACAAGTCGGCCAAGCTGATGGGCCTGGGCTACCCGGGCGGCCCGGCGCTGTCCCGGCTGGCTGCCAGCGGCGATGCCGCGCGCTTCGAGCTGCCGCGGCCCATGCTGCACAGCGGCGACCTGGATTTCAGTTTCAGCGGCCTGAAAACGGCGGTGCTGACCCGGGTCAAGGCCGCCGAGGCCGCGGGCGGGCTGGACGAGCAGACCCGCGCCGACCTGGCCGCGGCCACGCAGGCCGCCATTGTCGAAGTGCTGGCTGCCAAGGCCATCAAGGCCCTGAAGCAGACCGGCCTGAAGCGCCTGGTGGTGGCCGGCGGCGTCGGCGCCAACCAGCTGCTGCGCGCCAAGCTGGACGCCGCGCTCAAGCCGCTGAAGGCGCGCGCCTATTTCCCGCCCCTGGAACTTTGCACCGACAACGGCGCCATGATCGCCTTTGCCGCCGCCGAGCGGGTCAAGGCCGGCCTGGCGACCCTGGACCCGGCGGCGCACAGTTTCACGGTCAAGCCGCGCTGGGATCTGGCCGACATCGCCTGAAATGAAAAGGGCGGCCCCTGGGGCCGCCCTGTGGCGCATGAGCCTTGCGCTTATTTCGTCTTGCCGCCGCCGATGCGGCTTTCCGTGCCCTGGACCAGGCGCGTGATGTTGGCGCGGTGGCGGTAGAACAACAGCGCGCCGATGACCGCCAGCGCCACGCCCATGGGGGGCTGCGCGTACCAGGCCAGGCCGGAACCGAACACGTAGTAGACGGGGGCGAAGAACGCCGCCACCAGCGAGGCCAGGGACGAATAGCGGAAGAACACCGCGACGATGAGCCAGGTGGCGGCCGTGGCGACGGCCAGCCAGGGCTGGATCGCCACCAGCACGCCCAGGGCCGTGGCCACGCCCTTGCCGCCCTTGAAGCGCAGGAATATCGGGTACAGATGGCCGAGGAAGGCGGCCAGCGCCACCAGCGCCAGCGCGATGGGCGAAATTCCCGGGGCCAGCTTCTCGGCCAGCCAGATCGCGAACCATCCCTTGGCGGCGTCGCCCAACAGCGTCAGCGCGGCAGCGGTCTTGTTCCCGGTGCGCAGCACGTTGGTGGCGCCCGGGTTCTTGGAGCCGTAGCTGCGGGGGTCCTGCAGGCCCATGAGTTTGCTGACCACCACGGCGAACGGCACGGAGCCGATCAGGTAGGCCAGCAGGATGAGCGCAGCGCTGAAGCCCAGGGAGGGGTCGTTTATCGCCATGGAGAGGGTCCGTTGTTGTTGTGTTGTTGCCGTAATGGCTGCGGATTCTACCGCGCCCCGGGCCGGGTCCGGCTACGGGTTATCGAGCGGGGCGGGGGCGCCCGATCGCCAGGCGATCGCACGGATGTGGGCCGCGGACGGTACAATCCGACGCGTTCACCCGCGTTTTATTTTCTTTCGGATGCACAATGCGAATTCTGGTTTCGAACGATGATGGTTACTCCGCCCCCGGGCTCGAGGCGCTGGTTGACGCGCTGCAGGGCCTGGGCGATCTCACCGTCGTCGCGCCCGAGACCAATCATAGCGGCGCGTCCAATTCGCTGACGCTGAACCGGCCGCTGTCGGTGCGCACCGCCTCCAACGGCTTCATCGCCGTCAATGGCACGCCTTCGGACTGCGTGCACGTGGCGCTCACCGGCCTCATGGATACCCGACCCGACCTGGTCGTGTCCGGCATCAACAACGGCGCCAACATGGGCGACGACACCCTGTATTCGGGCACGGTGGCCGCCGCCAGCGAAGGCTATCTGTTCGGCATCCCCGCCATCGCGTTTTCGCTGGCCGAAAAAGGCTGGGCGCACATCGATTCCGCGGCGCGCGCCGCGCGCCTGGTGGTCGAGCGCCATCTGGCCCAGCCGCTGGCCGCGCCGGTGCTGCTGAACGTCAATATCCCCAGCCGCCGCTTCGAAGACATGCACGGCTTCGCGGTCACGCGGCTGGGCAAACGCCATCCTTCGCAGCCCGTGGTGCGCACCACCACGCCGTATGGCGATACCGTCTATTGGATCGGACCCGTGGGCTTGGCGGCCGATGCGACGCCGGGCACGGACTTCCATGCCGTCGAGCAGGGCACGGTGTCGGTCACGCCGCTGCGCCTGGACCTGACCCAGCACAGCCAGCTCGACGAGATCCGGACCTGGGCGGAGCCGCTATGCGCAAACGCGTAAGCCAGCCTGACGTGACCCAGCCGGTGCCCGGACGCACCGGCCCGGTGCGTTACGACTCGGGCCGACTCAGCCCGGGCGTCACGCCCGCCAACAGCAACACCCGCATTTCGGCGGCCACGCTGCCGCGCCAGACGCAGGCGCCCGCGCCCGCATCGGGCAGCAATCTGGGCCTGAACTCCGACCGCTTGCGCCAGGCCATGGTCGAGCGCCTGCGGGCGCAGGGCATTACCGACGAGCGCGTGCTCAACGCCATGGGCGCCGTGCCGCGCCACCTGTTCGTCGACGAGGCGCTGGCCAGCCGCGCCTACGAAGACGCGGCGCTGCCCATCGGCCATTCGCAGACCATCTCGCAGCCCTGGGTGGTGGCGCGCATGATCGCCGCCGCCTGCGAGGACCGCACGCCGACCCGCGTGCTGGAAGTCGGCGCGGGTTGCGGCTACCAGGCGGCGGTGCTTGCGCAGTTCGTGCGCGAGGTCCATACCATCGAGCGCATCCGCGGGCTGTATGAACTTGCGCGCGAGCATCTGCGCGCCTTGCGGCTCACCACGAGGATCCGCTTGATCTACGGCGACGGCATGCTGGGCCTGCCCGGCGTGGCGCCGTTCGATGCTATCGTTGTGGCTGCCGCTGGCCTTGCCATCCCGCAGGCGCTGCTCTCCCAGCTCGCGCCGGGTGGCCGCCTGATCGCTCCTGAAGGGGGCGCCAACCAGCGCCTGGTTCTCATCGAACGCACAGGCGCGGCCAGCTGGAAACGCACCGAATTAGAGGCCGTGCGCTTTGTGCCGCTACGGGCCGGAATACAATCTTGAGCAAACAGGAGAAACGTATGCTCAACGGGCAGTTGCAACTGACCGATATCACCCTGGGCGCGTCCATGACGCGCCTGCGCCGCCCGCTCTTCATCGCGGGGGCTCTCAGCCTGTCCATTCTGGCTGGCTGCGCTTCGAAAGGTACTCGCGCCCCGGTGGTCGACATGACCGGCGGGCAACCCGCGCCGGCCACCCAGACCGGCGGCACCTATGTGGTGAAGCCGGGCGACACGCTTTACAAGATCGCCCGCGCCAACAATGTGGACATCGAGAACGTCAAGCGCTGGAACAACCTCAGCGATCCCAACCAGATCTCGGTCGGCCAGGTCCTGAAGATGTCCGGCAGCGCCGGCGGCGGGGCGCAGACCGCGCCGGTCGCGGGCACCAAGCCGCAGCCGCGTCCGCTGGACCAGCCGGAAACCTTGCCGCCGCCCACCACTGAAACCACCACGCCGCCGCCCACGGCGCCGGTCGAGACCAAGCCCGCCACGCGCGCGGCCGATGCGGCCGTCATCAACTGGGCCTGGCCCGCCAGCGGGCAGATCGTGCAGGGCTTCAACAACAGCAGCAAGGGCATCGACATTGCCGGCGCGCTGGGCGATCCGGTCACCGCCGCGGCGGACGGCCTGGTCAAGTACAGCGGCAACGGCGTGCGCGGCCTGGGCAACCTGATCATCGTCGAACACCAGAACGGCTTCATCACCGCTTACGCGCATAACCGCGCGGTGCTGGTGAAGACAGGCCAGACGGTCAAGCGCGGCGCCAAGATCGCCGAACTCGGCCAGAGCGACACCACCTCGCCGCGCCTGCACTTCGAAATCCGCCGCCAGGGCCAGCCGGTGGACCCCATGCAGTATCTGCCCGCCCGATGACGCCCACTCTCGTCTTCGACCTGGAAACCATTCCCGACGCCGAGGGGCTGCGCAAGCTCAACGGCTGGGGGGCTGACGTTTCCGACCAGGAGGTGGTCGAGCGCGCGCTGACCGCGCGCCGCGAGGCCGTGGGCCATGATTTCCTGCCGCTGCATCTGCACAAGGTGGCGGTGGTGGGCTGCGTGTTCCGCGACGACCAGGGCTTTCGCGTCAAGACGCTGGGCCAGCCCGATGACCCCGAAGCCGCCTTGCTGGCGGGCTTCTTCAAGACCATCGAACGCTACACGCCCAAGCTCGTCAGCTGGAACGGATCCGGCTTCGACCTGCCGGTGCTGCATTACCGCAGCCTGATCCAGGGCGTGCCCGCGCCGCGCTACTGGGACATGGGCGAGGAAGACCGCGATTTCAAGTTCAACAACTACATCTCGCGCTACCACTCCCGCCACCTGGACCTGATGGACCTGCTGGCCAAGTACAACGGCCGCGCCAACGCGCCGCTGGACGAACTGGCCAAGCTTTGCGGCTTTCCCGGCAAGCTGGGGATGGACGGCAGCAAGGTGTGGGAAGCCTGGAGCCAGGGCCGCGCCGACGAGGTGCGGGCCTATTGCGAAACGGACGTGGTCAACACCTGGCTGGTGTATTGCCGATTCCGTTTCCTGCGCGGCGAACTCGACCGCACTTCCTACGAAGCGGAAATCGCGCTGGTGCGCGACACACTCAGCGCCAGCGATGCGCCGCATTGGAAGGAATACATGGCGGCCTGGGACGCCAATTGAGCGATGTCCGGACCGGAGGATCCGTCTTCCGGCTGGCAGGATCGAACGGGGCCCGCGCGGCCCCGTTCTTGCGCCTGGCGCTTGCGCAATCGACTGAAACATTGCTTGCCTGGACGAAACCTGGATGAAACCGGGGCAACCGCACAATGGCCTCGCTTTCTTCACTTTCAGGAGACCTACATGTCCCGATTCGCTATCCGCTCCAATTTGGCCGCTCTTGCATTTGTCGCCGCGACGGGCGGCATGGTGGCCGGCTCCGCCATGGCTGCGCCTCCTCCTCCCGCTGACGGCGGTCCCGCCGCCATGCACGACGGCCAGCGCGGCGGCTTCCACAAAGGCATGCGCGACGGCCTCTTCGTTCCCGGCCTGGGTCCCGTGACCAAGGCGCAGGTCGCCGAGTTGAAGCTGGACGACAAGCAGCAGGCCTTGTTCAAGACCGCCCAGGACGGCCAACGCAGCCTGCACGAAGCCATGCGCGCCTCCGGCGGCAAGCGCCACGACCTGCTGAAGGCGCAGCTGGACAGCGGCAAGCTGGATCCCCGCGCGCTGGTCGAACAGTCCGAAAAATCGCGTGAAGCCTTCGGTCCCCAGGCCAAGCAGGTGCGCGACCAGTGGCTGGCCGTCTGGGACAGCCTGAACGAGACCCAGCGCGGCCAGGTGACCAAGTTCGTCAAGGAACGCCAAGACCGCATGCAGGAGCGCCACGCCCGCATGGAAGGGCGCCATGGCAAGGGCCGCGCCGAAGCGCCGGCGGCGGCCACGCCCGCCGCGCCGGCCAAGCCTGCGGCCAACTAAGCGCCGCGGCCGGCCATCCCGGCCGGCACCGGCAAGCAACCCCGGACACGCAGCCGCGTGCCGGGGTTTTTCATTGGGCGTCGCGGGTGGCAGTGTGGCGCAGGCCCAGGGCGAACCCGTGCGTTGCGGACTCCCCGTCATGGCGCATGAATGCGTGCGCCCGGACCTGCGCTTGCACCGTCCTGGTGCGTGGCGGGGGGCGCCTAGTCGCATGCGCGGCCGTCTCGGCCTGTGCCAGACCTGGCACGGACATTGCTTGGTGGAGTAGGAACCGGTTTCAAACGCTGCACCGCCGGTCCTAGTGATGCGCCTCGGCCATCTACCTACTCGATAAATCCGATCAGGACTCCGCACCATGAAGAAGACGTTGCTAGCCGTGCCCCTGGCGCTCGCCGCTTGTTTCGCCGCGACGGCGCAGGCCGAACCCACCGATCTGGGCGGCGGATTCTCGCTCAGCGGCAACGCCGCCATCGTCAGCGACTACCGTTTCCGCGGCTATTCGCAGACCGACTTCCGGCCCGCCGTGCAGCTGGGCTTCGACCTGACCCACAGCTCCGGCTTCTACCTGGGCAACTGGAACTCCAACGTCTCCGATTTCGTCTTCACCGACGGCAACCTGGAAATGGATTTCTATGGCGGCTGGAAGGGCGACGTGGGCGGCGGCTTCACGCTGGACGCGGGCGTGCTGCATTACTACTACCCGGGCTCCAGCTCGCCGAAGGGCGGCAACTACAACAACACCGATCTCTATCTGGGCGCGTCCTACGGCAACTACAGCCTCAAGTACTCCTACACGCCCAGCGACTTCTTCAGCACGCCGGACAGCAAGGGCACCTGGTACCTGGACGGCACGGCCAACTTCGACCTGGGCGACGGCTGGGGCCTGGTCGGCCACCTGGGTTACCAGAAGCTCAAGAACCAGACCAATATGGACGGCGACTCCATCGGCCACTACGTCGACTACAAGGTCGGCGTGACCAAGGACCTGAAAGGCTGGATCCTGGGCCTGGCCGCGGTCGGCGCGACCAAGGACAACTGGCTGCCGACCAAGTACGGCCATCCCTCGGGCCGCCTGGGCGCGGTCTTCTCGGTGGCGCGCTCTTTCTGACCGATATCCGTGGCGGCGCCTGACAGCGCCGGCTTTGGGCTTGCCGGGGCCTGCGGTATGCGCGGCCCGCGGCAAGCCCTTTTTTCATTGGAGGAACGTTCCGGCCCCAGATGACCATTTCCAGGATTGGCCGCAGTCCTTCTACAATAGAAGGTTGCGTGTAATTCTTCTGGACTGCGTGAGATGTCTGACGTTTTGAGTATTGAATCCCTGGACCTGGAAGCCAGGGGTATCGCCCGCCGCGACGGGAAGGTCGTCTTCGTGGAAGGCGCCTTGCCGGGCGAACGGGTTACCACGGTTACGCTGCGCCGCAAGCCGTCCTACGAGATCGCGCGCGTGGACGAGGTGCTGCGGCCGTCTTCGCAGCGCGTGGCGCCGCGCTGCCCGCATTTCGGCGTCTGTGGCGGCTGTGCCATGCAGCACCTGGAGCCCAGCACGCAGGTGGCCATCAAGCAACGTTCGCTGGAAGACACCTTCTGGCACGTCGGCAAGCTGCGCCCGGCGCGCATCCTGGCGCCGCTGCAAGGCCCGACCTGGGGCTACCGCTACCGCGCCCGCCTGTCGGTGCGCGTGGTGCCCAAGAAGGGCGGCGTGCTGGTGGGTTTCCATGAGCGCAAGAGCAGCTACGTGGCCGACATGCGCGAATGCCATGTGCTGCCGCGCCACGTCAGCGACCTGCTGATTCCCCTGCGCGAAATGATCGGCTCCATGTCCGCGCCGGACCGCATGCCGCAGATCGAGGTGTCGCTGGGCGAGGGCGTGACCGCGCTGGTCCTGCGCCACCTGCTGCCGCTGACCGACGGCGACATCGCCATCCTGCGCGCCTTTGCCGCCAGGCACAACGTGCAGTGGTGGCTGCAGTCCAAGGGCCCGGAAACCGTGCATCCGCTGGAGCGCGAGCACGGCGACACGCTGGCCTACACCATGCCGGAATTCGGCCTGCGCATGCCGTACCGGCCCACCGATTTCACGCAGGTCAACCACGCCATCAACCGCGCGATGGTGTCGCGCGCGCTGAAGCTGCTGGAAGTGCAGACTACCGACCGCGTGGCCGACCTGTTCTGCGGCCTGGGCAACTTCACGCTGCCGCTGGCCACGCAGGGCAGGGAAGCCGTCGGCGTGGAAGGCAGCAAGGCGCTGACCGACCGCGCTTTCGACGCGGCTTCGCGCCACGGCCTGGGCGATCGCACCAGCTTCGCCACCCTGAACCTGTTCGAGGTGGACGTGGAATGGCTGCGCGGCCTGGGCTATTTCGACCGCATGCTGATCGATCCGCCGCGCGAAGGCGCGCATGCGGTGGCGCAGGCCCTGTCGCTGCTGGAGGCGCACGAGCGTCCCGTGCGCATCGTCTACGTGTCCTGTAATCCGGCCACGCTGGCGCGCGATGCGGCCATCATGGTGCACGAAGGCGGCTATGTCTTGAAGAGCGCGGGCGTGATCAACATGTTCCCGCACACGGGCCATGTAGAGTCCATCGCGGTGTTCGAATCGCTGGACGCCGAAGGCATCCAGGTCGTGCGGGAACGCGCCCGCCAGCGGGCCATCCAGGCGGCGGCGGAAGCGGCCGCCGCGGAAGAGGCCAAGGCCGCGGCCGCCGCCGAGAAGGCGGCCGCCAAGCAGGCCGCCACCGACGCCTATCACGCCAAGGTCGCGGCCGAGGCCGCGGCCCAGGACTGACTGCGCGGGGGCCTGGGCCGCTTCAGTGCTTGCAGCCCAGGCCTTCCAGTATCGGGCAGTCCGGCCGCTCATTGCCCTGGCAGTGTTCGGCCAGGTGCTTCAGGGTGGCGGCCATGTCGCGCAATGCCTCGGCCTTGCGTTCCAGTTCCTGCACGTGTTCCAGCGCGATGCGCTTGACGTCGGCGCTGGCGCGGCTGCGGTCTTTCCACAGCGCCAGCAGCTCATTCATCTGTTCCACCGAAAAGCCCAGGTCACGCGCGCGGCGCACGAAGTGCAGCGTATGCAGATCGTGGTCGCTGTACACGCGGTAGCCGGAATCCGTGCGCCCGGCGGGGCTGATGAGGCCAATGCTTTCGTAGTAGCGGATCATCTTGGCGGAAATGCCGGAACTCTTGGATGCCTCTCCGATATTCATTGCTCTGCTCCGTGTAGCTTGAGTGCGATTCTATGCTTGACCTTGCCATTATAGGAAGGTTTAAGCTTCTTTCCATGGTGGACGAAACGCAGTCCATCACCCTTGAATCCTATGGAGATAACTATGAGCATCGAGTTCCAAGTGGCTGACATGACCTGCGGCCATTGCGCCAAGACCATCACGGCCGCAGTGGCCCAGGCGGCGCCGGGCGCGACTGTCACGATCGACCTGCCCACGCACCGCGTGACCGTGGCCGGAGCCGATGACGCCGACAAGATCGAAGACGCGATCCGCGATGCCGGCTACGCGCCCGTGGCGGTGTAATTTCGCCAGATGCGAGGCCGGGCTATGATAGATCCGGTCTCGCATTGGTTATTTATCCATTGTTAAAATCTATCGATTCATTGAATTTATTAAATTTGAATAATTGATAGTAAGGATTTATCATTCTTTCCATGGTGGTTAATCAAACAACCCCGCTACCCCAAGGAGAGATTTGAATGCTGCAAAACCGCGAAGGCCAACGTGTTCCGAACGTAACGTTCCCGGTCCGTGAGGACAACACCTGGAAGAAGGTCACGTCCGACGACCTGTTCAAGAACAAGACCGTCGTGGTCTTTTCCCTGCCCGGCGCTTTCACGCCGACCTGCTCGTCGACCCACCTGCCGCGCTACAACGAACTGGCTCCCGCGTTTTTCGCCGCCGGCGTGGACAGCATCGTCTGCGTCTCGGTCAACGACACCTTCGTCATGAACGAATGGGCCAAGGACCAGGAATCGGCCAACATCACGCTGCTGCCCGACGGCAACGGCGCGTTCACCGAAGGCATGGGCATGCTGGTCGACAAGAGCGACCTGGGCTTCGGCAAGCGCAGCTGGCGCTATTCCATGCTGGTCAAGGACGGCGTGGTCCAGAAGATGTTCATCGAGCCGGAAAAGGAAGGCGACCCGTTTGAAGTGTCGGACGCCGACACCATGCTGGCTCACTTCGCGCCGTCGGCCAAGAAGCCCGACCAGGTGGTCGTGTTCTCCAAGCCGGGCTGCCCGTTCTGCGTGGAAGCCAAGGCGCTGCTGGATGCCAAGGGCTACGCCCCGATCGAGATCCCGCTGGAAAACAAGGTCCGCGGCCGCGTGATCGGCGCCGTCTCGGGCAAGGGCACCGCTCCGCAGGTGTTCATCAACGGCGCGCTGATCGGCGGCCTGGAAGACCTGAAGGCGCACTTCGCCTAAGCGTCCCTAACGCTCCCGGTTCCGGGTTCGCCCCGGAGCCGGGCAGGGCGCAGCGGCGTTTCGCCGCCTGCTGCGCCGTTCTCGAGTTTCCCTTTTTACGCACCTTTGCGCGCGGCCCCTCGCGGGCGCTGCGGGACCGCCTACGTCCTGAGGGTGCGCAACAAGGCGGAACCCGCCTTCCTGAATTCCTGCTCCACGCCACATCGGGGGACACCCAGTCATGAAAACTCTGCATACCGATATCGCCGTCATCGGCGCCGGCACGGCCGGCCTGGCCGCCTACCGCGCCGCCCGTGCCGCGGGCCAGCGCGCGCTGCTGATTGAAGGCGGCCCCTATGGCACGACCTGCGCCCGCGTCGGCTGCATGCCGTCCAAGCTGCTGATCGCCGCCGCCGAAGCGGCCCACGGCGCGGCCCACACCGAACCGTTCGGCGTGCACGTGGGCGGCGAGATCACTGTCGACGGCGCCGAAGTGATGGACCGCGTCAAGCGCGAGCGCGACCGCTTTGTCGGCTTCGTGCTGGAGGGCGTGGAGAGCATCCCCGCCGAAGACAAGTTGCGCGGCTACGCGCGTTTCGTGTCGGACACGGTGCTGCAGGTGGACGAGCATACCGAGGTACACGCGTCCCGCGTGGTGATCGCCACCGGTTCGCGGCCCTCCGTGCCGCCGCCGTTCCGGGCGCTGGGCGACCGGCTGGTGCTGAACGACGATGTGTTCGCCTGGGATGATCTGCCCGGCCGCGTGGCCGTGTTCGGTCCGGGCGTGATCGGCTTGGAGCTCGGCCAGGCGCTGGCGCGCCTGGGCGTGGAGGTGCGCGTGTTTGGCGTCAGCGGCAGCCTGGCTGGCATCAGCGACCCGCAGGTGCGCAATACGGCGCGCAAGATCTTCCAGCGCGAGTTCTATCTGGACCCGGACGCCCGTGTGCTCGAAACGACCCGCGTCGGCGACGAAGTGGAAGTGCGTTACGTGGCGCTGGACAATACCGAACGCACCGAACGCTTTGACTACGCGCTGGTGGCCACGGGCCGCCGCGCCAATGTGGACGGGCTGGGGCTGGAGAACACCTCGCTGCAACTGGACAAGCACGGCGTGCCGTTGTTCGACCGCGAAACCATGCAGGCGGGCGATGCGCCCATCTTCATCGCGGGCGACGCCAACGCCGACGCGCCGCTGCTGCACGAAGCCGCCGACGAAGGCCGCATCGCCGGCGAAAACGCAGCCCGCTATCCGGAAGTGCGCAAGGGCCTGCGCCGCGCGCCGCTGGCAGTGGTGTTCTCGGATCCGCAGATCGCCATGGCGGGGCAGGGCCATGCGCGCCTGGTCCCAGGCACCTTCGTGACTGGTGAGGTGGACTTCAGCGACCAGGGCCGTTCGCGCGTCATGCTGAAGAACCGCGGCATGCTGCACGTCTATGCCGACATCGAGACAGGCCGTTTCCTGGGCGCCGAAATGGTCGGCCCCAGCGCCGAGCACATCGGCCACTTGCTGGCCTGGGCCGTGCAGCAGGAGCTGACCGTGGCGCGCATGCTGGAAATGCCGTTCTATCACCCCGTGATCGAGGAAGGCCTGCGCACCGCGCTGCGCGACGCGGCGGCCAAGCTGGCCCGGGCACAGGAAGCGCTGCGGCGTGAAGAGCCGGAGAGCGAGGCGGCTTGAGCGCCCCAGGGCGCTCTGCGATCCCAACAAAAAGGCCACGAAACAATCGTGGCCTCTTTTTGCTTTTGCAGCGGATCAGTCGTCCGACTGTTTCTTCGGCACCGGGAACGGATTTTCGCGGAACTGCAGCGTGAAGCCGGCCCGCTCATCCTGTCCCAGCGTGCGCGCAAGATAGGGCATGGCCTGCTTCAGGGCGTCATGCAGCGTCCAGGGCGGATTGATCAGGAACATGCCGCTGCCATGCAGGCCGTAGCCGTCGATGGTCGCCTTCTTGACGGTCAGCGTGGCGTGCAGCCAGCTCTTGACCTTGAGATTTTCCAGGTGGCGCGCCATTTCGCCGGCTTCGCGGCGCTGCACCAGCGGGTACCAGACGGCGTAGGTGCCGGTGGCGAAGCGCTTGATGCATTCCTTGATGGTGACGAACGTGCGGCGGTAGTCGTTCTTGTCTTCGTACGAAGGATCGATCAGCACCATGCCGCGGCGCGTGGGCGGCGGCAGCAGCGCCTTGACGCCTTCGAAACCGTCGTCGCCGTAGATCGTGGTCTGGCGTTGCGCGGCGCGGCCCTGGTGCTCCAGGTTGGCGACCAGCGTGTCGATTTCGGTCGGGTGCATCTCGAACAGGCGCAGCCGGTCCGACGGACGCAACGCGTCCAGCGCCAGCCACGGCGAGCCGGGATAGCGCTTGAGGCGGCCGTTGGTGTTGTAGGCGCGGATCCGGGCGACGTACTCGGCCAGGATGGGCGGCAGGTCCTCGGCTTCCCACAGGCGGCCGATGCCGTCGGCGAATTCCGAGGTCTTGGCGGCCCAGTCGCTGTCCAGGCTGTAGAGCCCGGCGCCGGCGTGGGTGTCCACGACCCAATAGGGCGCGTCCTTTTTATTGAAGTAATCCAGCGTGTGGATCAGGATGGCGTGCTTGAGCACATCGGCGTGGTTGCCGGCGTGGAAGGCGTGGCGGTAACTGAACACGGGCGTTCTGCCTCAGGCGGCGGGCCGGATCGCGGCCAGCTCGTCGGTGAAAATGCCGTCGATGCCCCAGTCGAGCAGCAGACGGGCGCGCTCCGGGTCGTTGACGGTCCAGGCGGCGATGCGGTAGCCGGCGGCATGCACGGCGTCGATCAGCTCGCGGGTGGCGTCCTTCTGATTGATGTTCAGGGCTACGCACTCATACTTGGCCAGGCGCTCGCGCCAGTCGGCGGGAACCTTCTCCACCAGCAGCGCGCGCGGCAGTTCGGGGGCGGCTTCCAGCGCGGCCTGCAGCGCTGCTTCCGCGAACGAGGACAAGAGCGGCGCTTGGGCCGCGCCTTGCCATAGCTGGCGCGCGGCCAGCGCCACGGCGCGGCCGGTCTCGGCCTCGCGGCCCGGGCAGGGCTTGATCTCGACGTTGCTGGCGATGTCGTTGGCGACCGTATAGCGGGCGACGGCGGCGAAGGTGGGCAGCGGCTCGCCGGCGTAGGCGGCCGAATGCCAGCTGCCGAAATCCAGCTGGGCCAGCTCGGCGTAGGTCTTGGCGGCGGCGGGGCCGCGGCCGTTGGAGGTGCGGTCCACGTCGTCGTCGTGCATCAGCACCAGCACGTTGTCGCTACTCAGCTTGACGTCGTATTCGAACATCGTGAAGCCGTGCTCGGCGCCCACGCGCATCGCGGCCAGGGTGTTCTCCGGGGCCAGACGGCCGCCGCCGCGGTGCGCGATGTAACGGGAGTAGGGCCAGGAGGGGAGTTTTACGCTCATTTGGGTGTTGCTTCGGGTTCTTTTGGTCAGGGTTGCAAGGATACTCCTTCTGCACGCCGTTTCCGCCCCTGCCGCGGCGCGGGAGCACGCCGCGGCAGGGCCCGTGGCCTATTTCATGGGCGCCTTGTCCTGCGACACGTCCATGATCATCCGCGCCGCCAGGTACAGGCGCGGCACGATGCTGTTGATCTGGATGTACTCGGCGTCGTTGGAATGGGCGCCAAAGCCGCTCAGGCCCATGCCTTCGATCACTGGACCGCGCGCCTTGAGCGCAGCAAAGGCGGCGTCGGTGCCGCCGCCGCTGGCGCGGTCCACGACCTTCATGGGCAGGTCCAGTTCCTTGTAGATCTGCACGCCGTGCTGGGCCAGGGCGCGCGAGGCCGGGGTGGCTTCCAGGGGCGGGCGGCGCACCTCGAATTTCACGCTGACCTTGGATTCCGGCAGCAGCTTCTTCTGGATGCGCTCTTCCAGGGTGCGCGACAGCGCATCGAAGTCGGAGACGCGCAGCGCGCGGGCGTCGGCCTGGGCGGTGGCCTGGCCGGGGATGACGTTGCGGTTGGTTCCGGCCTGGGCCACGGTCCAGTTCAGCTTCAACCCTTCCTCGGGCTTGGACAGCTTGTCCAGCTGCAGCAGTTGGTGCGCGAGTTCATACAAGGCGTTGACGCCGCCTTCCGGACGCGCGCCCGCGTGCGAGGTCTTGCCCTGCACGGTCAGGTAGGCCGCGCCGATGCCGCTGGTGGCCAGCGTCAGGCGGGCTTCCGCGCCGCCGCCTTCGAAGGAGAACACCGCGTCCTGGTCGGCGCCCATGCGGGTGATGGTGCTGCGCGCGCCGGGCGAGCTGATTTCCTCGTCGCCGTTGATCAGCACGGTAATGGTGCCGTAGTCCTGGAACCCCAGCTTCTGCAGCAGGGTCAGGGTATGGATAATGGCGGCCACGCCATGCTTGTCGTCGGCGATGCCCAGGCCGTAGGCCTTGTCGCCGTCGATGCGGAAGGGCTGGTCCTTGAGCATGCCGTTGCGGTAGACCGTGTCCATGTGGGCGATCAGCATGATCTTCTTCTGGCCCCGGCCCTTGAATTCGGCATGGACCATGGGGCCGACCTTGTCCGGCGTGTCGTCCAGGCGGAACACGTCGGTGGGCTGGATGATCTCGGCGGTTCCGCCCAGCGCGCGGAGCCGGTCGCGGATCAGGACGGCGATGCGCTCCACGCCTTCGACGTCCTTGCTGCCCGACTCGATGCCGACCAGATCGCGCATGGTGTCGAGCATGCCTTGCTGCTGGGCTTGGGCGGCTTGGTGGACGGCGGCGACTGGCGCGGCCAGCGCGGCGGGGGCGCCACCGACGAAGGCCAGGGCAATGCAGGTGCGCAGGAGTTGCAGGCGGGGAGCTGTGAACGGCATCAGTGTTTACCTCTGAGCGTGCGTGGAAGGGGCCGCATCCATGCGGGGCGGCGTCGGGGCAATGCAGGCATTGCTAATGCGGGCTTACCCTGACAGGCCACGATACGGGGGCCGCAACGGCCTGGAAATGGTGGTTCCCCGGGTTGACTCGGTCCCCGATTCCGTGCCGCCGCAGCCCAGGGCTGGCCCCGGACGCCATTCGGAAGATTCCTGGTCTGCGCGGCGAATGAGAAATGGTAAAATCCGCCCGCTGATCCGGTATTGACCGGGTATGGGAACAGGGCGAATCTGGTTCGCCTTTTTTTATGCGTTTTCTTGCGGCTTCGGGCGTGTGCCTGGGGTGCGGCAACAGGGATTCCATGTTCGAATTTATTCGCAGCCATCGGCGCTGGATGCAGTTCATCCTGCTGCTTCTGATTGTGCCGTCCTTCTTCCTGGTCGGTATTCAAGGCTATGACAGCTTCATGCGCGCCGAGCCTGAATTGGCCACGGTCAATGGCCAGCCCGTGTCGCGGGCCGAGTTCGACCAGGCGCACCGCAACCAGCTGGAGCAGTTCCGCCAGCGTCTGGGCGCCCAGTTCGATCCGGCCGTCATCGACACGCCGGCGCTGCGTGAAGGCCTGCTCAATCAGCTGATCAATCAGCGCCTGCTGGCCAACGTCGCCGTCGACAACCGTTTCTCGGTGTCCGACGAAACGCTGCGCAACACCATCGCCGCGATTCCTGAAGTCCAGGACAACGGCCGCTTCTCGCCCGAGCGCTATCGCCAGGTGCTGGCCGCGCAAGGCATGTCGCCGACCTCGTTCGAAGCCGGCCTGCGCCGCGACCTCGCCGTCGCGCGCGTGCTGGAGCCCGTCGGCCAGTCGGCCCGCGCGCCCAGCGAAGTCGTGGCCTCGCTGGAAACGGCGTTGACGCAGCAGCGCACGGTGCAATTGCGCCGCTTCGCCGCCGCCGATTACCGCTCGCAAGTCACCGTCAGCCCGGCCGACATCCAGGCCTGGTACGACGCCAACAAGCAGCAGCTGCAGATTCCCGAACAGGTCCAGGTCCAGTACCTGGTGCTGGACGAGGCCGCCGCCACGCAAGGCGTGCAGGTCAAGGACGAGGACCTGGCGTCCTACTACGAGCAGAACAAGAACCGCTTCGGCCAGCCCGAACGCCGCCGCGCCAGCCACATCATGATCAACCTGGCCCCCGGCGCGTCGGAAGACGCCCGCAAGGCCGCGCGCGCCAAGGCCGAGGACCTCGCCAAGCAGGCCGCCGCCGATCCGGCGCAGTTCGCCGAACTGGCGCGCAAGAACTCGCAGGACGCGGGTTCGGCCACCAATGGCGGCGATCTGGGCTGGCTGGCTCCGGGCATGCTGACCGGTCCGCTGGAAAAGGCGATTTTCGGCCAGGCCAAGGACCAGGTGTCCGGCGTGATCGAAACCCCGTCCGGCCTGCACGTGGTCAAGGTCACCGAGATCCAGCCCGCCGCCATCAAGCCGCTGGCCGAGGTCAAGGACCAGATCACCGCCGAAGTCCGCAAGCAGCTCGCCGCCGTGCGTTTCTCGGAAATGGCCAGCCAGTTGAACAAGCAGGTCTATGACCAGCGCGACAGCCTGCAGCCCGCCGCCGACACCGTCGGCCTGAAGCTGCGCACCGCCGCCGGCGTGACGCGCGAAGGCCTGCTGCCCGCCGACAAGGCCGGCCCGGGCTCGGCGGCCGCCAGCCCCGACGCCGCGCTGCTGGACAACCCGCGCGTGCGCCAGGTGCTGTTCTCGCCCGACGTGCTGCGTGAAAAGCAGAACTCCGGCGTGATCGAACTCTCGCCCGACACCATGCTGGCCCTGCGCGTCGGCGCGGTCGAACCGGCCCACGTGCCGCCGCTGGACAAGGTTTCGGACACCATCCGCGCCAAGCTGCTGGACGAACGTTCGGCCGAAGCCGCCAAGAAGGCCGGCGAGGCCGCGCTGGCCGCCGACCGCGCCAACCCGGCCGCCACGCCGGAAGGCTTTGGCGCGCCGGTGATCGTGTCGCGCCAGGATCCCAAGGACCTGCCGCGCCCGGTGCTGGACGCCGTCATGCGCCTGCCCGCCGCCACGCTGCCGGCCTACGCCGGCGTGCAATCGGGTTCGGACTACACGTTGGCGCGCCTGGAGAAGGTCGAGGCCGGCACGGTCGATCCGGCCGACAAGGAACGCCTGGCGCAGCAGTTGTCGGGCGCCTGGGGTCAGGCCGAAAACGAAGCCTTGCTGCGCATGCTGCGCGAAGAGTACAAGGTGCAGGTGCTGCCCGCCGCCGCCGCGGTCATCCGTGGCGATCAGCCGGCAGCCGGCTGATCGCCAGACTCACAGCTCAACAGCGTCAGTTCAACAGTGGCCGCAGCGTCGGCCACACGTTGTCCAGTAGCAGAGGCTGGGCATCCTCGTTCGGATGGATGCCGTCAGCCTGGAACATCGCCCGGTTCGTTGCGATACCTTCCATCAGGAAGGGCACGAGCCGGGCGTTTTCGTCTTTGGCGACCGTGGGGAACACCTGGGCGAAGCGCTGGGTGTAGTCCCGGCCGTAATTGGGCGGGATCTGCATGCCGACGATCAGGACTTCCGCGTCGGCCTTGCGGGCGGTCTGGGCCATGGTGCGCAGGTTCTGCTCGGTCATGTTCAGGGGCAAGCCGCGCAGCGCGTCATTCGAGCCCAGCTCCAGCACCACCACGGCCGGCGCGTGCTGGCGCAGCAGGGCGGGCAGGCGGGCCACGCCGCCGCTGGTGGTGTCGCCGCTGATGCTGGCGTTGACCACCTGGTACTTGGGGTATTGTTCCGCTACGCGGGCCGAAAGCAGCGGCACCCAACCGGTGCCGCGCTTGATGCCGTATTCGGCGGACAGGCTGTCGCCCAGGACCAGTACCGTGCGCGGGGCGGAACCCTGGGCCGCGGCGGCGGTCTGAGCGTGGGCGGGCGCCACAATGGCGGCCGCCATGGCGGTCATGAGTAGCAGACGGGAAAATAGGCGCATGGATAACAAGAATTCGATCGAGGTGAAAGGGCTGGGCAAGCAGGTGGCCGATGCCGGCGGCACGCTCTCCATCCTGGAAGGTATAGATTTTACGGTCGAGGCGGGCAGCGCTGTCGCCATCACCGGCAGTTCGGGGTCGGGCAAGTCCACCTTGTTGGGACTGCTGGCCGGCCTGGATGTTCCCAGCGCGGGCAGCGTGCGCCTGGCGGGACAGGACCTGTTCTCGCTGGACGAGGACGGCCGCGCGCGTTTGCGGGCCAATCATGTGGGCTTCGTGTTCCAGTCATTCCAGCTGCTGCCCAACCTGACGGCGCTGGAAAACGTGATGCTGCCGCTGGAGCTGGCCGGGCAATCGGCCCGGGACGCGGCGCAGGCCATGCTGGAGCGGGTGGGGCTGGGCAAGCGCCTGCATCATTACCCGCGCACCCTGTCGGGCGGCGAACAGCAACGCGTATCGCTGGCGCGCGCCTTCGTGGTGCAGCCCGACCTGCTGTTCGCGGACGAGCCCACCGGCAGCCTGGATGCCGCCACGGGCGTGACGGTCATCGACCTGATGTTCGACCTGCACCGGGAACATGGCACCACGCTGGTGCTGGTGACCCACGATCCGCAGCTGGCCGCCCGTTGCGGGCGTCAGCTGGTGCTGGCGGCGGGGCGGATGGTCCGGGCCGACTGAGACTCGAGCCGGCCAGCGCCCCGCAGCTGCCGTAGCGCTACCGCATTATTTCGCTTTGGCCACGGCCTGGTTCCAGGCCGCCACCACCGCTTCATACTCCTTTGCCGCCGCATCCTGGCTGACCGGGAAGATCTTGATGGTCTTCAGGTCGGGCAGGGTGGTCAGGCTGGCCACGGCCACGTCGGTGCGCGTCGGACGGCGGAAGTTCTTCACCAGCTGGGCTTCCTGCGATTCCTTGCTCAGGAGGCCGTCGTACAGGGCCTTCGCGGCGTCCATGTTCTTCGCGCCCTTGATGATGAACATGCCTTCAGGCGCCAGGTAGCTGCCCTCGGTCGGGTAGACCAGCTTGATCTCCTTCTGGCCGCCTGCCACGTATTCCTGCGCGGCGTATTCCAGCGTCATGCCCACGGCGTATTCGCCTGCGGCCACGCCCTTGTAGGTGGTGCCGGACGAGGCCGTGACCACTGCGTTGGCGGCGATCTTGTCCAGGCCTTCCTGGCCGAATTGCTTGAAGAGGCCATACACCAGCATGTAGGCCGTGCCGCTCTTGGACGGGTCGGTGATGGCGAACTTGTTCTTCCACTGCGGCTGCATCAGGTCGGACCAGGTGGCCGGCGCGGGCACGCCCTTGAGCTGGCGCTCGTTGACCATCATCACCATGACGTGCACGTTGGTGCCCACCCACAGATCGTCCGGACCGCGGAATTCGGTGGGGATCTTGTCCAGGTCGGCCGGGCGGTAGGGCTGCAGGTGCTGGCGGTAGGCGCCCAGCGTGCCGAAGCCGCCGCTCCAGAACAGATCGCCGCGCGGATTCTGCGCTTCGGCCTCGATGCGCTTCATCATCGTGCCGGTGCCGCCGGTGACGGGCTGCACGTTCAATTTAGGCGACTTCTTCTTTACCGCGTCCAGGGCGGTTTCGATCGTCTCCGTGTTGTTGGACGAATAGAGCACGACGTTCTGGGCATGGGCGGCGCCCGTTGCCAGGGCGGCGGCCAGGACGCTGTACTGAAGTAGGTGCTTGAGTTGCATGGTTAGCCTCTGTGCGAGTGGGTTATTTGCCGGAGAACAGCTTGATGCGGAATGCTTTGACCGACACGATGATGGGCAGCACGATGACCGTGACCAGCGCCGCGCCATAGGCCGACGCCATGCCCAGCCTGCCGCCGTCGACCTGGCGGAAGATGGCGATGGGCATGGTCTCCAGGCCGCCGCTGTAGGCGACGATGGAAGCCGACAGCTCGGAGATGGTGGTGAGCCACATCAGGATGGCTGCCGAGATGATGGACGCCTTCATGGCGGGCAGGATCACCTTGAAGAAGGTCATGAGCGGAGACACGCCCAGGCTGATCGAGGCTTCCTCGATCGACTCGGGGATGTTGAACAGCACCGACGAGGCGTTGCGCACCGCGAAGGGCAGGCGCCGCACCGTGTAGCACAGCACCATGATTCCCGACGTGCCCGCCAGCACCAGCCAGCCGGTGTTGAAGGTCTGCACCAGTGCGATGCCCAGGACGGTGCCGGAAATGGTCAACGGCAGCACCACGATGTAGTCCAGCACCTGGGTCGAGGCGCTGCGCTTCTTGATCGTCAGGTAGCTCACCAGCACCGCGAAGGCCACGCCCAGCACCGTGGCCAGGGACGCGAACTTGAGCGAGTTCAGGATGGGCTCCGGCGCGCCATGCAGCGCGCGCTGCATGCTGGCCAGCGACCATTGCCCCCATTGCATGACCGGGCCGCTGGTCTTGGTGAAGGCGGCGATGAAGACCACGATCAGCGGCAGCAGCGAAATGAAGATGATCAGGCCCACGCCGCTGGTGTAGAGCAGGGCGGTCCAGGAGCGCACACGGGTAGCGGCCGGCGCGCGCCCCTGCGTCATGGTGTAGACCTTGCGTTCGACCACGCGTTTCTGGAAGAACAGCACGATGGCGACGATGGCGATGGACACCACCGACATCGCGCTCTGCAAGGTCGGGCTGCCGCCCATTTCGCTGACGAAGGTGTTGTAGGTCATGACCGACAGCAGCGGCACCCGGCTGCCCAGCAGCATGGCCAGCGCGAAGTTGCCCACCACCAGCGTGAACACCACCAGCGCATTGACCAGCACCGCCGGCAGCAGCACCGGCACCAGCACGCGCAGTTTCGTCAAGAGCGGCGGGGTGCCCAGGCTCAGTCCCGCTTCTTCCAACTGCCCATCGAAGCCGCGCAGCGCCGCCAGCACGCCCAGATAGATATAGGTGTAGTAGACCAGCGTCATGGAGAACACCATGCCGGTCCAGCCGTAGAACGAGGGCAGCGAAATGCCGGCGTCGCCCAGCAGATTGGTCAGGATGCCGTTGTTGCCCAGGATCAGCAGCCAGGACTGGCCGACGATGATCTCGGGGATCACGATGGTCAGCACCGGCAGGATCGCCACCAGGTTCTTCAGCGGAAAGTCGAAGCGCGCCACCATGTAGGCGAAGGGCACGCCCACCAGCACGGTGCAGGTCGTGACCGCCAGGCCCAGGATCAGCGTATTGCCGAAGGCCTCGACATATTGGGAGTCGGCCAGCAGGGCCTT
Organism: Achromobacter sp.; assembly: GCA_032153965.1. Taxonomy (GTDB): domain Bacteria; phylum Pseudomonadota; class Gammaproteobacteria; order Burkholderiales; family Burkholderiaceae_B; genus Achromobacter. The sequence goes on along the minus strand of JALDYL010000011.1, from coordinate 15,601 downwards.
GAAGCCCTCCAGCGTAAAGCCGCCATCCTGCCCGGTGACGCTGTTACTGAACAGCACCGCCAGCGGATAGAGCACGAAGAACAGCAGCAGGGCCAGGCTGATTGCCGTCAGGATGCCCCAGGGCCACCATTTGATTTTCATGGTCGGCGCGTCCTCAGGCGTTGACGACGCGGCTGTCGGCGGGAATCAGCACCTGCACGGCTTCGCCGGGCTGGAACTGCGCCACCATGTTGCCCGCATGCAGCTCGACGCGGATCTCGGAGCCGTTGTCCAGCGCGATGCGATAAGCCGTCTTGAAGCCCAGGTACTGGCGTCGCAGCACCTTGCCCGGCAGGGTATTGGGCACGTAGGGCGCGGGCGCCATCAGGGCCAGCTCTTCCGGGCGCGCGATCAGCACGCCCTTGCCGTCCAGCTGGTCGCTGCCTTGCACGCCGTCAAAGCCCAGGCCGCAGATCTCGTAGCGCACATGGCCGGCCGGCGCGCCTGCCTGGCCGTTGCGGGCGGGCACCGGGATCACGTTGGCCGAGCCGATGAAGTCCGCCACGTAGGCGTTGACCGGCGTGCCATAGAGTTCTTCCGGCGTGCCCAGCTGGGCGATGTCGCCGCGGTCCATGATGGCGATGCGGTCCGACATCGCCAACGCCTCTTCCTGGTCGTGCGTCACGAACACGGTGGTGATGCCGGCCTCGCGCACCAGGTCCAGGATCACGTCGCGCATCTGCAGGCGCATCTTGGCGTCCAGGTTGGACAACGGCTCGTCCATCAGCAGCACGCGCGGCCGGATCACCAGCGCGCGCGCCAGCGCCACGCGCTGGCGCTGCCCGCCGCTCATCTGCGCGGGGTAGCGGTCGGCCAGTGCCAGCAGGCCGACCTTGTCGAGCGCTTCGTTGGCGCGCCGGGTGATCTCGGCGCGCGCCACGCCGCGGGCGCGCAGGCCGTAGGCCACGTTGTCGAAAGCAGTCTTGTCCGGGAACAGCGCGTAGTCCTGGAACACCATGCCAATGTCGCGGCGGTGCGCGGACACGTGGGTCATGTCGTCCTGGTCGAACAGCAGGCGTCCGCCGTCGGGGGCGTAGAAGCCGGCAATGCAGCGCAGCAGTGTGGTCTTGCCGCAGCCGCTGGGGCCCAGCAGCGTGTAGAACGCGCCGTCCGGGATGTGCAGGGAAAGATTGCGCAGGACTTGCTGCCCGCCGAAAGTCTTGACGATGCCGTCTACGGTGATTGATGCCATGTTTTGCTTCCTGCCTGAGGTTGTCGGCATCATAGGAACGGGTTCCACGCGCGACCAGCGGTGTTTTTTAAGGGTAGTCGTTAGTTTTTCTAAGAGGTCGGCGCCCGGGCTATCACCTAGAATGCGGCTGGATAGGTCAGGCGCGCGCAAGCCGCGCCGATAAAAAATAGACGACAAGGGAAAACGTGGGAAAGAGCAGCACAGCGCGGCGCCGGGCCGGCGCGCGGGCGGACCGCAACTGAGATGGCCGGGCAGAGCCTGCCGCCGCTCAAGGCCTTGCGCGTGTTCGAAGCCGCGGCGCGTCTGCGCAGCTTCACGGCCGCCGCCGACGAACTGAGCATCACGCACAGCGCGGTCAGCCAGCAGATCCGCATACTCGAAGAGTACGTGGGGCAGCCCCTGTTTGCGCGCGAGGCGCGCGGCGTGGCGCTGCTGCCTTGCGCGCAGGCCTATTTTCCCGAGATCCAGGCCAGCCTGGAGCGCATCGCGGCCGCGACCGCCAAGCTGAAATCGCCGGCCTACGGCGGCGTGCTGCGCGTCTGCGCCACGCCGTCCTTGACCATGAAGTGGCTGATTCCGCGCCTGTCGGCGTTCCAGGCGCGGCATCCCGGCGTGGACGTGCAGCTCACCACGCAAGGGCGCTCCTTCCTGGACCGCGGCGGCGACACCGGCAGCGACGTGTTGATCCGCCACGGCTACATGGCGCACTCCGACCTGGCCTGCGTGCACTGCCTGGACGATTTCCACGTTCCGGTGGCGTCGCCGCGCTTCATCGAGCGCAACCGGCTGGCGGCGCCCGCGGATTGCCTGGGGCATCCGCTGCTGAAGATCGCGGGCGGCATGGACCACTGGCCGCGCTGGTTCGCGCTGGCCAAGGTGGACGTGCCCGCGCAATTGCCGGGGCCGGTGTTCGACCACCAGTTCCTGTGCATGCAGGCCGCCATGAATGACCTGGGCATCGCGCTGGCGCCTTGGTGCCTGCTGGACGACGACATCCGCGCCGACCGCCTGCGTCCGCTGTTCGACGGGCCGCAGCTGCCGAACGCGGGCATCCACGCGCTGTACCGGCAGGACGGCCCGGCCGCCGCGTCGGCGCTACTGTTCATCGAGTGGCTGCGCGAGCAAGGCCGCGACTCCTCACACACCGCATAGACCAAGGATCCCTCATGCATTCCGCCTCGACGACTTCCGGCCTGCTGTGGCGCGGCATTGCGCCTCCGCTGGCGCTGACGGACTACAAGCTCATCGCCTTCGACATGGATTCCACGCTGATCTCGATCGAGACGCTGGACGAAATGGCGGACCTGATGGGCAAGAAGGCCGAGGTGGCGGCGCTGACCGAAGCCGCGATGCGCGGCGAGATCAAGGACTACAAGCAGAGTCTGCGCGAGCGCGTGGCGCTGCTGGCGGGCATGCCGGAAGCGGCCCTGGACGAGGTCTATGAGCAGCGCGTGCGCATCAATCCCGGCGCCGAGACGCTGATCGCGGCCTGCAAGGCCGCGGGCCTGACCTGCCTGCTGGTGACGGGCGGCTTCACTTGCTTCACCGACCGGCTGCGGGTGCGCCTGGGCCTGGACGACGTGCGCGCCAATGTGCTGGAAATCGTGGACGGCCGCTTGACCGGCCGGCTGCTGCCGCAAGCGTGGGGCGATATCTGCGACGGCGAGGAAAAGCGCCGCAAGCTGCTCGAAGTGTGCGCGTCCCTGGGCGTGGGGCCGGAGCGCGCCATCGCCGTGGGCGACGGCGCCAACGACCTGCCGATGATGCGCGCGGCAGGCCTGTCGGTGGGCTACCGCGCCAAGCCGGCCGTGCGCGAAGAGGTCAAGGTGGCGATCGACGAAGGCGGCCTGGACCGCCTGCTGGAGCTGATGGCGCGCTAGCGCCGGGGCTCAGGCCAGGCCGCGGATTGCCACGGCCGGATCGGTGTCGGCGTCATAGTCGACGCCGTCGATCTCGAAGCCGAACAGGCGCAGGAAGTCCTGCTTGTAGCCCGCGAAATCGGTCAGCTGGTAGATGTTGTCGTTGGTGACCTGACCCCACAGCGCCTGCACGCGGGCCTGCACCTCGGGATCCAGTTCCTTGTAATCGGCGCGCAAGCGGCCTTCCTGATCCAGGATGGGCGTCTTGCCGCACAGGCTGTCGCGGTACAGGCCATAGACCTGTTCGATGCAGCCTTCGTGCGTGCCGGTTTCCTTCATGGTCTTGAACAGCAGCGACAGGTACAGCGGCATCATCGGGATCGCCGAGCTGGCCTGCGTCACCACCGCCTTCAGCACCGACACGCGGGCGTCGCCGCCGCGCGCGGCCAGCTTGGCGCGGATCTCCAGCACCTTCTGGTCCAGATCCTTCTTGGCGGCGCCAATGGAGCCGTTCCAGTAGATGTCGTGGGTGATCTTTTCGCCCAGATAGGTGAACGCCGTGGTGCTGGCGCCTTCGGCCAGCACGCCGGCTTCCAGCAGCGCGTCGATCCACATCTGCCAGTCCTCGCCGCCCATGACGGCGACGGTGGCGTCGATCTCGGCCTGGGTGGCGGGTTCAAGCACGGATTCCTTGACCACTTCGCGGTCCGTGTCCAGGCCGCGCAGGTTGACGGCCTGGCCGATGGGCTTGAGGGTCGAATTGAAGACTTCCCCGGTCTTGGGGTGCGTGCGGCGCGGCGCGGCCAGACTGTAGATCACCTGGTCGACCTGGCCCAGATCCTGTTTGATGAGGTCTATGGTCTTGCGCTTGATCTCGTCGGAGAAGGCGTCGCCATTGACGCTCTTGGCGTACAGCCCGGCGGCATGGGCCTGCTCGTGGAATTCCGCCGTGTTGTACCAGCCCGGCGTGCCGGCCTTGGCGGCGTCGCCCGGCCGCTCGAAGAACACGCCCAGCGTCTGCGCGCCGCAGGCGAAGGCCGCGCTGATCCGCGCCGCCAGGCCATAGCCGGTCGATGCGCCCAGCACCAGCACGCGTTTCGGCCCGCCAGCTATCGGCCCCTGGGCGCGGACGTAGTCGATCTGGTTGCGGACGTTGGCGGCGCAGCCGGCCGGATGGGTGGTGACGCAGATGAAACCGCGCACGCGGGGCTTGATGATCATGGGAGCCTCGATTCGGGGAAATGCCTGGATCGCCCATGCGCGAAAGCGCAAAAAGCGACCCGCATTGTACGGGAGGCAGCGGTGGCGTGCTGCCGGCTCAGCGCGCGTCGGCGCCGGCCAGCGGAGCGGCCTGGGCGCGGCTGCGGCGCCATTCGATCAGGCCGATGCCGATGCCGCTGGCGCAGATGATGGCGATGCCCAGCCAGGTCAGCGGGTCGGGGAAATGGCCCCAGACCAGCCAGCCGACCGAGGTGGCGCTGATGATCTGCAGGTAGACGAAGGGCGCCAGCGTGGAAGCGGGCGCGCGGCGGTAGGCGGCGATCTGGAACAGGTGGCCCAGGCCGCCGGTAATGCCGGTGGAGATCAGCACGACCCAGTCCAGCGGTGCCAGCGCCTTGAGCACGGGCAGGGCCGGCGGCAGGATGAAGGGCAGGGTCAGGGTCAGGCAGAGGGTGCCGACGGCGCCGCTCCAAATCAGCGAGGTGAACGGATCGTCGCCCGCCACGCGCCGCGTCGCGATGAACTGGACCGCGAAGCAACAGGCCGTGAGCAGGCCGAATACCGTGCCCACCGGATCCAGGCCGCCGCCCGGGCGGATCACGATGATCACGCCGATGAAGGCGATGCCCGCAGCGACGAAACGCGACAGGCGGGCGGGCTCCTTCAGGACCCAGGGCGCGGCCGACAGCACCAGCAGCGGCGCCAGGAAGTTGATGGCGGTGGCCTCGGCCTGGGGGATGTAGCTCAGCGTGGTGAAGAACATCAGCGTGGCCAGGAACATCGAGCCGCCGCGCAGGATCTGTTCGCGCGGCTTCTTGCTGCGGAATACGCCCAGTCCGCGCGCGGGCAGCACCAGGGCCAGCACCAGCGCCAGGTGCACGGCATAGCGGAACCACGACAGCACCAGCAGCGGCACGCCCGCATTCATCACCCACTTGCCGCTGGCATCCAGGCACGACAGCGTCCACATCGACAGCACCAGCAACAGCACTCCCATCATCGGGCCGCTGGAAGCGGGCGCCGCGCGGCGCGTGCGACCGTTATCGGCCGGGGTCATCGACAAACTCCTATGGTGGCTGAAACGCCGGTTTGCAGGGACCGGGCGGCTGCCATGATACGCTCATCGCGCCGGGGGAACAGGCTCATGATAGAACTACGCAACATCGAAACTTTTTTCTGGGTGGCCACGCTGGGCAGTTTTCGCGCCGCGTCGGAGAAGCTCAACACCACCCAACCAGCGGTATCGCAGCGCATCGCCTCGCTTGAGGCCGATCTGGGCGTGCTCCTGTTCGAGCGCGAAGCGCGCGGCGTGAAGCTGACCGCCAAGGGCCATGAACTGCTGTCGCATGCCGAGCGCATGCTGCAGGTGCGGCGCGACATGTTCGAAGCCGCGCGCGAGCAGAACGTCATGAGCGGCACGGTGCGCATCGGCGTGGCCGAGACCATCGTGCAGACCTGGCTGCCCACGCTGATCGAACTGATCCACTCCACTTATCCCGCGCTGGTGCTGGAAATCGAGGTCGACACGACCCACGTGCTGCGCTCGCATCTGATGTCGCGCCAGATCGATCTGGCCTTTCTGATGGGACCCGTGCTGGAGGCGCGGGTCGAAAACCTGCCCTTGTGCACCTACCCGCTGGCCTGGGTCGCCAGCCCCTTGCTGGATTTGGGGCCCGAGCCGTTGACGCTGGAGCGGATAGGCAAGCTGCCCATCATCACCTATCCCTCCAACAGCGCGCCGTACCGCGTGGTGCGCGACATGCTGACGCGCGCCGGCGTGACGTCGCCCCGCATGTACGGCAGCGCTTCCATGTCGATGGTGGTGCGCATGACGCAGGACGGCATCGGCACCAGCGTCATCGCACCCGTGTTCCTGGGCAAGGAACTGGCCCGTGGCGAACTGCGCATCCTGCAGGTGGAGGCCGATCCCTTGCCGCAGCTGAGCTTCACCGCCACCTGGGTGCAGGGGCCGGACAGCCACGCGGTGCGCGTCATCGCCCAGATGGCCCAGAAGGTGGCGGAGCAGGCCGCGGACGGGACACCGGTCTAGGTGTTTACCCCAGATCTAGCCGTGCGCCAGGCGCGATCGGCCCTTGGGCACGGCTGTCGGCCGGCGCGCCCGGCTGCCCGCTGAGCCGCGCCGCTGCGTCGTTTGCGCGAAACGCCGGGCGTGCGGCGGACGAGACCAAAGAAAAATTTATACCCCCGTATCGCAACATACGATTGGACGCTCCGCGCCCCTGACGCTGCAATGGCGGCACATCAATAACGATCGCCTGGATGCATAGAGCGGGGGAAAGCATGAACCAGCGTATGTCCCATTTCCAGACCCGGGCGGCATGCCAGGCCGCGCAGGCGCCCTGCGCGCCGCGGCGCGGCTGATCTCCAGACTCTCCGATTGCCACCGCGCGCCGCCAGGATAACGGGATCCGGCGCGCGGCATACCATCCCGCCAGCTAGGAGTTTTGTCCATGAAGAAGTCTCTCGTTTTCGCCGCCGTCGCCGCCAGCCTGCTGGCCGGCGCCGTCCAGGCCCAGGACCTCCCCAAGACCCAGTTGAAGGTCGTGGGCGGCCTGAGCAACCTGACCGCCTACAACGATTACGAAAAGCCGTTCTGGACCAAGACCATCCCCGAGCTGTCCAAGGGTCAGGTCACGGCCGACATCAAGGGCTTCAACGAAATGGGCTTGAAGGGTCCCGAACTGCTGCGCCTGATGTCGCAAGGCGTGGTCGAATTCGGCACGGCCACCCTGGCGTACTTCGCCAGCGACAATCCCATCAACGAAGCGATCGACCTGGCTGGCCTGGCGCCGGACGTCAAGACCGCGCGCGCCGTCACCGACGCGTTCGAACCGGTCTACGCCAAGCTGTATGGCGAGGGCAGCAACGTCAAGCTGCTGGGCATCTCCACCTATCCCGCGCAAGTGCTGTTCTGCAACGCCGAAATCAAGAGCCTGGCGGACATCAAGGGCAAGAAGGTCCGCACCAGCAGCCGTACCACCGCCGAGTTCGTCGAGGCGCTGGGCGGCTCCAGCGTGACGATGGCCTTCGGCGAAGTGGTGCCCGCGCTGCAGAACAAGGTGGTGGATTGCGCCATCACGGGTTCGCTGTCGGGCTATTCGGCCAAGTGGTACGAAGTGTCCACGCACCTGGTCGCGCTGCCGATCAACTGGAACCAGCAGATCCACGCCGTCAACCAGAAGGCCTGGGACAAGCTGGACCCCAACGTGCGCACGTTCCTGCAGACCAACGTGAAGACCCTGGTCGACAACATCTGGGACGCCGCCGCGCGCCAGACTCAGGAAGGCTATGACTGCAACACGGGCGCCGCCGCTTGCCCGTTCCCGGTCAAGGGCAAGATGGTCCTGGTGCAGCCTTCGGATGCGGACCGCGCGCTGCTGAAGAAGGTCACCGAAGAAGCCGTGCTGCCGAAGTGGGCCGCGCGCTGCTCGGCCCAGTGCGTGAAGGACTTCAACGCCACCATCGGCAAGACGCTGGGCGTGGTAGCGAAGAAGTAGTCTCCCCCCCGAAGCGCTGCGCGCTTCCCCCCCAGGGGGGCATGCCTGCGGACCGGCGGAGCCGGATCCGCGGCATCCCGATCGGGGGAGGGGCGCTGCAGATCGGCAGAGCTGGCTTCGTGGCCTCCCCCGAATGGGGGAGTTGCCGCAGATCGGCGTAGCTGGCTTCGTGGCATCGCTATGGGATCGTTCGTTACATAGCAGGGAGGGCGATGTGTGCCTGGCCCTGCAAAGGTTTTACTCATGACTCAAACTGAACACTTTCGCCTGTTGGGCGGGCTATTGCGGCGGGCCGAGAGCTTCTCGCGGGTGGCTGTCTGGGCCGGCGGGGCGCTGACGGTGGCCAGCGTGCTGCTGATCTCGTTTGATGTGCTGGCCCGCAAGTTCCTGGGCTTCACGACCGGCGGCGCGGACGAGCTGTCCAGCTACGCCTTCGCCATCAGCACGTCGTGGGCGCTGGCGTTCGCCACGCTGCAGCGCGCCAATGTGCGCGTGGACGTGGTCTACCAATACATGCCGGTGCGCGTTGCGGCCGTGCTGGACTGGATCTCCATGGTGGCCCTGGCCGTCTTCATGGTGTACCTGACTTACTACGCGTCCGAGGTGGTGCAGACCTCCTGGGCGCAGAAATCCGCGGCCAATACGCCGCTGGCCACGCCCTTGTGGATTCCGCAGGGCCTGTGGCTGCTGGGCCTGGCGTGGATGTGCATCACGGTCGCGCTGATGCTGGCGCGCGCTTCCGCCGCGCTGGTCACGGGCGACATCGAACTGGTCAAGAGCATTTGCGGCGTGCGTTCGGCGCAGGAAGAGGCCGACGACGAAGCCGCCGCCGGCGAGCGCATGGTGAAGGGAGAGGCCGCATGATTTCCACCGCATTGATTCTGCTCCTGGTGCTGATCGGCCTGTCCATTCCGGTGGGCGCGGCGTTGGGCGTATTGGGCCTGATCCTGGACCCGCTGTTCTCCATGCTGCCGCTGACGCGCGCCATCGGCGAAGTTTCCTGGAGCACCAACAACGAGTTCCTGCTGGTGGCGATTCCGCTGTTCATCATGCTGGGCGAGGTGCTGCTGCGCGCAGGCTTCGCCGAACGCATGTACGGCGCGATGAGCCTGTGGCTGTCGTGGCTGCCGGGCGGGCTGATGCACGCCAATATCGGCGCCTCGACGCTGTTCTCGGCCACCTCCGGCTCCAGCGTGGCGACCGCCGCGACCGTGGGCACGGTGGCCATTCCGCAGATCCGCAAATACGGCTACAACGAGCCGCTGTTCCTGGGCAGCCTGGCCGCCGGCGGTACGCTGGGCATCCTGATCCCGCCTTCGATCAACCTGGTCATCTATGGCGTGCTGACGAACTCGTCGGTGCCCAAGCTGTACCTGGCGGGCATCATCCCGGGCTTCGCGATGGCCGCGCTGTTCATGCTGACGGTGGTCATCGCCTGCGTCGCGAAGCCGTCCTGGGGCGGCAAGAAGATCCAGGCGACCTGGGGCCAGCGCATCGCCAGCCTGGTGCATCTGGCGCCGCCCATGGGCATCTTCTTCCTGGTGGTGGGTTCCATCTACGCCGGCCTGGCCACGCCTACCGAAGCGGCCGCGCTGGGCGTGCTGGGGGCGTTCATCCTGGCGGCCTGGTTCCGTCGCCTGTCGTGGTCGATGCTGCGCGAGGTCATGGAAGGCACCATGCGGTCCACGGCCATGATCATGCTGATCGTGGTGGCGGCCAGCTTCCTGAACTTCGTCATGTCCGCGACCGGACTGACCGACGCGCTGACCAAGTCGATCACCGGGCTGGGTCTGTCGCCCGGCTGGATGCTGCTGATCGTGGTGATCTTCTACCTGGTGCTGGGCTGCTTCATGGAAACGCTGTCCATGATGATCACGACCATCCCCATCGTGGCGCCCATCATGATCGGCCTGGGTTTCGATCCCATCTGGCTGGGCATCGTCATCATCATCCTGGTCGAAGCCGCCCTGATCACGCCGCCCGTGGGCCTGAACCTGTTCGTGGTGCAAAGCCTGCGCAAGAGCGGCTCGATGAGCGCGGTCATCATGGGCAGCCTGCCGTTCGTGGCGGCCATGTTCGTGATGCTGGCGCTGTTGGCCTTCTGGCCGGACGTGGCGCTGTGGCTGCCGCGCGTGTTCGGCTGACCTTCATTCCATAGACATTCCGGGGCGCGGCGAGCCGCCGCGTCCTTCATCCCCTTATTTTCAGCAGGACAGATATGAAAGCCGTATTCCAGATCGAAGACTCGCAACCCCGCCAAGTGGAAGTCGAGTTCGACACCCTGATCGTCGCCGGCTGGGCCGGCCGCGACATCGCCGCGATCGAGCACCACATCGAAGAGCTGGCCGCCATCGGCGTGCCGCGTCCCAGCAGCGTGCCGCTGTACTACCGCATCGCCGACAACCAACTGACCCAGAAGGAAACCGTGCAGGCGCTGGGCGGGGATTCGTCGGGCGAAGTCGAGACCTTCGTGTTTTCGGTGGACGGCGAGATGTACGTCAGCATCGCCTCGGACCACACCGACCGCAAGCTGGAGACCTACAGCGTGGCCATGTCCAAGCAGGTCTGCGTCAAGCCCGTGGCGACGAGCGCCTGGCGTCTGGCCGACGTGGCCGAGTACTGGGACGAACTGGTGATCCGCTCCTACATCGTCGAGAACGGCGTGGAAGTGCTGTACCAGGAAGGCCCGCTGGCGTCGCTGCGCACGCCGCAGGACCTGGTGGCCGGCTACACCGGCGGTTCGGCCGTGCTGCCCGCGGGCGCCGGCATGACCTGCGGCACCGTGGGCGCGATCGGCGGCATCCGCCCCTCGGCCGACTTCACGATGGAATTGCACGACCCGCGCCGCCAGCGCAGCCTGCGTCACCGCTATCATGTCGAGACGCTGCCCGTGGTGGCCTGATTCCGGCCTCCGGCGCCCATCGCCAGGCGCGCCCGCGGGCGCGCCCATTTGCACTCATGCCGCAAGGCGGCACTAGGATGACTATGGTTTCGACCCTGAATGATCTGACCCTGGCCCTGCAGGAGGGCCGCAGCAGCTCGGTGCAACTGACGCAGGCCGCGCTGGCCCGCGCCCAGGACGAGGCGGGCGAGGGCGCCCGCGTGTACACGCGGCTGTACGCCGAAACGGCGCTGGCGCAGGCACAGGCCAGCGACACGCTGCGCGCGGCCGGCATCGTGCGCTCGGCCATCGAGGGCCTGCCCATCAGCATCAAGGACCTGTTCGACGTCGAGGGCGAGACCACCATGGCGGGCTCGGTGGCGCGTGAAGGCGAACCGGCCGCCGACGCCGACGCCGAAGTCGTGCGCCGTCTGATCGCGGCGGGCGCGGTCATCATCGGCCGCACCAACATGGTCGAATTCGCCTATTCGGGCCTGGGTATCAATCCGCACTACGGCACGCCGCTGAATCCCTACGACCGCGCCACCGGCCGCATTCCCGGCGGCTCCTCCTCGGGCGCGGCGGTGTCGGTCAGCGACGGCATGGCCGCGGCTGCCATTGGTTCGGACACCGGCGGCTCCGTGCGCATTCCGGCCGCGCTTTGCGGCCTGACGGGCTTCAAGCCCAGCGCCTGGCGCGTCTCCATGGAAGGCGTGCTGCCGCTGTCGGCCAACCTGGACTCCATCGGCCCGATAGCCGCCAGCGTGCGCTGCTGCGCCGAACTGGACGCGATCCTGTCCGGCGACGGCGGCCCGGTGCCTGAGGCGGCCGCGCTGCGCGGCCTGCGCCTGGCCATCCCGACCACGCTGGCGCTGGACGCCATGGAAAAGCATGTCGCCGACAGCTTCGCGGCTGCCGTCAGCCGCCTCAAGGCCGCCGGCGCGCTGGTCGAAGAGATCGCGATTCCGGAATTCGCCGAACTGGCCGCCATCAACGCCAAGGGCGGCTTCACCGCCGCCGAGGCCTGGGCCTGGCACCGCGACCTGATCGCCCGTGCCGGCAAGCGCTACGACCCGCGCGTGGTGTCGCGCATCATGCGCGGCAAGGACATGAGCGCGGCCGACTACCTGGACCTGCTGGACGCGCGCGAGGCCTGGGTGGCGGCGGTGGACCGCCGCATCGCCGGCTACGACGCCCTGATCATGCCGACCACGCCCATCGCGGCGCCGGCGGTGGCCGATCTGCAGGCTTCGGACGAGGCCTATTACGCCGCCAACGGCCTGATCCTGCGCAACCCGACGCTGATCAATTTCCTGGATGGCTGCGCGCTGTCGCTGCCTTGCCATGCCGCCGGCACGGCGCCGGTGGGCTTGATGATCGCGGGCAGCAACGGCGCGGACCGTCGCATCCTGAGCATCGGCCTGGCGGTGGAAGCGCTCTACGCCGGGCAGTGACGAGCAGCCGGGGCGGACGGCAGCCGCCCGCCCGCCCCGGACGCTAAGATGGCGGCTGCATAGCCGGACTTCGCCGCCATGATCGATCTGCGCAATATCGAAACGTTCTTCTGGGTCGCCACCCTGGGCGGTTTCCGTGCCGCGGCCGAGAAGCTCAACGCCACCCAGCCTGCCATCTCGCAGCGCATCGCGTCGCTGGAATCCGATCTGGGCGTGCGCTTGTTCGACCGCGACGCGCGCGGCATCAAGCTGACGGGCAAGGGGCGCGAACTGCTGTCGCACGCCGAGCGCATGCTGCAGATGCGGCGCGACATGCAGGAGGCCGCGCGCGCCAAGAGCGTCATGAGCGGCATGCTTCGGCTGGGGGTATCGGAAACCATCGTCCATACCTGGCTGCCGACCCTGATGGAGTATCTGCACGACGTCTATCCAGCGCTGATGGTCGAGATCCAGGTGGATACGACCACGGTGCTGAAGACGCAGCTCGCCTCGCGCCAGATCGACCTGGCCTTCCTGCTGGGGCCGATGGAAGAGCCGCGCATCGAAAACCTGTATCTCTGCAACTACCCGCTGAGCTGGGTGGCGAGCCCCAAGCTCAAGGTCGGGCGCCAGCCCATCCCCCTGAAGCGGCTGGCCGAATGGCCCGTCATCACCTATCCGTCCACCACCGACCCGCACCGCGCCGTGCGCCAGCTATTGCAGCAGGCAGGCGTGGAGGCGCCGCGCATGTACGGCAGTTCGGCGCTCAGCGTCATCGTGCGCATGGCGCAGGATGGCATCGGCACCGCGGTCATCGCGCCCGTCATCCTGCACAAGGAGCTGGCGCAGGGTGAATTGCGCATCCTGGACGTGAAGGCGCCGGCCTTGCCGCCGCTGCACTACACCGCCTGCTGGATGCAGGGTCCGGACAGCCAGATCCCGCGCGCGGTGGCCGAGGCGGCGCAGCAGATTGCGCGTGAAGAGGCGCTGCGCCATCCGGCATAACCCTGATAAGTAAATATGATCGGGGTCTATCGCAACATGTGATTGGACGCTGCTGCGCGGTTCCTGTGCAATGTCCCCATACTTGAATCGTCATTGAAGGGATGGACATGCATACGAACCCTGCCGCGCGCACTAGCGTGGAGTTGGCCCGCCAGGCGCGCCTGGATGCGCGCAGCGGCAAGCTTACCGGCCCCACCGCGAACCTCGCGCCCGGCCATGTGCAGGCCAATCTCGCCATCCTGCCGCGCGCGCTGGCCGCGGACTTCCTGCATTTCTGCCAGCGCAATCCCAAGCCCTGTCCCTTGCTCGCCATGTCCGAACCGGGCGACCCCGCCGTGCCGGAACTGGGCCAGGACATCGACATCCGCAGCGACATCCCGCGCTACCGCGTCTGGCAGAACGGCGAACTGGTGTCCGAACCCACCGACGTGCGCGACCTCTGGCGCGACGACCTGGTCTCGTTCCTGATCGGCTGCTCGTTCTCGTTCGAGGAAGCGATGCTGGACAACGGCCTGCCTGTGCGCCACATCGAGCAGGGCTGCAATGTGCCGATGTACCGCACCAGCATTCCGACCCATGCCGCGGGCGTGTTCGGCGGCCCGCTGGTCGTATCCATGCGTCCCCTGAAGGCTGCGGACGCCATCCGCGCCATCCAGGTCACCTCGCGTTTTCCCTCGGTCCACGGCGCGCCGGTGCACATCGGCGACCCCGCGTTGATCGGGATTGCCGACATCAACCGCCCGGACTATGGTGATCCGGTGGAGATACGCGAGGGCGAAATGCCTGTGTTCTGGGCTTGCGGCGTGACGCCGCAGTCGGTGGTCGCAGCTGTGCGGCCGGAATTCTGCATTACCCACGCGCCGGGCCACATGCTGGTCACGGACCTCATCAATAGCCGGATGGCGGTGTTCTGATCGCCATCGATCCGCTATCCCGATAGCGCGCAAGCGGGTAGCAGTTGAAATCGTAGTCGCGCCGCAGTGCCAGTTGTGCCACCAAAACGATCCATCAAAGGACAAGGGGAAATGGCGACAACCGCTTTGAATCTGGGGCCTTCCGGCTTGCCGGATGGCCTCGTGCCGCCGCGAACCTGGCTATCCCCTTGGGGATGCCCGGCCGCGTCCATGCAGTGCTTTCACACCTAGCCGGTTCCATTCAGGAGTTCAGTTATGAAGATGAAGCTCATCGCGGGTGTCGCCGCGAGTCTGGCGCTATTGAGCGCCGTGCCTGCGCAGGCCCAGCAGGCCGTGCGCATCGGCGCGATCTACCCCTTGTCGGGCGCCTTGGCGTCCACCGGGGCGGAGATCAAGGCGGCCGTCGAGCTGGCGGTCGAGATCATCAACAATCCGCATCCAGAGCTCGAAGGCATACCCTTGGCCGCGGGCAGCGGGCTGCCGGCGCTGGGTGGAGCCAAGATCGAAGTGGTGTTCGGCGATTCCCAGGGCAAGCCCGAAGTGGGCCTGGCCGACGCCCAGCGCCTGATCGATCAGGAAAAGGTCGTGGCGCTGACCGGCGCCTACCAGTCGGCCGTGACCAAGACCGCCAGCCGCATCGCCGAGCAGCGCGGCATTCCCTATGTGAACGGCGAATCCAGCAGCCCGGACCTGACCGAGCGCGGCTACAAGTGGTTCTTCCGCACCTCGCCCAACGACGATACCTTCGTTGAGAACATGATGCAGTTCCTGGATGGCATCAAGGCGGTGCCGACCGCCAAGATCGCCGTGGTGTACGAGAACACCGACTTCGGCGTGAACACCTACAAGGCGGTGGAAAAGTTCGCCAAGCAGTACAAGCGCCAACTGGTCGCCAACATCGCCTACAGCGCGGGTTCGGCCTCGGTGACGGCGGAGGTGCAGAAGCTGGCGGCGGCCAAGCCCGATGTGGCGATCTTCGCCAGCTATACCTCGGACGCCATGCTGTTCGTGCGCACCATGCGCGAAAGCAAGTACGCGCCGCCGGTGCTGTTGGCCAACGACGCGGGCTTCATCGATTCGCGCTTCGTGCAGGAGGTGGGGCCGCAGGTCCAGGGCGTGCTGACGCGCGACGTCTGGGGCAATGACGTGGCGGCATCCAAGGCCGGCCTGAAGAAGATCAACGACATGTACAAGGCCAAGACCGGCAAGGACCTGAACGGCAACAACGCGCGCTCGATGCAAGGGGTGCTGGTGCTGGCCGATGCGATCAACCGGGCCGGCTCCACCGATCCCGAGGCTATCCGCAAGGCGCTCGCCGCCACCAACCTGGGCGAAGCGCAGGTCGCGATGCCCTGGGCCGGGGTGCAGTTCGACGCCAAGGGCCAGAACACCAAGGGCTCCGGCCTGATCCTGGAGCTGAAGGGGTCGTCCTACCAGACGGTGTGGCCCGAAAAATACCGCACGGACAAGAGCCTGCCCACGTTGCCGTTCGCCTGGAAGTAAACATAGTCTGACGCGGGGGGGCGCGGGGGCCCCCCC
>JALDYL010000121.1:0-13770 GCA_032153965.1 Achromobacter sp. | reverse complement strand
ACGGCGCGCGGCGCGGGATACAGGTACCGGTCCCTCAGGCGGGTTTAGTACTGCGCGAGAAGTAGTGGTTGTAGGCCATGCGGAAGTTGACCGAGGTGTCCCCGTGCCAGCGCCCCACCCGCTCGGCGAAGGCGCGCTGCGACTCCAGCACCTTCTTGAACAAGGGGTTTTCGGCCGAGCGCTTGGCGATCATCTCGTCCCAGATCTTCAGCTGCTGCTGCAGGATGGCGTCGGGCGTCTTGTAGAACTTGACGTTGTGGTCCTTCTGCAACTTGCCGTAGTCCTGCGAATAGCGGTTCGCCGCCTTCCAGGACATGTCCGCGCTGGCCGCCTGCGCGGCATTGCGCAGGATGTGTTTCAGGTTGTCGGGCAGCGCGTCGTACTTGGCCTTGTTGAACAGGATCTCGAACTGTTCCGCGCTCTGATGGAAGCTCTGCAGCATGCAGATCTTGGAGACGTCCTGGAAGCCCAGCGCCAGGTCCGACGAGGCATTGTTGAATTCCGCCCCGTCCAGCAGGCCGCGGTCCAGCGCGGGCACGATTTCCCCGCCCGGCAGCGCGTTCACGGCGGCGCCCATGGCGGTGTACATGTCGATGGCCAGGCCCACGGTGCGGAACTTGAGGCCCTTGACCTCCTCCATCTTTGTGATAGGACGTTTGAACCATCCAAAAGGCTGAGTCGGCATCGGCCCGTACATCAGCGACACCACATTCACGCCCATGGCCTTCTGGATCTCGACCAGCAGTTCCTTGCCGCCGCCATACTCGTGCCAGGCGAGCAGCATGTTGGCGTCCATGCCGAAGGACGGGCCCGAGCCCCACAGCGCCACCGCCGTGTTCTTGCCGTACCAGTAGGCGACCACGCCGTGCCCGCCGTCCAGCGTGCCCGCGGACACCGCGTCCAGCAGGTCGAAGGCCTTGACCACGGCGCCGGCCGGCAGGATCTCGATCTTCAACTGGCCGCCGGCCATGTCGTTGACCTTCTGCGCATAGTCGCGCGCGAACTCGTGGAAGATGTCGTTGGCGGGCCAGGTGCTCTGGAAGCGCAGGGAAACCGGGGCATTCTGCGCCCGGGTCACTGCCGGAAATCCGAGCGCGGCGGCGCCGGCGACAGCGGCGCCGGAAATGAACTTGCGGCGGGGCTTGGTAACGTGTTGCATGGCGTCTTGTCTCCTGAATTAGGACTACATGGACCAGCTTGTAGTTACTACTCCTGCATGGGCGCGGGATGGTGAAGCCTGCTGCGGAATCCCGCCGGCGCGATTGCGGACGATGCGCAAAGCGTGAGCCTGATTAAACCTTTCTGACTAATCGCTGACAATCAGCTTTGTGTCAGGAATTACCCTAGAAGCGTGGATTACATCTTTTGGATGATGGACGACGCGCGCGTTACCATCGCGGCACTGTAATCAGCAGGGGTAGGAATGAACCAGAAGCAACGCGCCGCCAACCGCCGCCGGATTCCACGCAAGGCCTGGGCCTTGGGCCTGGCCATCGCTGGCGCGGCAGGTTTTTACGCATGGTGGAATTCGCCGCTGGGCCCGGGCCTCACCGAAGGCAAGATACGCAAGCTCCTGGTCGAGGCGACGGCGCAACCGGCGTTGGCGCCGGTGGGCGCCTGCATCAACGTCGTGGGCGTGCGGCCCTTGCCCACGGATGTCTACACCTTGTTCCTGGAAAGCCAGGACAGGATCGTGCAGGGGTTGATCAAGCATCAGCTGGTCACGGTCAAGCGCGTCAGCGCCAACGGCGACGGCGGCCCGCCGCAAGCGGACGAGGATCCCGACGACGCGAGCAGCCGCATGGAGCTGACGGATAAAGGCCGGCCCTACTACACGGACGGCGAGGCCCGCCTCAGCTCCAAGCTGGTCTATACCGCGAAGTTCTGCGCCCCCGGCCTGCGGATCGGCAAGATCCTCACCCATACCAAGCCGCTCAAGAATCCATTCGACGACAACCCCAACCTGGTCTCGGCGGTGAAGTTCGAATGGCGGCTGGACCGCAGCACCGCGGATTGGGCGGCGGATCCCGCCTTCCGTCCGTACCTATCCGGCTTTGCGCCGGAGGACCAGCCGGACGAATGGCAGACCGAGTACATCATGCTGGAACGGAAAGACGGCGTGTGGGAACTGGGCGACAGGCCCTACATCATCCGTTGGTGAGCGCCGCGTCGTCGGACTCGGCAAGCGGACGGCGCACCGCCCTCAGCTTGCCGCTGTCGCCGCCGCCGCAGAAAAAGCAGCCGGCGCCATCCGATTCCAGTCCGGACACGCCGATGCCGGCCGGCATTTCCACGCTTTGCAGCACTTCGCCGGTCTTTTCGTCCAGTTGCCGCAGATCGCTCGCGCCGTCCTCCCAGGTGCCGTGCCATAGCTGGCCGTCGACCCAGGTCACGCCGGTGACGTAGCGGTTGGATTCGATGGTGCGCAGCACCCGGCCGGTTTCGGGGTCCACCTGATAGATCTTGCGCTGGCGGTACTCGGCCACCCACAGGCTGCCCTCGGCCCAGGCCATGCCCGAAGCGCCGCCGCCGCCCGGCGCGGGAATGCGGCTCAGCACCCGGCCGCTCTGCGGTTCCAGCTTGACGATGGTGCCGTCGGATATCTGATAGAGATGCTTGCCGTCAAAGGCCGTGCCCGCATCGGCCACGATGTCGATCGAGGCTTGCGTGCTGCCGCTGCCGGGGTCCATGGCAATCAGCTTTTCGCCGGCGGCGAACCACACCTGCCGGCCGTCGTAGGTCACGCCATGCACGGCCTGCACGCCGGGAAATGGGCCGTACTCGCGGATGATCTGGGCTTGCGTTCGTTTCATGTCGATGTCCTTGAACTGGAGTTCGAGGCTTCATGCTAGTCGGCGGCCAGCGCGGCCGGGAGTAACAAGGTTGTCGTGAATCCGGGCACAGGCGGCGTCATCCAGCGGCGGGCCCGGCCCTGGCCGCAAGCCTGCACCTTGCCGGCGACCGCCAGCGCGTCCAGCGTGCGCTGCACGGTGCGTTGGCTGGCGCCCAACGCCAACGCCAAGGCAGAGCTGGACCACGCTTCGCCGTCGGCCAGGCAGGCGAGCACCGCGCCCTGGTCCCTGTCGCCCTCGCCGGCAGGCCGGGCCAATAGCGCAACCGGCCTGCCGGCTTCCGGCTTGAGGACGAAGCCGCCGCGTGCCGCGCTGATGCCGGCCACGCCGTCCAAGGCCGCGCGCAGGCGCCCGATCTCGACGCGCAGGCGCGCGCGGTGCGTTTCATCGAAGTAGGCAGTGCGGAATGCCTGCTCGATAAGCGTTTCCCTGGGCGCGGGCTGCGGCCAGGCTTCGGCCAGGACGCGGGCCAGCGCGAACAGCACCGGCCGGCTCGCCAGCGGGATCTCCCGGCCTGCGCTGCGCACCGCATGGCGGCAAGCGTCCACGACCAGCGTGTCGGATGCAAGCAGCGCTTCCACTTCATCCAGCAGGATGGGGCGCTGCACGCCCTGCACCATCAGCCGCGCAGCGGGCGTATTCAGGACCAGGGTCGCGTGCTCGACCTCGGCCAGCAGCGCGGGAATGCCGGCAACGCGGGCCGCGAGTTCGGCCTGGGTCAACGCGGCGCGCGCCGGCTCCGTGCGCAGGCGGCGCAACGCGATCCCTGCCGCGATCAGTTCATGGATGGCGCGCGACGCCGGAGCCAGCGAGGCCGGTTCCAGCAAGGCCAGCGTGTCCTCGGCCCGATCGAGCTGGCCCAGCAGCAGTTCGCGCCGCGCCTGCAGGTGCCGCGCGTGCGCGGCGTTGGCCGGGTCGCCATGGGCTTGCAGCGTGGCGCGCGCGGCCTCCAGCGCCTTCTCCGGCCAGGCCAGGTCGCGCGACACCAGGGCGATCTCGGCCTCGGCCACGACGCAGCGGGCGCGCGCCAGCACATGCTGGGGATCGAAGTTCCTGGCCGCGCTGCGCAGCAGGGTCCGGGCGCGGCGGAATTCGCCCAGTTGCGCCATGGCGATGCCGCGCAAGGCCAGCGCGGGCGCGTCGTCGCGCAAGGCCACGAGGTTCAGGGCGCCCAGCGGATTGCCGGCGGCCAGCGCACGCGCAGCCGAGGTGATCAGAAAATCCATGGAAATCCCGCCACTGCCGCCGCTCCCGCAGTCCGCTTACCGGGAACTAATCTACCATCCGGCGGAGTTTCGCGGCGTAATCGGGGCGGGCCTGCGTCCCGGCGCGCCGGATTCAGGCGCGCGGCGCCCCTGCCGCGGCAGTTCCGCCGCCGGCAGGCGGAAAAGTCACCGTCAGCGCCACGCCCGCGCCCCGCAGGCCCTCGCCCAGCGTGACCTCGGCGCCATGCTGCTGCGCGATCTGCGCCACCAGCGACAGGCCGATGCCGCTGCCGCCCGCGGCGCTGCCCGGGGCGCGATAGAAGCGGTCGAACACGCGCGCGCGTTCCTCCTGCGCAATGCCCGGGCCATCGTCGGCCACGCGCAGGCAGGCTCCGCCGTCCGCCGACGGTCCGCAGGACACGGCGATCTGGCCGCCGCTTTGCGTGTAGCGCACGGCGTTGTCCAGCAGGTTGCGGACCAGCACGCCCAAGGCGTCCAGCCGGCCCCTGACGATGCAGGCCTGCACGTCCAGCTGAATGCGTAGCTGCTTGCGGGTGGCGTCGGTTTCCCAATCGCGCACCAGCATGGCGACCAGCGCGTCCAGCTCGACCGGTTCCGGCTCATCCGCGCTGGCACTGAGCGCGTCCATGCGGGCCTGGTCCAGCAATTGCTCGGACAGGCGCGAGGTGCGCTGGGCGACCAGGCGCAGTTTCTCGATGGCGGCTGGAGCGTCGCCGGAGCCCGCGCTGCGGGCCACCAGTTCCGCGTGCGCGCTCAGCGCGGCCAGCGGCGTGCGCAGCTCGTGCGCCGCATCTTCCAGAAAGCGGCGCTCGCGGTCCATGCCGCCCTTGACGCGAAGCAGCAGTTGGTTGATCGAACGGATGAAGGGACGCAGTTCGCCGGGCATGCCGGCCATGGGCAGCGGCGCCAGGTCGAACGGGCCGCGCCGCGAAATCGCCACGCCGGCACGGTCCACCTTGCGGAACGCACGGCCGACCACCATCCAGCTGACCACGGCCAGCAGCACGAACAGGACGGACACGATGAACAGTCCGCGCTTCAGGCTGTACAGCGACTGGGCGCGCAATTCGCTCTGCGGCCGCGCCACCTGCACCTGCACCCGCCCATGCGCGTCGGAGATCGTGTACACGCGCCAGTCCACGCCGTCGGCGCGCACATCGGAATAACCGTCCTGGAAGCCGCCGCTCAAGGGCTGCGCGGGCGACTCGGGCGAGCGCAGCAGCAGCCGGCGGTCGGCCAGCGACCACAGGTGGAAACGCACCTTGTCGCCGTCGACGCGGCTGGACGCGGGCGGGGTGAAACGCTCGGACGGAGCGTCGTTGCCCAGCAGGCTGACCGGCAGCGACGCCAGCATCTGGCTGGCCGCGTCGTGCAGCCATTGATCGCGCGCGCCGGTCTGCGAGCGCGTGGCTTCGTACTGCTGAAAAGCGAACACCGCTATCCAGGACAGCGCCATCGTCAACAACAGCGTCAGCGTGAGCTGCTTGCGCAGCGTCTTCATTCGCCTGCCTCGATGCGGTAGCCCAGGCCGTGCACGGTGGCGATGAGTTTGTCGCCCAGTTTGCGGCGCAATTGGTGGATGTAGACGGCCACGGTGTTGCTTTCGATGGCGCCGCTGTCGCCGTAGACGGCGGCCTCGAGCTGTTCGCGGCTGACGGTGTGGCCCACGCGCTCCATCAGCGCCAGCAGCGTGCGGTACTCATGCGCGCTGAGGCTGACTTCCACGCCCGCCCGCGTCACCGCCCGCCTGGCCGGCTCCAGCACCACGTCGCGGCAGCGCAGCGCCGAGACCACGGCGTTGCTGCTGCGCCGGACCACGGCGCGCAGCCGCGCCAGCAGTTCGTCCAGCTGGAATGGCTTGACGATGTAGTCGTCGGCGCCGGCGTCCAGGCCCTGTATCCGCTCGCTCAGTCGGTCGCGGGCGGTCAGGATCAGGACCGGGGTGGCGTCGTAGCGCGCGCGCAAGTGCTTCAGCACCGCCAGCCCGCTGCCGTCCGGCAGCCCCAGGTCCAGCAGCACGGCATTGAAGCCGTGCTCCACCAGGGCCAGCCGCGCCTGCGCCACGTCGCGCACCCATTGCACGTCGGCGCCGGACTGCGCCAGGCTGGTGTGCACGGCGTCGCCCAACATGGCGTCGTCTTCAACTAGCAGGACACGCAAGAAAACTCCAGGACCGTCAACCATGCCGCAGCATGCCGGCCACGGTTTAAGAACTTATTAAGAAGCCATGCCAGCGCCTTGCGGAAAACGCAGGGCGGGCGATGGACCAGAGCGGCGGATTTTAGCAAGCGGCGCCCGTGTAGACGTCGACGCCGACGGGCTACGTCCCTCTTACCCGCCATCCAGTCATTAGCATATGCTTGACCGTACTTGTATATACGAATTAAATAAATCCCGCTGACACCGCATCCCCGGAACGCGCCAAGAGCGCCACCCGCCGCACCGCAACTGGGCGCCACCCCCTCGCCCTCAAGTACGCGCCATCGTCGGCCCCGGATCCCCCCACCTCACGCTGCAGTCCCTCTACTTCCCTCCCTCCCAGGAGCAGTGATGCGTCATCTTCGAGCAGTTGAAGTTCGCGTTTTCAGAGGCTTTACACGCAAGAGCGCAGGACCGCTGCTGTTGGCCCTGGCCACGGCCCTGGCTGCCGCGCCCGTCTGGTCAGCCACAACGGCCGCAACCGCGCCGGCCGCTACCGCCGAAGCGCGGGCAGCGGCCCAAAAGGCGCCCCTGGCGCTGGACGGGCGCTCGCTCACCACCGCGGACGTCGTCGCCGTCGCGCGCGGCGGCCAGCCCGTGGCGCCCACCGAGGCCGCGCGGCAGCGCGTGGCCCGCTCGCACGAGCTGCTGCTGGAATACGGCCGCCTGGGGCAACCCGTGTACGGCCTGAACCGTGGCGTGGGCCAGAACAAGGACCAGACCATCTTTTCCGGCGACACGCTGTCGGACGAGGCCCGCGCCCTGTCGGCGGCCTTCAACCACCGCATGCTGCTGTCGCACACCGTGGCCTATGGCGAGCCGGCGGCCACGGACACGGTGCGCGCCGCCATGCTGATACGGCTGAACACGGCGCTGGCAGGCGGCACCGGCATGAGCCCGCCGCTGGTGCGCCAGTACGCCGACTTCCTCAACCAGGGCCTGACGCCGGTGGTGCTGGGCCAAGGTTCGGTCGGCCAGGCCGACATCACGATCCTGCCGCAGATCGGCCTGGCCATGATGGGCGAAGGCATGGTGGAAGTCGGCGGCAAGCGCCTGCCGGCGGCCGAGGCCATGCGCCAGGCCGGCCTGGCGCCGGTCCAGCCCTACGCCAAGGATTCGCTGTCCCTACTGAGTTCCAACGCCTATGGCGCGGCTCTGGCCATCCTGGCCGCGCACGACGCCAGCCGGGTGCTGGACCGCGCCGATGAGGTGGCGGCCCTGTCGCTCGAAGGCCTGAACGGCAATATCGCGCCCTTGCTGCCCGCCACTCAAGGCCAGCGTCCGTATCCGGCGCAACAGCAGGTGGCCCGGCGCATCCTGTCCCTGCTCGAAGGCAGCGCGCTGTGGCAGACGGATGATCAGCGGCCGCTGCAGGATCCCCTGAGCTTCCGCACCGTGAGCCAGGTGCATGGCGCCGCCCGCGAGACGCTGCGGCAACTGGACGTACAGCTGCTGGTGCAGATCAACAGTTCGGACGACAACCCGACGGTGGCGCTGGATGTCTCGCCGCCGCCGGGCGCCACGCCGCAGGAAGCCCGCTACTACGTGACGCAGGGCAAGCTGCGCGGCGCGGTGCTGCCCAGCGCCGGATTCGATCCCACCGCCTGGGTGGTGCCGCTGCAATCGGTGGGCGTGGCGCTGGCCCAGGTGGCCCAGTCTTCGGCGCAACGCGTGCTACGCATGGGCGATCCGGCCTTTACCAAGCTGCCGCGCTTTCTGTCGCCCAATGACACCACGCTGGCCTACACCACGATCCAGAAACCCGTGTCGCTCCTGGCGACCGAGATCCGCACGCTGTCGCAGCCCGTCTCTTCCGATGCGCTGGCGGTCGCCGGCAACATCGAAGACGTGGCCACCAACGGCCCGCTGGCAGCCCAGCGCGTGGGCATGCAGGCGGGGCGCCTGCGCACCCTGCTGGGCATAGAGCTGATCCATGCGGCGCAGGCCGTGGACCTGCGCACACGCGCAGAGCCGCAACGTCCAGTGGGCAAAGGGACCGGCGAGGTGCTGGCGGCCTTCCGGCAGGAAGTGCCGTTTCTTTCGCAGGACAGAAGGCTGGCCGACGACATCGCGCGCGCCGACCGGTTTCTGGACCAGGAGCGCGACGCGGCGCGCTAAGCGCCAAGCCGCAGCCTGAATCGCACAACAAGGGGAATAACCATGAAAAAGTACTTTGCGCCATGCTTGAGCAGCGCGTTCCTGGCTGTCGCGCTGGCAGCGCCAGCGACAGCGGCCGAAGGCAAGTATCCCGCCAGGCCCGTCACCATCGTCGTGCCGTTCGGCGCGGGCGGCATCGCCGATGCCCTGCCCCGCATCGTCGGCCAGGAACTCAACGGCAAATGGGGCGTGCCGGTCATCATCGAAAACAAGGTCGGCGCCTCCGGCAACATCGGCATGGACTTTGTCGCCCGCGCCAATCCGGACGGCTATACGCTGGCCCTGGCGCCGGCGGGCAACCTGACCGTGAACCCGCTGCTCTATACCAAGCTGCCCTTCAACACGGCCCGCGACTTCGCGCCGGTGACCATGCTGGCCACCTCGCCCAATGTGCTGGTGGTCAACGACAAGGTGCCGGTCAAGAGCTTCACCGAACTGGTGGCCTATGCGCGCCAGCATCCGGACAAGCTCAACTATTCCTCGCCCGGGCCCGGCAGCGGCGCCCACCTGGCGGGCGAACTGCTGAACCAGTCAGCCGGCATCGTCACGCGCCACATCCCGTACAACGCCATGGCTGCCGCGGTCAACGACGTGGTGGCGGGCAACGTGGACATGATGTTCGCCGGCGTATCCACCGTGCTGCCGCATATCCAGTCCGGCAAGCTGCGCGCGCTGGCGGTGGCTGGCCCGCAGCGCCTGGCGCAACTGAAGGACGTGCCGACGGTGGCCGAGAGCGGCTACCCGGGCTTTGACGTGACCTCCTGGTACGGCATCGTCGCGCCGGCCAAGGTGCCGCCCGCGATCCTCGACCAGTTGCAGGCCGACATAGCCGCCGCGCTTCAGAAGGAATCCGTGCGCCAGAAGTTCGCCGGCCTGGGCGTGGAGCCCGCCGGCTCGAGCCGCGCGGATTTCAGTCAGGCCATCCAGCAGGAAACCGCAAAGTGGGCGGCCATCGTCAAGCAGGCCGGCATCCAGCCCATCCAATAAACAGAGGAGACACCATGCAATCCATAGACATCACCTACCTGAACGGCCCGGACGTGCGCGCCCTGGCACTGACCGACGCCGAGATCCTGGCCGCCGTGCAAAGCGCGCTGGACGCCCAGGGACGCGGCAAGACCGTCATCGAGCCGCGCATGCACCTGGTGCCGGAGTCTTCCGCCAAGGGGCACTTCAATGTGCTGCGCGGCTACATCGAGCCGCTGCACGTGGCGGGCGTGAAGGTGGTCAGCGACTTCGTCGACAACTACAAGGTCGGCCTGCCTTCGGAGATGGCCCTGCTCAACCTGTTCGATCCGGTCAACGGCAAGCCGCTGGCCGTGGTCGATGCGACCGCCATCACCGACATGCGCACCGGCGCCGTCACGGCGCTGGGCGCCAAGTACCTGGCGCGCAAGAACAGCAAGGTGCTGGGCCATATCGGGTCGCGCGGAACTTCCTATTGGAACGTGCGGCTGCTCGACAGCCTTTACGACTTTGACGAAATCCGCGTGCACTCGCGCCGCCCGGAAAGCCAGCAGGCCTTTGGCGAACGCCTGTCGCGCGACCTGGGCAAACCGGTGAAGGTCGTCAATGACTGGGAATCCTGCGTGCGCGGCGCCGACATCGTGGTCGAGGCCTCGCGCCTGCCCGAACCCACGCCTTTGCTCAAGACCGAGTGGATCAAGCCCGGCGCCCTGGTCATGCCCTACGGCACCATGAGCGCGGTGGAACTAAGCTTGACCGACATCATGAGCAAGGTGGTGGTCGATGACTGGGGCCAATGCCGCAAGGGCCTGCCCTATGGCGCGCTACGCGCCCACGTCGACAGCGACCGCATCACGGAAGAAAACCTGCACGCCGAGCTGGGCCAGATCGTGGCGGGCCTGAAGCCAGGCCGCGAGCGCGATGACGAAACCATCCTGTTCTGGCACCGCGGCCTGTCCACCACCGACATCGCGCTGGGCCACGCCATGCTGGAGAAGGCCCGCAAGATGGGCCTGGGCCAGACCTTGAAATTCGCATAGGCGCAACCCCATGGATCTCATCACTTCGACGCGCATGTACGACGTGGCGCCCGCGGCGCGGGTTGCCTGGCATGCGCTACTGCGGGCCGCGCACGCCCGCGCCGGACTGGACGTGCGCTTCGTCGAGCACGGCTGGCCCACGCCCATCGGCGAACTATGGGAACGGCCCGGCCTGTGCGGCGTCTTCATTTGCGGCTGGCCCTACGTCAGCGCGCTACAGGCGGGCCGGGCCTTTGCGGCGGTCGCCGCAGTGGTGCCGGACTGGCCGGCCTACGAAGGCCTGCCGCGCTACCGCAGCGAATTCCTGGTGCGCGCCGACTGCGGCTGGTCCTCGCTGGCCGACGCGGCCGGCAGCCGCTATGGCTGGATGGTGCGGGATTCGCAATCGGGCTGGAATGCGCCGCGCGCGGCGCTGGCCGGGCTGGCTGCGGCCGGCGGCTCGCTGTTCGCGGCGTCCAAGGGGCCTTATGGCAACCCGCGGGGCCTGCTGCGCGCCCTGGCCGACGGCGAGATCGATCTGACGGCGGCCGACGGCTGGTATCTGGATCTGCTGCGCGCGCACGACCCGGCCGCGCTGGCCGGACTGCGCACGTTGGCCTATACGCCGTGGACGCCGAATCCTCTGCTGGTGGCAGGACCCGACGTGGATCCGGCCGCCGCGCAGGCCCTGTCGGATGCCCTGCTCTCCATGCACGAGGATGCGGCACACCTGCCGCTATTGCGCGCCGCGCACGTCGCCCGCTACACCCGTCCGGATCCGGCCTCGTATACGGTCCTGAGCGACATGGCGCAAGCCGCCGCAGCGGCCGGCTATCCCGAGATACGCTGAAATCCGGGACAGGCCCTTTCCAGGCGGACGGACAGCCCATTTCCCTGGCACGGCGGCGCTTTAAAGAATTATTAAAACCCCGTGCCGACAATGCCCTCCTGCGACGGCTGGCCTCCCCAGGCCGGCCGCCAACACGCACATCAAGCAATGGAACATGGCGCTGATCCGTCCGGACCGCGCGGGAGATGCACACATGAAACGCCTGCACGGCATGGAATTGTTCGCCGAAGTGGCGAAGGCCAATAGCTTCAGCCGGGCCGCCGCGACGCTCGGCATGCCCACCTCCACGGTGTCGCGCCAGGTGGCCGAACTGGAGCGCGCGGTCGGCCTGCGCCTGCTCAGCCGCAACACGCGCCGGGTGGAATTGACCGACGCCGGCCGGCTGTACTTCGAACGCTGCCGCCGCATCGTGGCCGAGGCCGAAATCGCCCACGAGGAACTGCGCGACCAGCTGGAAATCCCCAGCGGCCCCCTGCGCGTGCAGCTGCCCGCCGCCTATGCGCTGGACGCCCTGATGCCCGCCCTGGTCGCCTTCGGCGGCCGCTATCCCGAAATCCGCCTGCAGCTGAGCGTGGCCGGCCCCGAGCACGCCGAGCACCCGCCCGAGATCGGCGACGTCTCGATCCGCCTGGGCGAGCAGCCCGACTCGTCGCTGGTGGCGCGCCGCCTCGGCGCGGTCCATGCCCAGCTGTACGCCTCGCCCGCCTACCTGGCGGCTCGCGGCGCGCCCCTCAGCCCCGCCGACCTGGCGCGGCACGACTGCATCGGCCTGCGCGCCGGCGGCGGCCCGCCCGCGCCCTGGCCGTTGCAGCGCGGCCGCGAGCAGTTGCTGGTTCCGGTGGAATACCGCTATGGCGCCAACGACGCCTGCATGGCCAGGCAGCTTGCCGTGCTGGGCGCCGGTATCGCCGCCCTGGGCGGCGACGAAAGCAGCCGGCTGCGCTCGGGCGAGCTGGCGCGCGTGCTGCCGGCCTGGAACCTGGGGCCGATCGAGGTCCACGCGGTGACCGAAACCCGTTTGCTGCCCGCGCGGACCCGCCGGCTCATCGATTTTCTGGCTGAATACCTGGACACCCCGCAGGACAAGCCGGCGCATGGCCTGGCGCCGGAACTCCGGATCCGCCGGGCCGCGTAACGCCCGTCACAATATTGCATCCCCAGCGGATGCGGCCCTATTTTTACGGGCGGCGCGCCCTCGCCGCCCGCCCCTGGCCCCTGGCGCGCCCCTCCTGCGTGTAAACTCCCCCCTTTTTGACTCTGGTGGTATGTTGCAGGCCCCACAGCGCACAGGTTTAAGCGGCCCGACGCTCATTCGCTTGCTGACTCGCCTGACGGATGTCGACGTTCCGCAATCCAGGCAATCGCTCTCGGACCATCTGAGCCTATGGCTCGGCTGGACGGACGCGATCGCGCTTTCCGCGGCGCTGAATACCAGCCCGCCGGTGATCGCCCCTGGCGCGCGCATGTTCAGCAGCGCCGAAGAGCGCGAGTGCGAACGCGTGCGGACCACGCTGGCCGACGCGATCGCCAGCGACACCGCGGCCACGGCCGCCAAGCGGCGCACGCCAGGACAAGCGCCCGCGCCCGCCAAACAACTGGCGGCGCTGGCCGAGGCCGACGCCGATTACGCGAATTTTCGCCAGCGCTATCTGTCGTTGCAGCACACGATGGAAACCGCCGTCGGCAATCTGCGCAGCCGTCTGCGCGGCATGGTCGCGGCCAGGAATGGCGAAATGACGCGTCTGGCGGTGGTCGACGCCATCATGGACCGCGCCCTGCTGCCCAAGGAACGCGCGCTGTTCGGCGCGATTCCTAAGCTGTTGCAAGGCCATTTCGAGCGCCTGCGCGACGCGGAGGCCACGGCCTTGGCCGAGGCTGCCGCATTGGCTGAAGCCGAAGCCGGCGCCGAGACCGAGGCGCAAGGCGATGCCGCGGCCGAGACCGGCGCGGCGCCCGCCCCGGCGCAGGCGTCGATAACGCCGGGCGCCTGGCTCGACACGTTCCGCAAAGACATGCGCAGCGTGCTGCTTGCCGAATTGGATGTTCGTTTACAACCGGTCGAAGGGCTGCTTGCCACCCTTCGCGCCAGCTAACCGGGACACTATGTCCAAATATCTGACTAATCTCGTGGTTTTCTTGGCGGGTCTGGCCGTCGTGGGCTGGATCGGCGTGGGCTATGCGGGCACCAACCCGCTGGCCTTGGCCGTAACCCTGCTGATAGGCGTCTGTTACCTGGGCGGCGCGCTGGAACTGCTGCGCTACCAGCAGGCGACCTCCTCGTTGACGCGCGCGCTCTCGGGCCTGTCCGAAGCCCCCGGCAATCTGGGGCCCTGGCTGGACCAGTTGCCGCCTGGCCTGCGCAATGCCGCGCGCCTGCGCATCGAAGGCGAACGCGCGGGCCTGCCTGGCCCGGCGCTGACGCCGTACCTGGTCGGCCTGCTGGTGCTGCTGGGCATGCTGGGCACCTTCCTGGGCATGGTCGTGACCCTGCGCGGCACCGG
>JALDYL010000010.1:0-57927 GCA_032153965.1 Achromobacter sp. | reverse complement strand
ATGGACGACAGCAATACCAGCGGAATGCTTTTTTTCATTGAAAAGCCTTCTGACCCGTGAAGGAGGTCGATCCGTGAAAACCTGCGCATGATACCTTGCGACGTTGCACGCACCGTTGAAGCCTGAAGCGTTCACGCACGGATGATCGATGAACACACCTACGCAATACTGCAGTCAGAGGTTTGCCCTCATGCCCTGGAGGCTCCCATGCCGATAGCCCTGGCCGAACTGGAGCAAGGCGTCATGGGGATGTTGCGTGCGCAGCCCGCGTTCGCGGGCTGGAAGAAAAAGGGCAAGCGCTGCCTGTGGCGAGCCTGCGGCGAATTGCAGCAAGGCGTGGAGCTGATCCGCTACAAGGGTTCGTTCGACAACGCGCAGCACGTATCGTTGGGCGTCTACGTGTCCTTTCCGTATGAAAAGGAATGGCCGGTCTACGTGCCGGCCGAGATCTGGAACAAGGGACGCCTGTACCGCCGCGCCTATTTGAAATCGCGGGCGGGGCTGATCCAGGAGCCCACCCTGGGCAGCGGCGCCGTGCTCAAGATCAGCGATCAGCAGGACATGGAAGAATTGTTGTCAACCTTGGCGGCGGATGTTGAAAACCATCTTTCGCCCTGGTTTCAACGGTATGAGACGCTGGAGGAAGCCCGGTACGAGTACCGGATTCCGTCCTGGCGTCTGCAAGCGGCAGGTTTCAAACCGGAAGAAAGACCGGGGGACTAAACAAGCGGGGAGAAAAGTCCGCCGCGCCACTCCCGGAGTTCCCCACGCTGCGCCGGGACGCAGCGATTGGCCCACTCGCGGGCCATATCATTTTCATCGATCTGCACATTCTGGCGACGCCACGCCCCCTTGCACAAGAGGACGATATCGCCAAAAGAGTATCGCACCCATCCCCGCACGGTGACATGTTTGCCCGCGACCTCGCCGATCGGGAAATCAAGCGATTTCAACGCATCCGATAACACTGGAGAAGAAACGATGAACACCTCTTCGCTCGGGCCGCGCACGTGTACCATTTCCAGAATTCGGTTCGTAAACCCTGATTGGGGTATCGGAAAATAGACCATTAAGAGCAAGAATAGCGCGATACCAGTCGCTCGCGAGATGGATTCCTTATAACTGGAGCCACGCCCTCGATCCGACCAAAATACATGCAACGGTAGAACGAGCAACAGCACATAAAGCAGCAGTGGAACCACCACCCAGTAGCTCGACGAATCAACGGAAGAATCATTCTTGATAAAGCTCATGAATATCAAGAATGGGACGGACAAGCCAATCGCGGAGAACATCATGGCAGCGACGGCGGCGAAAGGCCATAAATGGCGCCAACCACTGCGCCCCTCGCGTCCTGACCTCGGCAACGCGGCCACCCATGCCCTGCATAGCCTAGATCGGAACGGCTGATGACGCGACCTCTTCGATGCACGCCAACAAAACAGAAAATACAGCCCCATTGCAAGAACGTAGGCAGGAACAACCCACAGCATCACGCTCAGATCCTGGCTGGGCCAGTATGAGTAGCACACGATGATGGCCACGAACTCAACGACCAAAAACCACTGTATGTACTTCAACCACGACGGAATTTTTCTGTCATCACCCGCAAAGAACGCCAGGGTGAGCGAAGGATAAATCACCACAAGAATGATCGCCGCGCCGAACAACACGCCCCACGTTGCCAGCATCAACAAACCCGAAGGCGACGCAATGGAAGGCAAGAACAGGGAAATCCAGCCTATCTCCTTCAGGTAAAACCACAGAAATATTGCGGCAACCAATGGAAAAAGCAGGCTTATATTCTTGGCCACTTTCCATGCAAAAACGGTTACTTCAACAGCTTTTCGCGCAAATTCCACCCACGACTGCGATGCTGGCTTCAACACCTTTTCTTCCTTTTCAGTCATCTTATTTCCGCCACTCCTGCATACAAAAAAACTTCTAGACTGCCCCAAAAAATCACCTGATTCCAAACTCAGCCGCCGGAATCTGGCGAGCATCCTCGTATCCACTGCCCTGCCCGGTGAATTCAAATCCGATGGTCGTGTAGCGCAGCCTGGTGGCGTCCACTGGAGACGGCCCCTGGGTCAGGGAAAAGTCCTTGGTCCTGTAGAACTTCTTGCTCATCAAGTCCTGGAACGCCAGGTAGTAGTCGCCCGATGCGACATTGACGATCGAAAACTGTTGGCTGGGCCCTACGTAGACATGCCTGCTGCCGAACTGGACGCCCCGCGCGCTGCTGATCAACTTCACAAAGAATGCGTTGCCTGTTTTTTGATTGACCAGGTTGACGACCGAACCGCCAAAATCTCGCGACTCATATCCATTGACGTATCCCGCGCCGAGGGGCCACGTGGCCCCGTTCGGCGCTTTGGGCACGCTGAGCGCCTGCTCCTGCCTCTGAGGGGCGCCGACCACGCCAGATGCCGGCGGCGTTTGCGCAATCGAAGCGTTGACTGCGGGATTGGCGGGCGCCGACGCCTTTGATGCATCCGGCTTGTTGCCTCCAGACAGAAACAGGAAGCCCGCGAGCACGGCGACGCCAAGTATGCCGGGCCCCACGATTTTCACATCGCGATTGCCGCAGTTCGGACACTTCAGCGAACGGCTGTTCCCTCTTGGATACCAGGTGTGGCCGCATTCCCGGCACGCATTTTGAGGCCGCTTGGTCTTTCTTGCCGCCATGGGCATTCCTTTGACAAATGATCCGTCCAGGCCCCTGCTTGTGCGGGGCCAGACTGCCCCGATGAAGAGCCAAAGCGATTGGACGCGGCCGATCAGACGGCCGGGCTGGAGGGCGTAGGGTTATGCCACGCGCCTTCGCTATGGGAATGGAAGAAGCGCACGTCCCTGACGCCTATGTCAGTCAGCGCCTTGTACGCGTGATCGCAATACGCCTGCATGCCTTCGTGGACGGAAACGGCGACGCGCTTGGGCGTGGACGCGGCAATCCGATCAAGTATGTGCGCTTCCTGTTTGGCGAGGCCCCAGCCATAAATGACCAGGGACTCCCCTACTTCGCTCAGCGGGCCGCTGTAAACGCTGCGCAGATATTCGGATTTCTGAATGGCGTCCAGTTTCTGATCGGACGTGCCGTCGCAGACAAACAGCGGCGCGCGGCCGCCAGAGCGCCATTCATCGAATATCAGATCCAGCAAGGCTTGCGATCCCGCCACCAGTTTTTCTTCGTCCAGGGATGGCGTGACGCCCAATACGATGTTGCCATGCGGATAGCAATAGATCGTCGGATTCTCGACGGCTCCGTAGGCTTGCCGGTACATCGCCCAGTTGTCCGCAAAGGAATTCTTGTTGAAGCCGTCCTTGAAGTGATAGCGGCTGCCCAATTGATCGTTTCCCAGTTGGGCAGCCCAGTAGACGATGAGGTCGTAGTTCAACGAAACGACCGTGCGGAAGCGCCGCATGAATTTGTAGATCGGCTCCAGATGGGGCCGCGCCGCATCATAGGAAACGTGTACGGTCTGGACCGTCTGGATAAGCGCCTTGCGTACGGCGGCGTAAGCATCGTCCACCTCTTTCACGGCAATGCCCAGGGCGGCATTCACCTGCTTTGCCTGCCAGAGCCGGCGGAGCACGAATTCAAAATCATCGGTCTCAAAGCACGTAAATACTTCACGCGCCTTGGCATCGATAAAACTATGCACCTGCGCGGCTTCGAACAACCCCGTGTATCCAAACTCGCCGCTGACGGCAACGCTTGCTCCATTGCCGACAAGCAGGGTGTCAGCAAAATCCTTTTCGAGGTCCAGCCAGTTGACGATCTTGTGAGCCATGTTGCGGCCTACTCCCTGTTGATTGGGTGATACGAGTATTGGTTAAGGACCATATGGTCCGGCGCCGCCCTGTGTAGAGAACCCGGTTTTGGCCACAAGACGCTCTGGACGACGACGCGGCGTTTGTCTAGCCACGGCGAAAATACATTTTGAAACCTATATTCGTATACTGTCATTTTTGACGGGTAGATCAACGCCCAAACTGAGGCAGCTTTTGCCCTTTTTCTGTCTGTATTCCAGCTGGACAAGGCTTGCCCTTAAGGATGGCGGATGTTTACTTTTTGCAATATTTATTGCAATTTTGTCGCATCAGTTCTTCTGCCCGGCTCCCAACTAAGGCATCATCTGCCCGCCTCGCCCCGGGTAAATCCCGTCCTTTTCATCAGGTGCCTCCTTGCAATCCCTCACCTCCATCCGCCGCGACGTCCGCGCCCTGGTTCAATCCCGCGCCTACGCGCAGCTCGACGCCTACTACGCCGATCTGGAACAGCAAGACTGGGCAAATACGGAAGACCCTGGCGCGCCCTACTTCGAGGCGGCCAATTCCGGCACCTTGTTCGACTATTCGACGGTGTCGTACCGGGAGGCCTCGGATTTCCTGCAAGCCTGGATCGCCGCCCGCCCGGACTCGTATCACGCGCAGTTGGTGATGGGTAATTTCTGCTACGGCCGCGCCGCGGACATACGCGGTTATGGCTGGGCGGACAGCGTGACGCAGGACCGCTGGCTGGGCGCGGCGCTGGCTTGCGAGCGTTCCGCTGCGGCTTTGCTGCGGGCGATGACGCTTTCCGCGCGCCCGATTGCGGCGTGCGTGACGATGATGCAGCTGGCCGCCCATTTCAAGGAGCCGTACTGGCTGCGCGCGCTGTACACGGGCAATCCGCCCGAAACCTTGACGCATGACGACATCGAGGAAGAAGGCCTGATGGATGCGGCGCTGGCGCATCTGGCGTCAGTGGGCGTGCCGCGTCTGGAGCAGGCGCCGCAAGCCTTGCCGGCTTGGCTGGCGCCGCGCGCCGAGCATGAAGTGGAGCAGGCCAAGGATTACTGGCTGCTGCGGGCCCTGGAATTGCGGCCCGGGCATCTGGGCGCGCTGACGGCTTACGCGCAATACCTGCAGCCGCGCTGGGGCGGCAGCTATGAGGATATCGACGGCATGGCCAGCGGCCCGCTGTGCGCGGCGCTGTCCGAACCGCAGCGCAATGCGATCCGCTGGATCGGGATCCATGATGCGCTGGACAGCTATCCGGAGGCGGACGATACCGAGGCCGTTGAAGAGTACCGCCGCATTTTCGAATCGTTCCTGGCCCGTGAGCTGCGGCCGACGGAGCGC
Source organism: Achromobacter sp. (assembly GCA_032153965.1). Lineage (GTDB taxonomy): Bacteria > Pseudomonadota > Gammaproteobacteria > Burkholderiales > Burkholderiaceae_B > Achromobacter. Next base: position 52,800 of record JALDYL010000010.1, on the reverse strand, counting down.
GGCATGGCGCTGGGCTATTACGCGCAATTCGCCAGCTATTCGCTACAAGACCAGGCACGCGCCCGCGCGCTGCATGGCCAAAGCGTGGCGGCATTCGGGCCGAACGAGTACTTCGCGCAAGTGGACGGGCCGTTCCGCAGCTTCGCCCACGTCAGCATCATCCATCACCAACCCGACGACGATGGCGCGTTCAAGCGCGTGCTGGAACGCATGTGCGGCTGGGACCAGGTGGCCACGGCGCATGCGCTGGCGGCCGTGGCGCATCAGTTCGGCCGCTGGGGTTTTGCGCAGGATCCGGCGCGCGCGCAGCAGTTGCTGGACCGCGCCGCGGTGCTTGCCGCCGACCAGATGGACGACGATTTCAACGTGCTGGCGGCGGCCGCGATGCTCTGGGACGGCGGCGACCATGAGCAGGGATACTTCCTGACGCGTCAGCTGGCGGACCGGCGCGTGGCTGACTCGGCCTGCAGCATGTACGACATCCACCGGGGCTTCCGCGACAATACGCCCGACAGTTATCTGGATGACGAAGTGCGCGACCAGTGGCTGCAGCGCGCGGTGGAAGACGGCTCGCCGCTGGCCAAGTACAACATGGCCCATCGCAACATCTTCGACGGCGAGATGGACTTCTCGCGCCGCGAGAACCTGGACAAGGTCTTGTGGCTGCTGCAAGGCGCGCGCGAGGAACCGCGCGCCGAAGCGCTGGCCCGCCTGCGCATCGGCGTGCTGCTGCGCGACCACGGCAGCGAACAGGAACAGCAGGAAGGCGTGCGCGGCTATCTGCGTCCGCTGGTCGAGGAAGACGACGACTGGCGCGCCGGGCGCGCCCACGCGCCGAGATCGCGCTGGCCTACACGCACGGCCGCGGCGCCAAGAAGAACCGCTTTGCCGCAATCGAATGGGCACAGCACGCCTGCCGCCTGCAACCCGACGACGAGGACATCGAAGAGATCCAGGCGCAGGTGATGAACTCGCACAGCCTGGTCAAGACCCTAGGCACGGTGTTCGGCGCCTATCTGGGCCGCGGCGGCGTGTCTGCCGAAGACCTGCCGCCCAAGCCGGCCGCGCAGTAAAAATGGCGCGCCACGGTCTGGCGGGATGGAAGCTGTCGGCCCGGCTATTGCTGGGCGACGCCGCCTTGGCGGGCGCAGGCGTGGCGCTGTGCACCGCGCCCGCATGGCTGTACGCAACGTTGCCGGGCGTGCTGGGCGTGGCAGTCGCGGCGCTGGCGCTGCCCTTGCCGCTCGCGGGCTGGGCGATGCTCCGACTACCTTTCGCGGCCCGCCCGCCTGGCGCGGAGGACGGCATACGCCTGCAAGCCGAAGACGCGCCCGCGCTGTTCGACGAGATTGAGCAAATGCGCGCCCGCCTGGGCGCGCCGGCGCTGGACGCCGTCTATCTGAACAGCGAGTTCAACGCCAGCATCCGCCAGCACCGCCGCCTGCTGGGCCGCACGCGCAACGTGCTGTCGCTGGGACAGCCGCTGCTGGAGATGCTGTCGGCCGAATCCTGCCGCGCCATCCTGGCGCATGAGTGCGCGCATATCGCGGGGAGCCACGGGCGCTATGCCAGCCGCGTGTACTTCGCGCGGCTGCAATGGCAGGAAGCCGCGCGACAACTGGATCGGCGCAAAGGACTGTCGACCGGGCCGCTGCGCCTCTTCATGAATTGGCACGTGCCGCGCTTTCTGGCGGCGAGCCTGGATTTTGCGCGGGCATGCGAGTACGAGGCCGATGCGCAGTCGGCGCAAGCCTGTGGAGCGGCTGCGGCCGCGAACGCGCTGCTGGCCGTGTCCGTGCAGGGCCGGGCTCTGTGCGAGCATTGGCCGGACGTGTATGCGCAAGCCACGGGCACACTGCCGCCCTCCCCGCATGCGCGGCTGGCCGGCCAAGCCGCGCTGGCCTATCCCCGCGACGAAGCCGAGGCGCAGGCCTGGCTGCATCAGGCGCTGTGCCTGCCCACCGCCGATGACGACACGCATCCTTCCTTGGCGGACCGCCTGGCCGCGCTGGATGCAGCGGACCCGCGGAGTCGCGCGACGTTGCCCTCCCAGGAACATCAAAACACGGCGAGAACAAGCGCCAGCCCCCTGCCCTGGCGTCGCGCCTCGCCCAATGCCGCTGAAGAATGGCTAGCCGACCAGCGCCTGCCACTGGCTCACGCCCTGGACGAATCGCAACGCAACGCGATTGAGCAGGTTGCCGCCGAGGTGCGCAACGAACGCGAACTAGCCATCGCCGGCCATCATGAGCTGCAGCGCAAGCAGCGTCTGCGCACCCTCTCGGCCGACGAACGGGCGCGCATGGCCTGGTACGCCGATGCGCTGACGGGCGACTCGGACGGCGCCGCCGTCCTGCTGGAGCAGAATCTGCAGGAACATCCCGGCCACCTGCCCACGCTGTGCCAACTGGCTGCGCTGCAACTGCGCCGAGCTGCACGCAAAACCGGCGACGAAGCTTCGCGCCTTGAGACGAGCGCCGAGGCGCTATGGCGGCAAGCCATCAACGAACCCGGCCCCCATCGCCTGCCGTGCCTGCGCTTGCTGACGGCGGCGGCGTTGAGGCGCGGCGATGCCGGCCAGGCGCAAGCCTGGCGGGCGGAGGCGGACCTGTTGCAGCGGCAGGCGCAGGCCGAAGGCGACGACGCGCGCTATCAACCGCATGGATTGAACCAATCCGAACTGCGCAAACTCGCCGACACGCTGGATCCGCTGCTACGCATCGCCACCGGCGTCTGGCTGCTGCGCGACACCCGCGACGGCGGTTTGGCGCTGCTGGTGCTGGCGCAGGACTCGGCGTGGGCACGCGCCATCAGCACGCTGACGGGCGAAACCAGCTATTTGCGGCGCGATTGCGAAATGCTGTTGGCGCGGCTGCTGCCGCGCCTGCGCCAGTCGGTCGAACCCGTGCTGATGGAAGCCGGTGATCCTTTATTGAACCGGTGCACGCCAGCCTGCCTGCTGCGCCAAACCGGCGCCTGAGCGCTTCAAACACCGGACGCCGCGCCAGTCACCATTGCCGCAATCCGCAACAGTATTGCCATCGGTTGTGGGAACAAGACAATGCTCTGCGCAAGAACAGGTGATCGAACGCGTATCGCGCACCGCCATTGATCTGCATCAATCGCGCCCGGATTTTCCGGCACTAATCTGAACCTGACCTCTTTTGCAAAACCCTCGTTCGTGCATTTCCAGACCATGTGCTGAATCCGGAGGTCCAAGCTGCTCTGCCATGGAACAGAACTACTGAGGCTAGGCATTCTTTTTTGTCGGTTCGATCTGCCATGCGCGTTGCCTGTACGTCCCCCCTCCCCCTCGGCCTCGCCTGCCGTCGCGCCGCCTTGCGCGCGCGGCCAGGCCTGCAAGCCGTCCATTGCCAGCCTTTGATCGGAATCGCTTCGGTTCCCTGATCGCCCGGCATTTTCATCGCATACCCGTGGCCTCCCGTCTGAATTAGGCGGGAAGCCGGACATCCCTGCGCGCCAGCATCAGTCCCTATTTATTGTTGTAAATACAACGATAAACAGGCTTATGCTGATCACCTGCCCTGGCCGGCGGTTTTACCCACCGGCAAATTCGATTGGCAGGCATTACGCGCAGACGATCACTTCACTGAGTTTCTTTTTGAATAAGTGAGTAGAGAAGATGCAGCCCATGTCACCAATTGATGTCCGCTTGTCATTCAAGCTTTCCAGCGCATTCCTGATCGCGCTGGGCGCTTTCCCCGCCTATTCCCAGACCATCGATGGCGGATCGATAGTCACCGTTCCCGGGTCGCAGAGCTCCCCTTGGAACCTGGGAGCCAGTTCCCTCACGGTAGGCAACACCAGCACCGGCACGCTGCAGATCGGCGCGACTGGCGTGGTGTCCAACGGGTCCGGATTTGTCGGCCGGCAGGTCGGCAGCACCGGCCATGTGACGGTGAGCGGCGCCGGGGCGCAATGGACGAACAGTGCGGGCCTGTCCGTGGGATTCTCTGGTACCGGTACGCTGGGGGTTTCGAACGGCGGTGTCGTAAGAAGCACGACCAACACCTATGTGGGCGTGGCGGCTGGCGGCACCGGCACCGTTACGGTGAGCGGAACAGGATCGCAGCTGAACACCACCGGCTTCATGCGCGTGGGCCAGACGGGCAACGGCACGCTGCAGATCAGCGACAGCGCGGTCGTGAGCAATGGACTCGCCTACGTCGGCTATGACGCGGGCAGCGTGGGCCTGGTGACCGTCAGCGGCGCGGGTACGCAGTGGAACAGCAGCGCTCAACTCACCGTGGGCTTTTCCGGCAACGGCGCAGTGACCATTACGAACAATGCCGTGGTCAGCGCGACCAGCGCAACGGTCGGCGCGGGGGCAGGCTCGCAGGGCGTCATCAACATCGGCGCGGCCGCGCTGGCCGCCGCGGCGGCCCCTGGCACGCTGACGTTGACGGGCCCCAGTCCCAGCCTGACGCTGGGCGCAACAGGCGGACTGGTGTTCAACCACACCAACACCGGCGGCTATGTGTTTACCCCCGGCATCACCGGCGCGGGCAAGCTCAGCACCTACAACGGCACCACGATACTGACCGCCAACAGTAACTACACGGGCGGCACCACGATAGCTGGCGGCACCCTGCAACTGGGCAACGGCGGCACTACCGGCGCCATCGTGGGCAATGTGACGAACAACGGCGCCCTGACCTTCAACCGTACCGACAGCGTGACGTTCGCAGGCCTGATCTCAGGCAGCGGCGTGGTCAACCAGAATGGCACGGGCGCCACGATACTGACGGCCAACAATACCTACACCGGCGGGACCACGATCTCTGCGGGCACCCTGCAGTTGGGCAATGGCGGCACCACGGGCGCCATCGTGGGCAACGTGGCGAACAACGGGGCGCTGGTGTTCAATCGCTCCAACACCCTGACGCTAGGCGGCCAGATTTCGGGCAGCGGCTCGGTCAGCCAGATCGGCGCCGGCACCACGGTGCTGACGGGCAACAGTACCTACACGGGCGCAACCACGATCTCGGCAGGCACGCTGCAACTGGGCAATGGCGGCACTACCGGCGCCATCCTGGGCGATGTGACCAATAACGGGGCGCTGGCCTTCAATCGTTCCGACACCTTGGCGTTCCCCGGCCTGATCTCCGGCAGCGGCGTGGTCAACCAGATCGGAACCGGCACCACGGTCCTGACGGCAAACAACACCTACACCGGCGGCACCACGATTTCGGCGGGCACCTTGCAGCTGGGCAATGGCGGCACCACCGGCGCCGTCCTGGGCAATGTGGTGGACAACGGCGCGCTGGCCTTTAACCGCTCCGACATCCAGACCTTCGCCGGCCAGATCTCCGGCAGTGGCGTGGTCAACCAGATCGGCACAGGTACCACAATCCTGACGGCCAACAGCACCTACACCGGTGGCACCACGATTTCCGCAGGCACGCTGCAATTGGGCAACGGCGGCGCCACGGGCGCCATCCTGGGCGACGTGGCAAACAATGGCGCGCTGACCTTCAACCGCTCCGACGTCCAGACCTTTGCGGGCCAAATATCCGGCGGCGGCGTGGTCAACCAGATCGGAGCCGGCACCACGGTTCTGACGGCCGACAACACCTACACGGGCGGCACCACGATTTCGGCGGGCACCTTGCAGCTGGGTAACGGTGGCACCTCCGGCGCCATCCTGGGCGACGTGACGAACAACGGTGCATTGACGTTCAACCGTTCCGATGTCCAGACATTCCCCGGACTGATCTCCGGCAGCGGCGTGGTCAACCAGATCGGCGCTGGCACCACCATCCTGACCGCCGACAACACCTACACGGGCGGCACGGTCATCTCGGCAGGCACGCTGCAGCTGGGCAATGGCGGCACCACGGGCGCCATCCTGGGCGACGTGGCGAACAACGGCGCGCTGACCTTCAACCGTTCCGATGTCCAGACCTTTCCCGGCCTGATATCCGGCGGCGGCATGGTCAACCAGATCGGTACGGGCACGACGATCCTGACGGCCAACAACACCTACACCGGCGGCACCACGATTTCCGCAGGCACGCTGCAGCTGGGCAATGGCGGCGCCTCGGGCGCCATCCTGGGCGACGTGACGAACAACGGCGCGTTGACCTTCAACCGCTCCGATACGGTGACGTTCGCGGGCCTGGTATCGGGCAGCGGCACGGTCAATCAGAACGGTTCCGGCGCCACGGTCCTGACCGCGCAGAACACCTATGGCGGCCCCACCAACGTCAATAGCGGCGTGCTGCGCGCGGGCGCGGCTGCCACGCTCAGTCCGAATTCGGCCGTGAACGTGGCAGCGGCAGGCACCCTCGATCTGAACGGCTACAGCCAGGCCACGGCCGGCGTGACCAATGCCGGACTCATCAACATGGGCACCGGCGCCGCGCCCGGCACCACGCTGACGACGCCAAACTACGTCGGCCAGGGCGGCCGGATCGCAATGAACGCCTTGCTCGGCGGCGACGGCTCGCCGTCCGACCGGCTGGTGATCAATGGCGGCGCGGCCTCCGGCTCGTCTTCGCTGATCGTCAGCAATGCCGGCGGCGCCGGCGCCGTGACCACCGGCAACGGCATCCTGCTGGTCGATGCCGTCAATGGCGGCACCACCGCCGCCAGCGCGTTCTCGCTCGGCAATGCTGGCGGCTACGTCGCCGCGGGCCCCTATGCCTATACGCTGCAACGTTCCGGCGTGGACGGCAGCGGCTTGCAGAACTGGTACCTGCGCTCGACGGTGGACTGCGCCGCCGCGCCCAGCAATCCCGCCTGCAAGGACCCGGAGCCTCCTGTGCCGCCGAATCCGCCCGTGCCGCCGGTGCCGCCCAACCCGCCCGCGCCGGTTCCTCCCGCGCCGCCCAATTACCGGCCCGAAGTCTCCACCGCCGTGGCGACGCCGGAGCTGGCCTTGCGCTACGGCGCGACCTTCCTGGACTCGCTGCATGAGCGCATCGGCGAGGCGCGCTACGCCCTGCCCTCGACCCCGGCCGGCAGCAATTCCCTGGCCTGGGGCCGCGTCATCGGCGTGACCGGCGAACGCAACGGCAGCAACTCGGGCATCCTCGGGTCCCGAGGCCCGGACTACGACTACAAGATCTATGGCCTGCAATCCGGCGTGGACCTTTATCGCCGGGCCAACGCCAACGGCAGCATGGACCACGCTGGCGCCTACGTCGCCTTCGGCCGCGCCACGGCCGATGTCGACCACCTCGACGGCCGCTCGGCCGGACAGGCGGCCATGAATGGCGTGACGCTGGGCGGCTATTGGACGCATGTCGGCAAGGAAGGCTGGTATGTCGACGCCGTGATCCAGGGCACGCGCTACGACGTGGACAACGGCCGCTCGCCCGCGGGCTATAACCTGGACACGCGCGGCTTCGGCTTCGCGACCTCGCTGGAAGGCGGCTATCCGTTCCGCCTGAACGACGAATGGATCATCGAACCGCAGGCGCAGCTCGTCTTCCAGAACGTCAATCTCAACGACGCCAACGACGGCGCCGCCAAGATCCGCTTCAACGACGTCGACAGCCTGAGGGGCCGCGTGGGCGTGCGCCTGGCACGCAGCGTGGAGCTGGATTCCGGGCCGCAAGGCAAACGGGTCGCCACGACCTGGCTGCGCGTCAGCCTCGTCAACGAGTTCCTGACCAACCCGACCACCGAGTTCTCCTCGCAGAATGGCTACGTGCCCTTCCGGGCCGACATGAAGGGCACGTCCGTGCAGCTGAACCTGGGCGCGGACGTGGGCGTCAAGCGCAATGTCTCCCTCTACGGCAGCGTGGGCTCGGAGATCAGCCTGAGGGGCGATGGCCAGAACTTCAACGGCAAGCTCGGCGTGAAGATAGCGTTCTGAAGCGCTGCTGCGCGGATCGGGCGTACCCAGCCCGATCCGCGCAGCTGTAGATCGATCAGCGGAACCGCAAGTGCCGCCGCTGCAAGTCGCCGACCGTCCTGCATCCCATCAGCTTCATGGCGCGCTCGATCTCGACTCGCATCAGTTCCAGCGCCCGCTCCACCCCAGGCCGGCCCGCGGCCGCCAGCGGAAACAGGTAGTAGCGGCCCAGGCCCACCGCCTTGGCGCCCAGCGCCAGGGCCTTGAGCACATGGGTGCCGCGCTGCACGCCGCCGTCCATCATCACGTCGATGCGGTCGCCGACCGCGTCGACGATCTCGGCGAGCTGGTCGAAGGCGCTGCGCGAGCCGTCCAATTGGCGGCCGCCGTGGTTGGACAGCACGATGCCGGTGCAGCCTATGTCGGCCGCGCGCCTGGCGTCTTCCACCGACATCACGCCCTTCAGGCAGAACTGCCCGCCCCATTCCTGCACCATGGCGGCGACGTCGTCCCAGGTCATCGCCGGGTCCAGCATGTCGGTGAAGTAGCGGCTGATGGACATGGCGCCGCCACCCATGTCGACATGGGTGTCCAGCTGCGGCAGTCGGAAGCGTTCGTGCGTGAGATAGTTGAGCGCCCAGGCCGGCTTGATGGCGAACTGCGCGATGCCGGCCAGGTTGAGCCTGAACGGAATGGCGAAGCCCGTGCGCTTGTCGCGCTCGCGGTTGCCGCCTGTGATGCTGTCCACGGTCAGCATCATGACCTGGACGCCGGCCTCTTTCGCGCGCGCCATCATTTCGCGGTTCAGGCCGCGGTCCTTGTGGAAGTAGAACTGGTAGACCTGGGGGCCGCCGCTGATCTTGCGGGCTTCTTCCAGGCTGACCGTGCCCAGTGAAGACACGCCGAACATGGTGCCGAACTTGCCCGCGGCCGCCGCCACGGCGCGTTCGCCGTCGTGATGGAACAGGCGCTGCAAGGCGGTGGGCGAGCAATAGACCGGCAGCGCCAATTTCTGGCCCATGACGGTCACCGACATGTCCACGTCGGCCACGCCGCGCAGCACGTCAGGCAGCAGGTCGCAGGATTCGAAGGCCGCGGTGTTGCGGCGGTAGGTGGTTTCATCGTCGGCGGCGCCGTCGATGTAATTGAAGATGGGGCCCGGCAGCCGCTGGCGGGCCATGCGGCGAAAGTCATGGAAGTTCTGGCACTGGTTCAGACGCATGGGTAGACCTTTATCGACACTACACGTACAGACAGCCTGGGCCCCGAATGGAGCGGGAGGAATTGTAGACCGATAGCCGCCTTCCCCTGGGCATCGAAGTGAACCCCATCGTAGATCGTGTTAAATGCGGGCTCTCGCCATACGAATGGAAGTACCCCGCAATGCCTCACCCCCTGCTCAAACCGGTCTCCTGGGCCGCGGCCGCCGTCCTGTCGCTGCCTGTGGCAACCGTCTCGGCGCAACAGAACCTGGAGCGCGCCACCTCCTTGGCCCAGATCCACGCCATCATGGAGTATTGCCAGGTGCTGACCCCGGAACTGCTGGAGATTCTGAAGAAACGACAGCAGTCCGCCACGCGCGAGTCCGGCGTGTCGTCCCTGGTGTTCGATGCGGAGTATCTGCGCGCCTACACCAAGGCGCGCAAGAACATGGCGGAATTCGGGGAGGAAGAAAAGGAACTGACCTGCCAGCCCATGCGAGCCATGGCCGGCAAGGACTGAGCGGGTCTGGCCGTGCGCTCCAAGTGGCTGCGCGGCGGCTTGAAACATGGCGGTGGCAAGCGTAGGCTGACACCGCTGATTCTTTCCCTACCTCGATAGCCTGGAGCGATGCATGGCGCAGAAAGAACGACATAAGGGCCGCTTGATCGATCACATCGGGCTGGTCGTGCGCGACCTGCCCGCCAGCAAGGCGTTCTACACCGCCGTCTTCCATGCACTGAAGATTCCCATCGGCGGCTCCGACGAGAAGAACTTCTGGGCGGACGAGCTCTTCATCTCCGCGCCCGGCAGCGCCGAGGTGCAGGGCGAACTGACCGGCCGCATACACCTGGCCTTCCAGGCGGAAGACCAGGCCATGGTGGATGCGTTCTACCAGGCGGCGATGGCGCACGGCGGCCGGGACAACGGTCCGCCGGGCGAGCGCGCGGCCTACCATCGCGGCTATTACGCCGCGTTCGTGCTGGACCCGGACGGCAACAATATCGAAGCCGTCACCCGCGCGCGGGCCGAGCGCAGCGCGGCCTCGGTGCGGATCACTTACTGACCGCGCCGCCCGCGCCCGGGGCCGGATGTCATGCCGCGCCCTGCGGCGCCTGGATCATCTTCCAGCCATTGCCCGCCGGATCGCGGAAGCCCGCATCCACGCTGCCGTAGCGTTCGATGGGCTCCTGCGTGAATTCAACGCCCAGGGCCTGCAGCCGGGCATAGTCTGCGCGGCAGTCGGCCACGTGCAGGACCAGGGGCGGCATGGCCCCCTTCGCCACCATGGCGCGCAAGGTCTGCGCCGTGGCTTCGTCATGAATAGGCGGGCCGGGCGCGAACAAGCCGAGCTGGAACGAGGGCTGATCCGGATGCTGCACAGTAAGCCACCGGTACGGCCCGTTGCGCACGTCCGTATGGACACGGAATCCGAGCTTGCCCACGTAGAACGCCAGCGCCGCGTCCTGATCGTCCACATACACGCCCGCCACATTGATGCCTAGGTTCATGAGACCTCCTTGGTTGATGGCGGAAATTTACCGTTGGCTTCGCGGCGGCGCTTCTCCAAAACAGCGATGTTGAGATCGGGGCGCTGCGCGGCCTTCACCACGCAGGCAGGCACGCGGTCCAGCGGCGGCATTCCGGCACGCGCCTGCGCGCGCATGGCGCTGGGGCTCAGCCCGGTGATGTCACGGAAGATGCGGCTATAGGTGCCGAGGCTTTCCCAGCCCGTGGCGTAGGCGATTTCGGTGACGCTCAACTCCGTGTCCCGCAACATGGCCACGCTTTGCTCGATGCGTCGCGTCAGCAAATAGCGATGCGGCGGCAGGCCGAAAGCGCGCTTGAAGGAGTGCGCGAAATGGGCTTTGGAGATGCCACTGACATCCGCCAGGCGCTCCATCGGCCAGGCCTCGTGCGAGGCCGCATCCATGCGGTCCTTGACGCGCAGCAGGCGGCGCAACAAGGCCGGATCCTGCGTCTGGACCGCGCCCGGCGCCGCTTGCCGCAGCAGCGAGCCCAGCTTCAGCAAAGCGTCTTCGTCCACCGCGCTATAGCCCACCACCACGCCCGGCGGCAGATCCACCCTGCGGCAGAAGTCCGCTACCGGCTGCATGCCCACCCCCGCGGCGCGCGCCGCCGCCACGGCCTGGGCCATGTCCCAGCCGGGCGGCAACCACCACAGCAGATGGAAGCCGGCGTGCTCGCCGCTGACGCGCAGCTCATCGCTGCCTACCGCCTGCCGCAAGGCGCGCAGCGCGGCGTCGCGCCTGCGCGCGTACACGCCGCGCGCCTTGCGCACGTGACGCGCGAAGCTACCATCCAGCAGGAACGCCGCCAGCGTCATCTGTTCGATGATGCTGGGTGAGCGCCCTGCGCGGCGGCGCGCCTGCACGAAGTCGGGCGCCAGCGCCTTGGGCACGACCGCATAGCCGATGCGCAGCGCGTTGAACAGGGTCTTGTTGAAGCTGCCGCAATGGATGACGCGGTCGGCCGTGTCCAGGCTTTTCAGGGCGGCCAGCGGCGCGCCGTCGTAGCTGAACTCGCTGTCGTAGTCGTCCTCGACGATCCAGCAGCCGGCCTGCGCGGCCCAGTCCAGCAGTTCCAGGCGGCGCGACACCGGCATGGTGACGCCGGTGGGCGACTGGTGGGCGGGCGTGACGTGCGCGAGCTTCACGCCGCGCTGGCGTCGGGCCTGCGCGACCGGAAAGCCTGCGGCGTCGATGGCCAGGGGCACGATGTGGCGCGTGTATTGGCCGAAGATGGGTTCGGCGTTCAGGTAGCCGGGATCCTCGATCAGCACCTTGTCCTGCGGCTGCAGCAGGAGATGGCCGCAGAGGTCCAGGCCGTCGCGGATGCCGCTCAGGATGATGACCTGGTCCGGATCGCAGCTGATGCCGCGGGCCGCGCCCAGATAGCGCGCAATCTGCTCGCGCAGCACACGCCAGCCTTGCGGCTCGTCATTGGCGAGCTGGGCCGGCGTCACCCGGCGTGCGCTGGCCATGAGCCCCTTGCGCCAGCGTTCCATGGGAAAGAGCGCGGCGTCGGCGCTACGCGAGAAGAACTGGGAATTGGGCTGCGCCGGTGCGAAGATCGCGGCCATCTGCGGCGCGGGTAGCAGCGCGCTGGCGGCTGCCATGGACTGCGCCGCGCCTGCTTGCGATACGGGCGCCGCCTCTCGCGCCCTGGACCTTGCCGCGTCCTCGCCCGGCAGCCCGGCCCGAAAGAAGTTGTCTGGAATCACCGCCGCCACACGGGTGCCCGAACCGACGGTGCCGGCGGTATAGCCTTCGCTGCGCAATTGGTCGTAGGCGGCCTCGACCGTGGAGCGCGCGATGTGCCAGCGCGCGGCCAGGCTGCGCGTGGACGGCAGGCGCGCGGCGGACGGCAGCGCGCCCTTGAGTATGCGTTCGCGGATCTCACGGTAGACCCAGGCCTGCTTGGACTCCCCTGGCCGCGCGGCGTCCATCGGCAGGTCCAGGCTGGCTTCCTGGCGCTTCACAACCGGCTGCCCGGCAGAAAGTGGCTTGTTCATATTGCTTGAAATGGCTCTATTTCGTATAGCCATTCTATCGGTAGATTGGCCGCCTGAGCCCTTCGTCGGGCAAATTTCCTGGAACTCGCCATGAACGCCACCCCGCCCTGCCACACCATCACCCTGGAGACAGGCCCCTTCGTCACGGACGGCACGACCTCGATCCTGGAGGCGGCCCTGGCCCAGGGCGTGCCAGTGCCTTTCTCCTGTCAGCGCGGGGCTTGCGGCTCGTGCCGCGCCGTGGTCGTGGACGGCCGCTACGAACGCATCGCCCCGCCCGCGGACGGCAGCTACCAGGCCGCCCGCGACGAGCTCCTGATGTGCCAGTGCCGCGCGGCCAGCGACCTGACGCTGCGCTTCCCGCACTGGCGCGCCCCCGAAGAGCCAATCCCTCTGCGCCGTGCCCGCGTGGCGTCGCGCCTGCCGCTGGCGCCGGACGTCACCCAACTCATCGTCGAACTGCAGGACGGGGAGGACTACGGCTACCTGCCCGGCCAGCATGCCCAACTGGTCCTGGAGGGCGGCGCCCGCCGCAACTTCTCGATCGCGAACGCGCCCGGCGCGGCGGGGCCGGTCCGCCTGGAGTTCCACATCCGCCGCATGCCTGGCGGCGCCTTCACCGACCGCATCCTGCCCGACCTCAAGCCCGGCGACACGCTGACCCTGGACGGCGCGCAAGGCGGCTGCACCTGGCCCGCGGAGATGCCCGCAGGCATGGACCACCTGGTGCTGCTGGCCACCGGCACGGGCTATGCGGGCGTGGCGCCCATCCTCATGGCCGCGCTGCAAAGCCGCGCGCTGAAGACCGTGACCTTGTACTGGGGCGGGCGCACGCCGGACGATTGCTACGCCGGGCAGATGCTGGACGCCTTGCAGGGCAAGGGCGACGGGTTCCAGTGGCACGCGGTGCTGTCCCAGGCCGATAGCGCCGACGGCCAGCCCCGCCGCCACGTGCAGGACGCCGCCGTCGCGGCAGGCCATGACTGGTCGCGCAGCCTGGTCTACGCCTGCGGCAGCCCGGCAATGGTGAGCGCGGCCCGTGCGCAGCTGCTTGCGGCCGGCCTGCCCGAAGAGCGGTATCGGGCCGAAGCCTTCCACCCAGCGACGGGCGGCGCGGTTGGCGTGCCGTCGCAGCGCGAGGCGCACCCCTGGGAGCGCCTCAGTCCGCGCTACACACTGGCCGGCATCCTGGACGCGCGCCGGCGCTCCATGCAGGCGGTGGCGCAAATCGCCGCGCTGATGCGTCCCGGCATGACCACGCGCGAGGCCATCGCCGTGGCGGACGACCATCTGCGCAAGATGGGCGCGTCCAACAACTGGCATCCGACCTATGTGCGCTTCGGCCCGGACACGCAATCCCCGCCGATCCAGCGCACCGACTATGACCGCAGGCTGCAGGAACACGACATCTTCGTGCTGGACATCGGCCCCGTGTGGGACGGCCACGAGGGCGATTACGGCGACACCTTCGTGCTGGGCGCGGATGCCGACCGCCTGCGCTGCGCCGAGGCCGCCCGCGAGGTCTTCCGCCGCGCCCGCCTGGCATGGCTGGAGGGTCTTACGGGCGCCGCCCTGTACGACCGCGCCGCCGGGTATGCGCGCGAGCTAGGCTGCGAACTGGTGCGGGAGATTCCGGGGCACCGCGTATCGGACTTTCCGCACGCGCTGTACGGCAGGCACCTGCTGGCGCAGGCGGACTTCGTGCCCGCCGACGGCATCTGGGTGCTGGAGATCCAGGTGCGCGATGCGCAACGGCCCATCGGCGCGTTTTACGAGGATGTGCTGCTGCGTTAGCGGGACGGTGCGATCTGGCTAGCCTTAAGCCATGCCCTGGTCATAGATGACCGGCATCCGCCACCTCCACCGGCTCCATGTGGCCGTGTCGGTGGCCAGCTCGGCCATGAAGTGCGCCACATGGATACGGCTGGTCGCGCCGGCGTTGAAGATGGCGCTGCGGGTGGGCGAAGGGTGCACCTCATACCCCGTGACAGCGTCGGCATTATGCAGGCTGTCGGGCCGGACGACGGCCCACTCTACCATTGCGTCGGTCTGGCCCACCTGGGTGCGCAGATAGTCGGATGCCTGCTCATTGTCGGCGTGCGGCGGCAACAGCAGGCGCACCAACCCGACCACGCATTTCTGGCGGAATGGAACAGGCTCCGCCAGATCGCGGTTGCTGTTGCCTGCGGTGTTCATGAGCACGAATCTGACCGGCGCATCCGGTCGGTTCACCCGGATCGCCGTACACAAGCGTCGGGTGGCGTCCGCCACCAGCCTGCGAGGCGCGCCGTACATGCCCTTCAGGGTCATGTTGTGGCCCAGGCAGGACAGCACCGCCGTGCAGCCGCTGGCGCATCGGGCGATCTCGGCGTCGTCAAGGTCCAGGACGCTGGCCTGCATGAGCGACAGCCTGGCATCGCTGGCGAGGTCCGCAAGCGCGCTGGCGGATCGAACGATGGCCCGGACTTGCAGCCCGCGATCGAGCAGCTGCCTCACGAGCAACCGCCCCGTAGCTCCGCTTGCTCCGACCACCAGCACTGTCATCGCCGCCCCGCCGGTCATTTCCGTGCAGCGGATTATAGGGGCGGCGCTCCGCGCTACTCGCGCTGGCTCAGCGCCCGGCTGATCCGGTGCTTGGACACCGTGGTCTTCGGCACATGGAACGGGAACCAGCTGCGCACGTCCTCGTCCAGCCCGATGCCATGCATGTAGTTGTAGATGGCTTTCTTCAATGCCTTGCCCAGCGCGTCGTGGTCCACGCCAGTGGGATCATGGAAGCCGACGTCGTTCTTGGCGAACGTCACCGGCGGCAAGGGCCGCAGCGTCACGCCGTATTCCTCGGGGTTCTTCCCCACCGGCGAATGCACCGTACAGGCGAAACGGTGGAAAAAGCCGCTCTGGATGCAGCCGTTATCGAACAGCTGCCGCACGTACTCCAGCGCGTCGACGGTGTCCTGCACGGTCTGCGTGGGAAAGCCGTACATCAGGTAGGCATGCACCAGGATGCCGGCATCCGTGAAGGCGCGCGTGACCCGCGCCACCTGGTCGACCGAGACGCCCTTTTTCATCAGGTTGAGCAACCGGTCCGAGGCGACCTCCAGGCCGCCCGACACGGCGATGCAGCCGCTGTCGGCCAGCAGTTCGCAGAGTTCGGGGCTGAAGGTCTTCTCGAAGCGGATGTTGCCCCACCACGAGATGCCGGTATTGCGCGCGATCAGCTCGGTCGCCAGCGCCTTGAGCGACTTGGGCGGCGCGGCTTCGTCGACGAAGTGGAAACCGGTCTGCCCAGTTTCGCGCACGATGGCCTCGATGCGGTCGGCCAGTACCTCGGCGGACGCGCCTTCGTAGCGGCCGATATAGTCCAGGCTGACGTCGCAGAAGCTGCATTTCTTCCAATAACAGCCATGCGCCACGGTCAGCTTGTTCCAGCGCCCGTCGCTCCACAGCCGGTTCATGGGATTCAGCATGTCCAGCAGCGACAGGTAGCGGTCCAGCGGCAGGCCGTCCCAGGTAGGGGTACCCACTTCGGCGAAGGCGATGTCGGGCTCGACCATGTTCACGTAGCGCACCGCGCCCGTGTCCGCCTCGCGCAAAAAGGTGCGCACCAGGCGCTGGCGCGAGCGCTTGCCCTGGACGTGCTCCAGCAGCGACAGCAAGGGCCGTTCGCCCGCGTCCAAGGTCACGTAGTCGAAATAGTCGAAGACCCGCGGGTCTTTCAGTTCACGCAGTTCGGTGTTGACGAAGCCGCCGCCCAGCACGGTGACGATGCTGGGGTCATGCGCCTTGATGGCCTGGGCGATGCGGAAGGCGGCGTAGACCGCACCGGGGAACGGCACCGACAGCAACACCATCGTCGGCGCATGGCGCGCCAGCGCTTCGGCGGTCAGGCTGCGCAGCATGTCGTCCACCAGGGTCGGCGGGGCGGCCAAGGCCCGAGCCAAGGGATCGAAGGTGGGCTGGCTACCCGCCAGCGATTCGGCGTAGCGCACGAATTCGAAGCGCGAATCCACGCCGTCCCGCAGCACGTCAGCCAGATCGTTCAGATACAGCGTCGCCAGGTGTTTGGCGCGGTCATGCAGGCCCAGCGCGCCGAAGGCCCAGCCCAGCGGATCGCCGCCCTCTTCGTCCAGGTACACCTCCAGGGAAGCGAAACGTGGTCCCTCGGGCAGAAAATTGCGGCCCACGATGCGATGCGCCAGCGTGGGATCGCGGCCCTGCAGGAAGGCGATCGTGGGTTCTATGGTTGCCAGGTAGCGCGCCTGCTGCGCCACGAAGGACTGGACCGCGGGCGTGTGCTTCTTGGCCGGCAGTTGGGCGATTCGTTCCGCCACGGCGCGCAGGCCATCGGCCGACAGCAGACGCAGCACCAGGGCCAGCGCCAGGTCTTCCTGGAACGAGGTCACGCCGCGCGACCGCAGAAAGCCCGTCAGGTAGGCGGTGGACGGATAAGGGGTATTGAGCTGCGTCATCGGCGGGATGACGGACAGCACGCGTAAAGGCAAGGAGGACATGAAGCACGGCAAAGCTGCCGTCGAAGCGGGGATCGGAGCCATTATAGGCAGCGCGGCGGGTGCCGCCGGTGCCGGCCGGCCGCGATCAGCGGATTGCGCCGGGCGGCGCGAGCGTCACAGGTCGCCCAGAAAATTGGGGTCGAACTTCCATTTATGGTTCGAATCCAGAGCGCACAGCACCATCGTTTCCTTGTGCTTCTTGAAGCCGAGGTCCTTGAGCTTCAATTCCCCATCGCATGCGGGGCACTGCCCACCGATCTCCGTGTAGAACACCTCGCCAGCCTGATTCGCCTCGAGATTGAAGGTCTGAGCGACCCGCGCGTACCGCTTGCGTTTCAAGTCAAGGCCGGCAATCAATCCCAGGAAACTCGGGATCATCAGGACCGACCACCACAGCGAGCTTGCCAGATTGAAGAATCCATAACCCGCCACGGACAGCCCGACCACGCCGGCTGCCACCATCGAATTCGCCTTTACCGGTTTGCCGCCCAGCCGGATGGGAATGACCCGATATCGCTGGAGCGCGTCAGCCCATCTGTCGCGGGACCCTTCGGCGGGTGGCAGGTTCCTGGGTGCCGGATGATCCAGGCCTGCCGGGACGCTGTCAGTGTTCGATGTGAAGATGTTCTTACTGGCCACGCCAGCCAGGACCCTTGCGCATTCGTCACACAAGCGGTTCTTGCCATCGTGGGCGGCTCCGCACTTAGAGCAATGCACGCATATCCCCTCGGAATTGGAAGTTGTAATCTGGCACCATTATTACCGTTGTTCTCAGCCCCCGTTCTCCTCTCCCCAGCCTGGCGTCATCCGCATGCGCAACCGCTCAGACCCTTTCGCCCCGCCCAGCAAGCAGCGGACCGTCCGCCTCAACTCGCTGCTCTGGATCCTTGAACCGCTGGAACGGGATGCGGGCTACATGCGCCGCAAGATGTTCGGCTGCGACGCAGCGTACCTGGATGGCTCGCTCTACCTGGTTGCCGCCGATCGCGAGGCGCCCTGGAGCGGCCTGATGGTGTGTACCTCGCAGGAGCGCCAGGAAGCGCTGATCAGCGAGTTTCCGGGCCTGCGGCCGCATCCGGTGTTGGGCAAGTGGCTGTACCTGCCGCAGACCGACGAGGACTTCGAGACGATCGCGGCCCGGATGGCCGCGCTTGCGCTGGCGCGGGATCCGCGCTTGGGCGTCGCGCCCAGGCCGCGGTCGCGGCGCAAAGGCTGATGCCCGCCGGAGCCGGGTTCCATCAGAAGCTCACCGGGGTCGCCGCGGCAAGCGCCAGCTCCACCCGATTTCCTCCCAACGCTTTTGCCCGGTACAAGGCCCGGTCGGCCTCGGCCAGCGCATCCGCCAGAGGTGGAACCTTGTCCTCGAACTGCGCCAGCCCGACGCTAACCGTGGCCGGTATGCCAATGCTGCCTTCCCGTCCGGATACCGTCACGGCAAAATGCTGCGCCACGGCCGCGCCCAGCACCGTGGCGCGGCGCGCATCGGGGCCGTACAACAGCGCAGCGAATTCTTCGCCGCCGATGCGGGCCAGCAACACGGCGTCGCCCAGCACGCAGCGCGCGGCATCCGCGAAGAACTTCAGCACCTGGTCGCCCGCCTGATGGCCATATCTGTCGTTGATGGCCTTGAACTGGTCCAGGTCGAAGGCCAGGACCGCTACAGGCCCGCGCCCTGCCCCGCCCTCGATGATGCGCACGCCCTGTTCGAAGAACCAGCGGCGATTGCCCAGGCGGGTCAGATAGTCCGTCTGCGACTCACGCAGCAGTTGGCCGTGGGTCTCTTCGCGGATCAGTTTGAGCAGCGTCATCGGCAGCACGATCGAATACAGCACGCCTTCGTACATGGTGAGGGTGCTGGCCGCCAGGTGGATCCCGGGGCCGTGTTCGGCCACCCACCAGGGCAGGATGAAAGCCCGGCCGGCATAGACCAACGCATGGATGCCTGCCACCGCGGTGGCAATGCGCAGCGGCATCAACGACCTGAGGGATTGGCAGCGCAGCAGTTCCCAGGCCGTCATGCCGCTGACCAGCGCGATGGGGAACGCGCTGATGTACTTCCAGACCACGTCCTGCCCCTCGTCGCCTGCCATCAGCCAGATCAGGGCCATGACGATCAGCAAGCCATAGGACGCGGCGCGATAACGCCTGCCGCTCAGCGAGGCCACGCCATTCATGACCAACAGATAGCCGCTGAGCACGATCAGATTGGCGGCTGCCGAGCCGAAGGCGCCAGGCAGCTTGGCGCGAAACAGCGCAACGGTGCAGCCCGCGGCAAGCGTGGCGAAGCCCGCCGCCAGGATGCGCAATGATCCGCTGCGGCTGGGATGGGTCCGATGCTCCCAGAACGTCAGGCCTGCACTGGCGAGCAGCGTTCCGATGATGATGAAGTAAAGAGTGAGGAGATCGACGTACATCTTGAATGCATGGGTAGCGCGCCGCCGTATCGCGGGGCCAGCAGGAATTCTACGTGCGAAATATGTCGTTGAAACATAGCGTAACCCCTTGCTCGCAGCGGTTTCTTCCCATGTGGCATAAGGGCGACGCCACTGTCTCGCATCAAGAAACAATCGCCATCAGTGGCAAATTCGCCACTCATCTACAATCCGTGGCGGTGCCGGTTGCCAACCGCAATCGGGCAGTAGCTCACAGGTAGTAATGACGCGCGCGAAGACACCCGCTTCCAGAAAGAGAAGTCCCCCAAGCAGATCCAAGGCCCGTGCCGGTTCCCGGTCCAGCGGCCGTTTCCCCCGGTTCCTGAAGGCCCTGCTGTTCTCGTCCCTGGCGAGTTTCGGCGCGGCCACCTATATGCTGAATCCGCAGTGGCGGATTCCGGCGCCCGTGCAGGAAGTCATTACGCGCCTGGGCTGGCCGCAGCAGCGCCAGCCCGCCGCGCCCGCGGCGGTGCCGACCGCGGCGCGGACAGGGGCGCCGGTTCAAACAATGTTTGCGGAATGCCGGCAATTCTTTCCGCATTCGCGTCCGCCCGAAGTGCCGGGCGGCCAGAAGCTGCGGGAAGTGTGCTTTTCGGCCTTCGCCATCCTGCACGACGGGCAGACCAAGACGCCGGTGTTCGTGGCGGAACGCCTGAACCGCCAGATGCTGACCCAGGCCCAGGGGCAGCGCCGCACCGACAAGTTCTACGCCGAGGCGCGGCTGCCGCGCGCCGAGCGGGCCGAACTGGACGATTATCGCGGCTCGGGCTATTCGCGCGGACACATGGCGCCTGCCGGCGACATGTCCAATCCCGAAGCCATGGCGCAGAGCTTCTCCCTGGCCAACATGGTGCCCCAGGACCAGACGCACAACGGCGGCGCCTGGAGCAGCATCGAGCAGGACACGCGCAAGTACGTGATGCGCGCGGCGGGTGACGTGTATGTCTTCACCGGGCCGGTCTACGCCGACAAGCCCAAGACCATAGGCGCAGGCGTGGCCGTGCCCACTTACATTTACAAGGTCGTGTACGACGCGACCTCGGGGCGTTCGTGGGTGCACTGGCAGGCGAACGCCGCCAGCACCAAGGCCGGGCCGCCCATCAGCTACGAGGAATTCGTCAAGCGCACCGGGCTGCACGTGCTGCCGGCCGGCGGCTGAAGCGCGCGCCGGCAGCATCAGCCATTCAACCGCGGCGCGGACTTACTGGCGCTCGTAGTACTCCATCTCGATGCGGTCGGCGCTCAGGTAGCCGCAGAGATTGGCCGGGAAGCGCGCCCGGCTGCATGCGGCATAGGCATTTCCGTACAGCACCGCGGTCTGGAGAAAGCTGCGGCTGAGGGCCGTGCTGTCGGTCCGGATCGTCCGGGCGAGTTCGACTTGCAGCTGTACATGCGCAGCACGGATCGGCCGCAGGATTTCCGCCTCGAACTTGCGCGCCACGCGCAATTCCGCCTCCCCTGCCGGCACGCTGGAACGATCGGGATCATAAGCATCCAGCAGCTCACTCGGCGCCCGGCGCGCGCAGTAGAACGCCTGGTAGTACGAGCCCGTGCCCGGCCGCTTCAGGCGGGCTTGCGCCAGGTAGACCAGCGACGGCACATGGGCGATCCAGGAAGTCAGATTGGCGCCCGGCCCTTGTTTCACGCCGCTCACGTACACGGCCATGCAGGGGCCGAGCGGTGCCCCCTTGGACCGCAAATAAGCTTGCATCGCGGCGGCATAGCGATCGCTGTAGCGCAGCACGTCCTCGTAGTTGCCGCTGAGGTGGCTGCCTATGATGGCGCCCTGCAATACCGAATTGCAATTTCCCTCGATGGTCTGTCCGTCCTGGCAATAGGCCGCGAGCGCGCGTTTCATGTTGGGCCCCATCGCCTGAAAGCCCTCATCCAGGGCCGCGAAATAGGCGTTGGAAACGGCGCGGGCCTGCTCCGTTCCTAGACCCAGCGGCGCACCCAAGGTCGAAGACGCCAGCACAGCCGCCATGAGCGACGCGAACAATGACATATCACTACTCCTGTCGGGGGGGTGAAAGCCGGCTTACTGGCGTTCGTAATAGTCCACCTCGATGCGGTCGGCGCTGAGGTAGCCGCAGAGATTGGCCGGGAAGCGCGCCCGGCTGCACGCCGAATACGCATTTCCGTAGAGGACCGAGCGTTTGAGCAGGTGACGGCGGCCCGCCACGCGGTCTTGATCGGCGGTCTGCAGGAGTTCCGCGTGCAATTGTTCGCCCGCGGCGCGCAACGGCTGCAGGATCTCCGCCTCGAACTTGCGGGCGACACGCATTTCCGCCTCGCTGGCCGGCACACTGGAATGCTCAGGGTCGAAGTCTGCGAACAGATTGTTGGGCCCACGGCGCGCGCAGTAGAACGCCTGGTAATAGGAGCCGCCCGCCGGCCGCTTGAGCTTGGTCTGAGCGAAATAGACCAGGGACTGCACAAAAGCGTCCCAGGATGCCGAGATCCTGTACGTGTGTGGGTTCACCACTGCCGCGTTCACGGGCATGCAGGCGCCGGCGGGCAGGCGATTGGCGTTCAGGTGAGCGAGCATGGCCGTTGCGTACCGGTCGCTGTAGCGCAACACAGCCTCGTAGTTGCCGCTGAGGTGACTGCCTATGATGACGCCGTGCACCACCCAGCTGCAGTAGCCTTCGATCGACAGCCCGTCCTGGCAATAGGTTGCCACCGCGCGCTGCATGCCAGGCCCCATCGCCTGAAAACCTTGGTCCAAGGCGCTGTAATAGGCCTTGAGCAAGGCTTCACTCCTTTCCATTCCCGAGCCCTGCTGCGCGCCCACGGTCGAAAACGCCAGCACGGCCGCCATGACCGACGCGAACAATGACATGTCACTTCTCCTGCTGGGTGGCGGACAGCCGGCTGCGGTCGCGCGCGCTCAGCACGGTATCGGGATAGCGGTAGGCCCAGCGACCGTCCTTGCATTGGTAGACGCGCCCGCCGTACACGACGGTCGCCCCTTCGCTGTAATAGTTCAGGTGGGCGGCATCCGAGGGCCGGGTGAAGTACTCGCAGGCCTGGCCGGCGTAATCGAGCCCGGGGTCCTTGCCCGCGGCCTTGGCTGAAGCCGGAGGGTTCGGCGCGTCGGCGGGCGCATTGCGGGGCTTGTCGCGGCTGGCGGAACCGTTACCCCACGGATTCAGCGCGGGATCGGCGCCATAGCGTTCCTTGATCCGTTCGTGGTTGCGCTGATAGTCGGCCTCCTGCTGCTTCGCCCGCGCCTGGTCCGCCGCGCGCTGCGCATCTTCGTATTGCTGGCGCAGCCGATCCTGCGCGCCCTGGTCAAGCAGCGCGTCGTCCTGCTGGCCGGAACTGCGCACATAGTCGCTCAACGCCTTTTGCGCCGCATCCAGGGCGGCGCCGGTGTTGCTGCGCGAGGACGATGACGAGCGTGAGGTGCCGGTGGCCTCGATGGCCTGTCCGGGCCCCGCATGAGCTCCGACGCCACAACCCGCCAGCACGACAAACGCCATGAGGCGAACCGCGAGCGTGGCCATAGGAAAGCTCCCCGAGCAAGATAGCGCAAACGCCGGCTAGCCTCGGAACGAGCCATGCGGATGGCCTGTCCCGGCGCGGCGCTTCCATGATAGATCGCGCCGTCACCGCCGGAATCAGCCAAAAGGGGGAATCCGCCCTACCCGCGCCGCGCCGCCTCGATGGCTGCGATATCGATCTTGCTCATCGTCATCATCGCGTCGAACGCGCGCTTGGCGGTGGCGGGGTCCGGATCCGAGATCGCTTCGATCAACATGCGCGGCGTGATCTGCCACGACAGGCCCCACTTGTCCCGGCACCAGCCGCATTCGCTGGCCTGGCCGCCGTTGCCGATGATGGCGTTCCACAGGCGGTCAGTCTCGGCCTGGTCCTCGGTGGAAATCTGGAACGAAAAAGCCTCGCTGTGCTTGAAGGCCGGACCGCCGTTCAAACCCACGCACGGGATGCCCGCGACGGTGAACTCCACCGTCAGCACATCGCCCTGCTTGCCGGAGGGATAGTCACCCGGCGCGCGCAGGATCTTGCCTACCGCGCTGTCGGGAAAGGTCTGGGCGTAGAACTGCGCGGCCTCCAGGGCATCCTGGTCGTACCAGAGGCAAATCGTGTTTTTGCTGGGCATGCTGGATCTCCTTTTCATGGCGGGCGCGCAAGCCCGCCGCATCGACGAACCCGCAGCGCCCACCGGGATCTCCGGAAGACGCGCTCGCGCAGCATGGCGGACCGCCGCAGCTCTGTCCGCAGGCCCCAGGATGGGGTGGGGTCATCGAGCCGATCGCATTCGAGCCGCCGCCATTTCCAGCGACTCCACGAAAAAATTAGCATAGACTTAGCCGTTAGATTTCAGAAACCGCCCCGGCGAAACGTTCGGAAACACAGGCGATGCCGGCCCCAAGCGGCCGGTCGCGTTGCGGCAATTTTGCAAGCTCCGATTCATTCATTACCCAGGCAAGTTCCATCCGGGAGCCCAATGATGAAGCATGGACTGGCAGTTCTGTCTTTCGCGCTCCTGGCGGCCAACGCACCGCCCGCGCTCGGCGCGCCGCCGCCCCCCGCCGGCAAGACGACGCTGACGCAGCCCGCGCCTGACGTCATCATGCACCCCGAATACGCCAAGACCATCGGCCGCCTGGCGTACGTCTGGGGCTGGCCCATGGTGAACATGCAGAACCGCAACGACCGGATCACCAAGGCGCCCCGCCCCGGCTTGCTGGGCGGCATTCTGCCGGTTGCACCGCGCGGCCAGGTGGGCATGCTGCACAACTACATCGCGCCGGAGGAAACCTTCGTCACCTGTCCGAATCAGGACGTGGTCTATGGACTGGGCTTTTTCTCGCTCGACGAAGAGCCCGTGATCGCCCAGGTTCCCGATTTCGGCGACCGTTTCTGGGTCTATGCGCTGTATGACCAGCGCACCAACCAGTTCGGCCAACTGGGCAAGCCCTATATGAGCAAACCCGGCTTCTATCTGCTGGTCGGCCCCAACTGGAAGGGCAAGCGGCCCGCCGGGGTGCAGGCCGTGATCCGCAGCCCGACCGCGCTGGCCAATGCCATCCCGCGCATTTTCATGGATGACACGGAGCAGGATCGCAAGGCCATCCAGGCCAAGATAAACCAGGTGGTGTTCTATCCGTTGAAGGACTTCGACGGCAAGATGAAGACCATGGACTGGAAGGCTACGCCCGATATCCCGAATCCCCAAGCCGACAGCGCGAGCGCGGGAGAAACGCGCTGGGTCGTCCCCGAAACCTTCTTCGACCAGTTCGGCAAGGTGCTGGACACGGTGCCGCCGCTGCCGGGCGAAGAAGCCATGTACGCCCAGTTCCGTTCGGTGCTTGCCGCGGCGGCGCGCGACCCTGCGATCAAGGAAGCCCTGCTCCAGGTAGCCAAGGAGACCGAGGAGCAGGTGATCGCGCCGTTCTTCCAGTGGAAGCACAATGGCCGCCCCGCCGGCAACAACTGGAACCGGTCCGCCAACAACGCCCAGACCGGGCTGGATTACTTCAACCGCACGGGCACGGCCAAGTCGAACATGTTCGACAACCGCCCGACCGAAACGCAGTACTTCTATACGGATTTCGATGCGGCCGGCGCCCAGCTCGACGGCAACCAACGCTACGAAATCACCTTTGCCAAGGGCCAGCTGCCGCCCGTCAAGGGCTTCTGGTCGCTGACCCTCTACAACAAGCTGCATCTCTTCAGCCCCAACGAACTCAAGCGCTATTCGCTGGGCACCAAGAACAAGAACCTCGCGCGCAATGCGGACGGCTCCCTGACCCTGTACGTGGGGCCGACCTCCCCGGGGAAAGACAAAGAGACGAATTGGCTGCCATCTCCAAAAGAACCCTTCTCGCTCTACATACGCGCGTACTGGGGACAACAGGCCATACTCGACGGTAGCTGGAAACCGCCGCAAGTCAAAAAAATGAATTGACCTCCCTGCCCGGCGCTCTCCGCGCCGGCCCGCAGCATCCTTTCCCACTTCGTCATGGCTTGCGCGGAGCATGTCCACGTCAGCGATCAGGAGTCCGGTCATGCATCTCAAACCCAAATCCATGTTGTTGGCCGCTGCGCTGCTTGCCGCCCTTTCCGCAGGAGCAGGCGCCGCGCCCGAGCAGGCTGCCATCTCGCCGCTAGTCAGGCAGATCAACAATGGCAACTGGCTCGATCAAAAGGAAGCCGAAGGCCTGCGCGATGAGCTCTACTACCAGCGCGCCATCCACGCCTACATGACGATGCTGCCGGCGCTCAATGTCATCGGCATGCGCGATGGTTCCGAGAAGGCGTTTGGAGCAGGCTACAACGTGCTGCCCATCTGGAAGGAGCGCATGGACGCCAAGACCATGGTGCCCACGCCCAATGCCGACGTGATCTATTCCATGAGTTATCTGGACCTGAAGAAGACCGGCCCGCTGGTGGTCAAGGCCCCGGCCAATGTCATCGGCATGTTCACCGACTTCTTCCAGCGCACCATTACCGACGTGGGCGCCATCGGCCCGGACCGCGCGCGCGGCGGCCTGTATCTGCTGCTGCCGCCGGACTATGACGGCCACATTCCCAGCAGCTACTTCGCCTTCAAATCGCCGACCTACAACGTGTTCCTGTTCTTCCGCACGGTCATGGCCAAGGGCGACGGCAAGCCCGACCCGGCCCCCGCCGTCAAGGCCGCCGAGACCACCCGCGTCTATCCGCTATGGGCTGAGGAAAAGAACATCAAGCCCATGGAGTTTCCGGATGCCAGCGGCAAGCGCGTGGACATGATGTATCCGGTGGACCGTCAGTTCTGGCAGAAGCTCAAGGACTTCGTCGACTACGAGCCCGTGTCCGCCATCGACCCCGAGCTGCGCGGCGTGCTGGCCTCCATCGGCATCGTCAAGGGCAAGCCCTTCGAGCCCACGCAGCGTCAGCAAGACATGCTGCAGAAAGCCGTTGAAACCGCGCCCAAGATGATATTGGCGATGCGCCAGTTGGGACGCGAGGACGGGCGCAACCTCTACTACAAGGACCGGCAGTGGGAACGAGCCTGGGCGGGCGGCACGGCCGAATGGATGCAGGAAAGCTACCTGGACGTGAACCAGCGCGCCGGCTTCTTCCAGTACGCCTACTCTTCGGCGCCGGCCATGGTCATGCGCACGACGGGCGCGGGCTCGAAGTACCCCTACACAGCCAGGGATGCGGCGGGGAATTTCCTGAATGGCTCCAGCACCTATAAGCTGAGGCTGCCGCCAGACGCGCCTGCGGCCTTGTTCTGGGCGGTCACGGCGTACAACATCACCGACGGCACCATGCCGGAGACAAAGCAGCTCATGCCGTCCACCAACGGCTATTACAACATCCCCAAGCAAACGGACGGTTCGCTGGAAATCTGGTTCGGGCCGCAGAAGCCCGAAGGCGTCGCCGATGCCGCATTCATCCAGACCATACCCGGCCGCGACTTCCTGATCGCGCTGCGGCTATATGGTGCCGAAGACGCCTTCTACGACCAGACCTGGAAGCCGGATGACGTCGTCAAGGTGAAGTAGGCGTGCATCCGCGCCAACAAACGCGGGAGGCCGGCATCGGCCTCCCGCCCTCGCCGCTATGGCGTCACGATGTTGAACCAGAACGGGAAGTCATCCAGCGCGCCGAAGACTTCGGCGAGTTTGGCCTGATCGCCGGTGACCTTGACATCGCCCTTGGCCATCGCATCCTTCAGCGTGGTCTGTTTCAGCATGATGTTGTTGAGGGTGTCGCGGGTCAGCGACACGCTGGCGCTGGGTTCCTTGGCCTGCCTGCCTTCGGAATGGTTGAGCACGCTGTTGGCCATCTCCAGCATGTACTTCTGTTTCGTGTCAGTGAAGTCCACGTTCAGCACCACGTGCTTGCCTTCGGTCTTCTCGCGGTTCAGGCGCACCGCGAAATAGTCGAACAGCATGTCCAGCGTCATGGCGCGCACGGTGTCCGGGCTGGCGGTGTCCGGCACCGGCAACTTCTGCACGCCTTCGCGCAGTTCCTTGGCGCCGGTCAGATAGAAGTTGCGCCACGGGCCGCTTTCGGCCTGGTAGCCCAGCTGCTCCAGCGCGTCGGCCTGCAGGTTGCGCGCGTCCTGGTTCTTGGGATCCGCGAACACCGCGTAGTTGACGACTTCGGCCACCCAGCGGTAGTCCCCCTTGGCGTAGTATTCGCGCGCCTTCTTCACCACCGCGTCCACGCCGCCCATCATGTCGACGTAGCGCTTGGCGCCCTCTTCGATGGGCAAGGTGTGCAAGGTGGCGGGGTTGCCGTTGAACCAACCCAGGTAGAGCACGTAGGTCGCGCGGACGTTGTGATTGACGGAGCCGTAATAGCCGCGGTTGGAGAACTTGGTGGCGATCGACTTCGGCAGCTTGACCTGTTCGGCGATCTCTTCCTTGTTGAGACCCATGTTGGCCAGGCGCAAGGTCTCGTCGTTGATGTAGCGATACATGTCGCGCTGCAGGCTCAGCTGTTCGCGCACGTCCTTGTTGTTCCAGACCGGCCAGTGGTGCATGGCGTACATCACTTCGACCTCGTCGCCCCACAGGTTCAGGGCCTCGTTCAGGTACTTCGACCAGGCCAGCGGGTCGCGGATCTTGGCGCCGCGCAGGGAATAGGTGTTGTGCAGCGTGTGGGTGGAGTCCTCGGCCGTGTTGAGCGCCTTCTTCTCCTTGATGTAGTACAGCATCTCGGCAGGCGCTTCGCTGCCGGGCGCGTACAGGAATTCATAGGTCAGGCCGTCGATGGTGCGCTTTTCGCCGGTCTTCTCGATGATGTCGGTGGGCGGAATCAGCGTGACCGTGCCCGCCGAGGTCGTCGTGCCCAGGCCCGCGCCCACCTGCCCGGTCGCGCTGGGCGGCAGCAGGTTGCCATACATGTAGCTGGCGCGGCGGCTCATGGCCGTGCCGGCCATCACGTTCTCGGCCACGGCGTGCTCCAGGAATCCCAGCGGGGCATAGATCTTGACCTTGCCCGCCTTCACGTCGGCCTCGTCGACCACGCCGCGCACGCCGCCGTAGTGGTCCACGTGGCTGTGGGTGTAGATGACGGCCACGACAGGCTTCTTGGGACGGTGCTTGTAGTAGAGGTCCAATGCGGCCTTGGCCGTTTCCGTGGAGATCAGCGGATCCATGATCGTCAGGCCTTCCTTGCCTTCGACGATGGTCATGTTCGACAGGTCCTGGTTGCGCACCTGATAGATCCCGTCCATCACCTGGAACAGGCCCGCGATATTGATCAGCTGCGCCTGGCGCCACAGGCTGGGATTGACCGTATCGGGCGCATCCGAGCCTTCCTTGATGAACCCGTACTTGTCCGAGTCCCAGACCAGGTTGCCCTCGGCGCCCTTGATCATGCCGGCGGGCAGCGGGGCGATAAAGCCCTTGTGCGCCAATTCGAAAGCCGTCTTGTCCGAGAACGGCAATTCCTTCAGCAGGGCCGCGTTGGCCGCCTTGGTGGGAGCCTCTGCGGGTTTGGGGCCGTCGGCCCCCCATGCCGGCGCGGCAAGCGCAATGGCCAGCGCCGTCAATGCGGCCGGCGCCGAAGCCCGGCGCCTGGGCGCCAAGCCTTGCTGAGTATGGAAGAGAGTCGCGCGGCGAAGCAGCTTCATGATCACTTTCTCCAGACGGGGCAGTGAAAGAACCGCCCGGATGGGCGGTCCGGCGAGCAATGAAGTCAGGCGAATGCAGCGGGCAAAATCACACGTGCAAGAGCGGCAAAGCGTGATGAGCCTAGCGGCGGAAGTAAGAAAAAATTACAGACGTGAACGGCATCACGCGGCGCCATGTTGGCTATACCGCACAAAGCCTACACATTTTCTTCGTTAAATCAATCGTGGATTGCAATTACG
Source organism: Achromobacter sp. (assembly GCA_032153965.1). Classification (GTDB taxonomy): domain Bacteria; phylum Pseudomonadota; class Gammaproteobacteria; order Burkholderiales; family Burkholderiaceae_B; genus Achromobacter. The sequence goes on along the minus strand of JALDYL010000010.1, from coordinate 23,453 downwards.
GAAGCCCGGTATTGCGGCATGTTCCCTGCCCATTTATCGTTGTCGAACTAAACGCGGTCGATACACCAGTACGCATGGGATATTGCATGGAGTCTCGATGAGCCCTAGGTCAAGCCGCGCAGGCACGCGCAAGCGCAAGGTCGGATTGCATGCGGTACTGGCCACCCTGGCCGTGCTGAGCGTGGCCGTCGGCTTTTCCAACGCCATGTACTCCAGCTACCAGGTGCAGAAAGCGCAGATCATCAGGAACGCGCTGGCCGCCAACCACGCGCGCGCCGAAAAGCTGGCCGAGGTCATCGACGTCTACATTGCCGCGTTGCAGCGCCTGGCCCTCAATGCCGCCAGCCAACTCCCTGCCGCCATGGGCAAGCCGCAAGCGCTGCAGAGCGAACTGCAGCGCCTGTCCGGCCAGGTCGACTCGCTGCACGCGGTCATGCTGGCCGACACCGAGGGCCGTATCGTGGCCCGCTCCCCTACCGGCCAGCTTGCGGATGCAAAGATCCTCAGTCTTGCCGACCTGGGCGTAAGCGCCCCAGGTCCAGACGCCTGGGTGACGACAATACCCGGGACGCAGGCCGCGGTGCTTACCGTGACCGAACCCGTGGAGGACGCGGCCGGGGCGCCCCTGGCTTATCTGGCCATCGCCATCACGCTGGACGCCGGCAGCGGCATGGACCGCATCATCGGCGACAGGGACGAAATCGCCGGCATGTCGGTGTTCCTGGTCGGCAACAACGGCGACGTGCTGTACCGCCGGCATGCCGCTCCCGGCACGCTCGACCTGGCCAGCGTCGAGCCGGCCCGGCACGGCGGCGCCGCCCTGTATCCGAAGGCGGACGGCGGCGCCGTGCTGACCGGCTACGCGCCATTGGCCAAGGGCAATTGGGCGGTGGTGGCGCAGCGTACGCTGGACCAGGTGCTGTCGCCGCTGCGTGAATTGCTCGGAGATGCGTTGCGCGCCGCCATCCCGGCCATCGCGCTCACGCTGCTGCTGGTGTGCGGCCTGGCCTATGCCATCGCATCGCCGCTGTCGCGCTTGACCCGCGCCATGACCGCGGGCAAGTCGGGCGGCGTGGACCTCGATCGGTTCAACGCGTGGTACGCCGAGGCCGACACCTTGCGCGATGCGGTCCAACTAACGCTGGATCAGCATCAGGACGAAGTGGGACGCCTGAACACCCAGGCGCTGACCGATCCGATGACCGGCCTGCTGAACCGCCGGGCCATGACCGAGGTGCTGAGCGCCTACGCGGCCGACGGCACCTCCGTGGCGGTCATCGCCATGGATCTGGATCATTTCAAGCGCATCAACGACAGTTTCGGCCACATGACGGGCGACAAAGTGCTGGTCGCGCTGGCCGAGGTGATCCGCGCCTGCCTGCGCGACCAAGATCGCGCCTTCAGGGTGGGCGGGGAAGAATTCATCGCGCTGCTGCCCACCGGTTCGGCCGCCAAGGCGAGCGAGGTCGCCGAGCGCCTGCGCACGGCCGTGGCCCGGCGCCTCATGCCGGACAGCGTGGGCCGCGTGACGGTATCCGTTGGCGTTGCGCTCTGGCCGCAAGATGGCGAATCTGCTGCCGAAGTCATACGGCGGGCAGACGAGGCCCTGTACGAGTCCAAGCAGACGGGGCGCAACCGCGTTACGCTGTGGCGCGACCGAGCCCCGGCTGAACCGCCGTATCCGAGCAACCGCAATTGAACGCGTGGTGACCAGATGAACTATTCCCTTCTGCTGGCGGGTTTGGCTGCCCTGTTCTTCGTGTTCCTGCTGCTTGCCATGAGAATCGGAAAGCGGCTCGGCCATGGCGCGGACGACAAGAGCGGCGCGGGCGCCGCCGCCATCGAGGCGTCCGTGTTCGCGCTGCTGGGCCTGCTGGTGGCCTTCACGTTTTCGGGCGCGGCCCAGCGCATGGCCGAGCGCCGCGATCTGCTGGTCCAGGAGGTCAACGCCATCGGGACGGCCTGGCTGCGCATCGACATGCTCGATGCGGCCGACCAGCCGACGCTGCGCGAGCAGTTCCGGCGCTATGTCGACAGCCGCATCGAGTATTACGGCCATGTGGCCGACCTCGACCATCGCGAAGCGATTGCGGCCCGGACGGGCGCGTTGCAGAAAGAGATCTGGACCACATCCATGAGCGCGGCCCGCAATACCGTGCCGCCCTTCGCCGCGTCGTACATAGGCGCGGTCAACGACATGTTCGACGTCTCCACCGCCCAGACCGTGGCGCAGAAGGTCCACCCGCCCGTCGCCACCTACGCTTTCCTGGTCTTCCTGGCCCTGGTGTGCGCCTGCCTCATCGGATCGAAACTGGCCCTGTCCAAGCGGGACAGCCTGCTGCATCAACTGGTCTATGCCGTGGTCATGACGGCGGCGATATACATCATCGTGGATTTCGAGTTTCCCCGGATAGGCACCATCCGGATCGACCAGAGCGACACGCTCCTGGCCGCTCAACGCCAGGCCATGGTCGACCCGCCTGCGGCGGCCAAATAGCTTGCGTTGCGCCGCAAGGCTGGCTGTTGTTGGACCCGCATTCATTCCGGAGATGACATGCCCCCGCCCTCGAGGATGGTGAAACGACGCTCAGGCTGGCTGCTTGCGCTGCTGGCCTGCACGACCTGCGCCCCGGTCCTGGCGCAGAGCCTGCGCCTGAGCCAGGACGATCTGCAGAAGCGCGCCAACGGGGTGCTTGCCATCATGTCGTTCTCCATCGTGCCCGACATCACGACCAGCTCGCTGAACATAGGCGGGAGCAGCGGCTCGGTCCCAGGATCCAGCGAATTCGCCATGACTCAGCTGGGCGGCGGCGACACCATATCCAAGTCGGTCCCGATCTACCTGGAAGGCGTGCTGGCCGCGAGCCGCTACGATCCGACCTTCATCGCCACGCAGGGCGCGGAGACCCGCAAGATCCCGACCAAATGGAACAGTTTTTCGGCTACCGGCGGCATAGGCTGGGACTTCAAGCTGACCGACGAACTGAAGCTGCGGCCGATCTTCAATTTCGCGCTGGGCAACGTCACCAGCGATTTGCGCGCCGCCAGCTGGTATGTGGGACAGCAGACCGGCCGGGACATCAGCTTCCTGGACAAGGGTTCGCTCAACGCCTATGGCCTGGGCGGCTCGTTGATGCTGGACTATGAGCATTACCGCCCCGGCTACGAGGTCGACGTGGAGCTGCGCTATTCCGACATGCGGCTGCAGAGCTTCAGCAGCTCGGCGGCCGTCGAAGGGCATGCCACCGCGCAGTCGGCCAATCTGTGGGCGCGCTACCGCGCCCCCACAGGCTTCGTGATGCTGCAGCGACCGCTGCGCTACGTGCTGGAGTTGACGCACTCGGAGTTCCTGGGAGATCAGCGCGGCATCCTGGGATTCGACCGGCTGACCTCCGTGGGCGCGGGCCTGGAGCTGGATTCCAGCGCCTATGACGTGATCATCACCCGCACCCGGCTGGTGGGCCGCTATGTGTTCGGCTCCAATGTGTCGGGTTTCTCGGTGGGGTTGGCGGTGAGCTTCTGAGCCGGCCGCCGACGGAATTGCGCCGGATTTGTTACTCCCCCCTCCCTGCCCCGCGATGCCAGACTGATTCCAGGCGCCGAGCAGCCAGACTGCGCGCAGACCCTTGCGCCAGGACGCCGGCCCGCGATAAGGAGGTACGAAACCATGACTGCATCAAGCAATGGCGCGCCCATGCGCACGCCCCCGGTCGTCTCGCCCCAGGAATGGGAAGCCGCGCGCCAGCAACTGCTGGTCAAGGAAAAAGCCCACACCCGCGCCCGCGACGCGCTGGCGGCCGAACGCCGGCGCATGCCCTGGACGGAAGTAGCCAAGGCCTATGCGTTCGACGGCCCTGCGGGCAAGCTCGCCCTGCCCGACCTGTTCGACGGCCGCCGCCAACTGATCGTCTACCGCGCCTTCTTCGAACCGGGCGTGTACGGCTGGCCGGAACATGCCTGCCGCGGCTGCTCCATGGTGGCGGACCAGGTCGCCCATCTGGCGCACCTGAACGCCCGCGACACCACGCTGGTCTTTGTTTCCCGGGCGCCGCAGGCGGACATCGCGCGGCTGAAAGCGCAGATGGACTGGAAGATGCCCTGGTACACGCTGACCGACGGTTTCGATGCCGACTTCGGCGTGGACGAGTGGCATGGCACCAATGTGTTCTACCGCGACGGCGACCGTATCTTCCGCACCTACTTCCTCAACAACCGCGGCGACGAGCAGATGGGCGGCACCTGGAACTACCTGGACATCACGCCCTTGGGACGCCAGGAAGTCTGGGAGAATTCACCCGAGGGCTATCCGCAGACGCCCACCTACAAGTGGTGGAACTGGCACGACAGCTATGTGCCGGACGCTGCGCCCGACAGGAAATGGGTCGAGATTTCCGATGCGGGCGAAGCCGCATTCCGGGCGCAGAGCGCGGCCGCCAAACGGTGAGCGGGCGGGGCGGCATGGACTGGCGCGGCGGTTGACGGTATTCATTGGTAATGTAAATAACCAACAGATACACAAGCTCAAACAACAGCAATTATCGGGGTCCGATGACCGTGCTAAGTTATGCGCCCGCCGACCCTCGGCCCAGGCGCATCCGCGGTGGCGTCCCCGCCAGGCTGCCCATGCCGGGCGGCCGCGCCCTCCTACCCCTATTTGACGAGAACCATGCACAAGAACCTCGAAAGCGACACGATCATCGCCAAGGGAAAGAAGCGGATGTCCAGCCTGCTGCTGGCGGCAGGCCTGGCGCTTGCAGCAAGCGCGCCGGCCATGGCGGTGCCGCCGATAAAGGCGCACGGCGCGCCCGCCGCTGCGCCCGCCGCGGCCGCGCCCTCGGGTTCGGCGCAGAAGACCGACATCCAGAACCAGGCCGCCTACGAGCGCCTGCTGAACAACAGCGGCATCACCCTGCAATGGCTGTGGTCGGCGCAGCGCGGCCACCTGACCGCGACGGATGAGAACGACGTGGTGCGCATCGAGGGTACGCAGGCCAACCACGAGGGCACACTGAAGATCAAGGGCGATATCGTCTCCATCGCCAGCGACCGCTTCATCTTCCGCGGCACGATCCTGATCCTGGACGCGCCGGACAAGGGCCGGCGCTGCGAACGCAACGGCGAATTCGAGTTCCGCGCGACGGGCAAGCGCAAGTACTGGCGCCTGCAGCAGATGGAAGCCTGCGGCGGGCTGACGGACTACGTGGACGTGTATTACTGAACAGGCCAGCAAAGGGACTATCCTTGCGCATGCATGCCGGCGGCCTCCATGGCCCGCTGGCCCCGCGCCTTGCGGCATACACGAGGAGACCCCGCATGATCACTGAACTGGACAAGAAGCACCTGGCGCGCTGCGTCGAGCTGGCGAAGCAGGCGCTGGAAGCGGGCGACGAGCCATTCGGCTCGGTGCTGGTTTCACCCGACGGCGTGGTCCTGTTCGAAGACCACAACCATGTCTCCAGCGGCGACCGCACGCGGCATCCGGAATTCGAGATCGCGCGCTGGGCCGCCAGCAATGTGCCGCCGGCCGAGCGCGCGGCCTGCACTGTCTATACCTCGGGCGAGCACTGCTCCATGTGCGCATCGGCGCACGGCTGGGTGGGCCTGGGCCGGATCGTCTATGCCAGTTCTTCAGCCCAGTACCGTGAATGGCTGCGGGAATGGGGCGTCGCCCCCACGTCCAAGGTGCGGCCGCTGGCCATCGCCGAAGTCGTGGACGGGATTCCCGTCGACGGGCCGGTGCCGGAGTTCGCCGAGCAGGTCAGGCTGCTGCAGCAGGAAAGAATGCGGCGCCGGGCCTAGGCCGCGCCTTGCCCGGATCACGGTTACCGCCCGTCTCAATCGTCAGCAGCAATCCGCAGTATTCTCGCTGCACTGCATTATGAACAGGACTCCCGCATGCCCTCTGCCCTGACCAAGTGGCTCACCAGCATCGCGTTCGGCCTGCTCGTCGCCTGGGCCAGCCAGGGCGCCGTCAATCCGCTCATGCAGCAGGCATTCGGGCTGGCGGACTTGACAGGGCTTGCCTATATGGCGGCGCTGGACAGAATGCTGATCACGGCGGGCATCGTGTCGCTGCTGATCGGCGTGGCGGTCGTGGCGGCGCTGGTCCGCATTCCCAATTTCCGCCGCCTGATCGGCTGGGGCTGCGCCATGCTCGGCCTGGCCGTCCTGCTGAACCTGCCCGCCGCCCTGCTTGCGATGGAGCCTGGCATCTTCGATCCGGCCACCGGCGGCAAGCAGGCCGCCAACGACGCCTATACGGCGCTGTTTTTCTGGGCGCTGATTTTCGGCCTGCCTTATCTGGGGGCCGGGCTTGCATTGACCATAGGCGGCTGGGTCCTGATCCGCAGGAATCCCGGCCCGGGCGCGGCCAGGCCGGCATGACACGGCCGCCGCGCGCCTTTACAGTGTGAATTAACCGGGGGCCCAGACGGCTCCCTTCTCCCTTTTTTCTCGCCCTACTCGTTCCATGTCCAACCTAATCGTCCACGGCGGCACCCCTTTGCGCGGCCGCGTCATCCCTTCGGCCAACAAGAACGCGGTACTGCCGGTGCTGTGCGCCACCCTGCTGACTGACCAGCCGCTGCGGCTGCACGGCGTGCCCGACATCACGGACGTGCGCAAGATCCTGGAAATTTTCCGCACCCTGGGCAGCGACGTGCGTCTGGACGAGTCCACCCGCACGCTGGACCTGCACCACCGCGACACCGCCTTCGACGCCGCCCGCCACCGCCTGCCCGAGGAAATGCGCTCTTCCATCATGCTGGTGCCGCCGCTGCTGGCCCGCTTCGGCGTGGCGCGGCTGGAAGACAACGTCAAGGGCTGCACCCTGGGCGTGCGCGAGATCGACCCGCACGTGGACATCTTCCGCTCCTTCGGCGGCGAGGTGGAACGCGCCAGCGGCTCGCTGCTGGTGCGCAGCAGCGGCCCCCTGAAGCCGACCCACCACTGGCTGGACTACGCCTCGGTGACGACCACCGAGAACTTCGTGCTGTGCGCGGCCGCCGCGCAAGGCGAATCGACCCTGACCAACGCCGCCTCCGAGCCGCACGTGCAGGAGTTCTGCCGCTTCATGGCGATGATGGGCGCGGACATCGATGGCATCGGCACCTCGCGGCTGACAGTGCGCGGCGGCGTGCGCCTGGGCGGCGGCGAATTCACCTTCGAGGAAGACTTCCACGAGATCACCACCTTTCTCGCGCTGGGCGCGATCACGGGCGGCGACGTGGTGGTGCGCAACAGCACGCCGGCGAACTTCCCGCTGATCGACCGCACCTTCGCCAAGTTCGGCGTGCAGATCGTGCACGAGAACGGCTGGTCGCGCGCGCTGCGCGCCGGCCCGCTGAAGGTGCAGACGCCCTTCACCAGCAATGTGCTGACCAAGGTCGAGGCGGCGCCGTGGCCCTATTTCCCAGTGGACCTGCTGCCCATCTTCATCGCGCTGGGCGTGTGCGCCGAAGGCAACGCCATGTTCTGGAACAAGGTCTACGACGGCGCGCTGGGCTGGACTGGCGAGCTGTCCAAGTTCGGCGCGCACGTGTTTTCGTCCGACCCGCACCGCCTGATCACGTTCGGCGGCCGGCCGTTGACGCCCGCGGTGGTCGAAAGCCCCTACATCATCCGCGTCGCCATCGCGCTCTTCATGATCGCCAGCAGCATCGACGGCCGTTCGGAGATCCGCAACGCCACGCCGATCCGCCGCGCCCATCCGCGCTTCGTCGAAAACCTGCGCAGCCTCGGCGTGCAGGTGGAATGGACCAGCGAGGAGTAAGCTTTCCAGATACGCACGCCACGGCGCGCAAAACGGGAGCGGGCCGACCGGCTCCCGGCGCGGCGCGCCGCCCTTTCAGGGTCATGGCCCTCTACCCAGGAGGCGTCTTCCATGCCGCGCCCCAACCCATAGTCGGCCCGGCCTGCCCGCAGGCCCCAGTTTCAGAGGTTGTTCACGAAGCAGCACCTTCAAGGAGGTGTGTGATGAGCAAGCTTTCCGATAGCGCCCTGGATGATCTGAAAGCCTCAGCCCGAGGCCAGGTCCTCTGCCCGGGCGACCCCGGCTACGACGACACCCGCAAGATCTGGAATGCGATGATAGACCGCCGGCCGGCGGTGATCGTCCGATGCGCCGGCGCCGCCGACGTGCGGCGCGCCGTGGATTTCGCGCGCGACAACGGCCTGGTCCTGTCCGTGCGCGGCGCGGGCCACAATATCGCAGGCACCGCAGTCTGCGACGACGGCATGATGATCGACCTGTCGCCGATGAAGTCGGTGCGCGTCGATCCCGTGCGCGCCCGGGCCTATGTCGAGCCCGGCGCCACGCTGGCCGATTTCGACCACGAAGCCCAGGCGTATGGCCTGGCCACGCCGCTGGGCGTGAATTCCACCACCGGCGTAGCCGGGTTGACGCTGGGCGGCGGCTTCGGCTGGCTGACCCGCAGGTTCGGCATGACCATCGACAACCTGCTTTCGGCCGATGTCGTCACCGCGGACGGCAAGCTGCTGCACGCCAGCGAGCAGGACAACCCGGACCTGTTCTGGGCAATCCGAGGCGGCGGCGGCAATTTCGGCGTGGTCACGATGTTCGAATTCCAGCTGCATCCGGTCGGCCCCGAGGTTTATGGCGGCCTGGTGGTGCTGCCGCTGGAACAGGGCAAGGCAGCGCTGTCGAAGTACCGCGATGCGCTGGCGACCCTGCCGCAGGAACTGACGGTCTGGGCGGTGCTGCGCCTGGCGCCGCCGCTGCCCTTCCTGCCGCCAGCGGTGCATGGCAAGCCCATGGTCGCCTTCGCCATGTGCTATACGGGCGATCCGGCCAATGGTCCGGCCGCGGTGGACGTGGTGCGCGGCTTCGGCACGCCTTATGGCGAGCATCTGGGGCCCATGCCCTACACCGCCTGGCAAAAGGCCTTCGACCCGCTGCTTACGCCCGGCGCCCGCAACTACTGGAAGTCGCACAATCTGGGCGGCCTGGAAGACGGGCTGATCGACGCCATAGTCGCCGCGGTGGAAAACCTGCCGTCGCCGCAATGCGAGATCTTCCTGGGCTACATCGGCGGCGTGGCCGCGCAGGTGCCAGTGTCCGCCATGGCCTATCCGCACCGCTCGGCGCAATTCGCCATGAACGTGCACGGACGCTGGGACTTTCCGGAAGAAGACGAGCGCTGCATCGCCTGGGCCCGGACGCTGTTCCGCACCACCGAGCCCTATGCGCAAGGAGGGGTGTACGTGAACTTCCTGACGCAGGACGAGCCGGAGCGGCTGGGCGCTGCCTACGGGCCGAACTTCGACCGGCTGGTCCAGGCCAAGACCCGCTACGACCCGCAGAACCTGTTCCGGCATAACCAGAACATCAAGCCGGCGGCGGGCTGAGCTGATCGGCGCGCCCGTTTTCCCTGCTGCTATCCTGATGCCCCGGCATCCGCCGGGGCACGGGACGGCAGGGTCGGATTCCTGGCGTGCGTGGCAACGATATCCGAGGTTGGCTTCCCTGCATGGCTTCCCGCTTTTCCCTACACCGCATTTTTGCAGTCGGCTTTTCTCTATGGGCGTCGTGGTGCTCCGCCCAGACCGTGGCCCTGACCTTCGACGACGGACTCAATCCCGACAAGCAGCCCCAGGCCGCGCTATGGAATTCCCAGCTGCTGGACGCCTTGCAGAAGCACGGGATCCAGTCCGCGCTGTTTCCCGCGTTGAGCAGCATAGGCGGGGCCGACGGGCTGGGACTGGTGGCGCAATGGTCGCAGGCGGGACATTGGGTTGGCAACCATACGGCCAGCCACCGCAGCCTTGCCGACCCCAAGCTATCGCTGGAAGCGTTCATTGCCGATGTAGAAGTCGCCGATGCCGCCCTCCGGAGCCTGCCTACCTTCGTGCCGATGCTGCGGTTCCCGTACTTGAGAGAAGGCGATACGCAGGCCAAGCGGGACGGCATGCGGGACTGGATGGCGCAGAACCGCTACAGGAACGGACTGGTATCCATAGATGCCAGCGACTGGTACTACAGCCGCGTCTATGCCGATCACATCAAGGCGGGCGACACCGCCCGGGCCCAGGGCGTGAAACAGCGATACGTCCGCCATTTGCTGGACCGGGCGGCCTATTACGACGGACTGGCCCGCAAGGTATTGGGCCGCAGCCCCAAGCATGTCATGCTGCTGCACACCAACCCGCTCAATGCAGCAGCCCTGCCGGACGTGATTGCGGCGTTCAACGCCCAGGGCTGGACGATCGTTGCGGCGAGCGCCGCATTTGAAGATCCGCTGTACGCCCAGGCGCCCGATACGCTGCCCGCCGGCGAAAGCATCGTCTGGGCGCTGGCCAAGGCCAGCAAGCTTGCGGACCTGCGATATCCGGCGGAAGGCTCCGAGTATGAGGAGCCGCTGTTGCGGGACGCCGGGCTGTTGCCCTGAACCCCAGACGCAAGCTATTTTTTCGCGCCTGCGGATTTCCCCGTCGCATTCAGACGCACGGCGGCGCGGATCAGCGCCTGCAGCGCCGTTTCGTCCAGGGTTTCACCCTCGCGGATATCGATGGCGCGCCGCGTGTTGCCGTCCAGGCTGGCATTGAACAGCCGCGCGGGGTCCTCCAGCGCCGCGCCCTTGGCGAAGGTCAGTTTCACCGCGCTTTTATAGGTTTCGCCGGTGCAGATGATGCCGCCGTGCGACCACACCGGCACCCGCCACTTCCATTCCTCGATCACGCCGGGATCGGCCTGCCTGATGATGTCCCTGACGCGCGCGAGCGTCTGGCCGCGCCAGTCGCCCAGTTCGCGGATCCTGGCGTCTATCAGGCTGGAGGGGGTCTCTTGCGTTGCCTCTTTTGTTGCGCTGCCAGTCTTGGTGCTCATGCCATGTCCCGGGAAAGATCGCAGACGGATATGTCAGGAAGAATACCTGCATGGCTGCCGGAAAATTTGTTAACGTGGTCAGCAAACCAAAATTTCCAGCACCGCAACGGGGTCACGGGAGAGGAGAATCAAGCGCAATGGCTAATCTGGTTTTGCTGCTGCTGGGCGTGGACTATCTGCGCAAGCGCGCCCGCGGACTGTATGTCATCGGCGGCCTGCTTTTCATTACAGGCGTCACGCTGTTCATCGACGCGCTCGACAACGCCGTCTATTTCCCGCTGAATTTCTTCGCGGCGCTGCTGGTCCTCGAAGGCCTGGCCACGCTGGTGATCGCCAAGTCCGGCGTGGGCGGGCAGCGGGTGCTGCGCTATGCCAAGGGCGCCATCGTGCTGACAGCGGGCATCCTGGTCCTGATCGGCCACCATCACGGGCATTTCGCGCTATCCATGCTGTTCGGCCTGATGTTCCTGGTGGACGGCCTGATCCAGTGCATGGCCGCCTACGTGGTGCGCTACGAACGCTGGCGCTATGTTTTCGCCTCGGGCGTGGCGGAAATACTGCTGGCGATTTTCTTTTTCCAGCCCTACCCCACCCACTACGTCGGCACGGTGCCGTACTGCCTGGGGCTGTTCCTGGCGTTTTCAGGCCTGCGGCTGCTGTCGCTGGCGCGCCGGGTCCGCGACCTCGAATCCAACCCCGCCCTGGTCGTCAATCCGCACCCGGACTTCATGCCCACGCGCGCCGACGGTCCCGCGCAAACCGTGTTCGACGGCCCGCCCCTGGAATCGGAGCGCGCGCTGACCGTACACGTCTGGACGCCGTCGGGTTCCGCCAAGAACGAAACGCGCAACTACCCCGTGGTGAACCGCTACATCGCCGCCGTCGACATCAATGGCGTGGTGTCGACCGGCCACGCGGCGCTGGAATCGCCGGAAGGCGTGTACATCAGCCTGTATCCGGCCCAGGAGATCGACCACTCTCCCGAGCAGTTCGGCACCCTGCTGCGCGCCACCGCCGAGAACAACGTGCCGGGCGTGTACCAGCCCGATTACGCCACCGAATCCAAGGCCTGGACGCCGTCCACGATGCGGGTACGCATCCGCAACTACGATGCGGCCAAGCTGCAGGCCTTCTGGGACGAGTACCGCAAGACAGAGGTCTACAACCTGACGCACCGCAACTGCTCCAGCTCCGTGTCCAGCGCGCTGGAAGCGGCGCTGGACGGCGTGGTCGGCCGCCTGCATGGCCCGGATGCCGGATGGCGCGTGCTGCTGCGCCTATTGCTGACGCCGGAACTGTGGGTAGCGGCGCAGATCCGCAAGCGCGCCCTGACCATGGCCTGGACCCCGGGCCTGACGCTGGACTATGCGCGCGCGCTCAGCATGCTGGCCGACCCGCGGCCGTTCGGCTGGTGGAAGATGTCGCAGGACGCGCTGCGCCAGATCGCGCGCATGCGCGCCGGCTGGCGCAAGCAGGACCGCAAGGCCCATGCCCGCAATGCGGAGCAGGCCGAATCCTCGCAAGGGGCGCAATGACGGCCCCGCAACGCGCATGACGACGGCATGATCGCGCAGATCGCGGCCGGCGTGGCCGTGGTGGCCGGCGCCGCCTGGGGCGCGGCGGCGCTGTGGTTCCAATCTCCGTACACCGGCCGCCGGCGCGCCGTCCTGCCGGCCGCCTGGCTGGCGCTGGCGGCGGCGGCGCTGATCGGCCTGGCTATCGGACAGCCGCTGCCCGCCTGGCTGTTCGGCGCCCTGCTGTTGGCGCTGTTGGCCTGGTGGTGGCTGGGCGTGCGGCCGTCGAACGAGCGCCAGTGGATGCCCGAGGTGGCGCGCCAGACGCAAGGAACGATCGAGGGCGACATCGTCACCCTGCGCAACGTGCGCAACTTCGACTGGCGGACGCGCACCGACTACGACATACGCTGGGAGACCCGCCGCTACGACCTGTCACGCCTGCAATCGGTAGACCTGGCGCTGTCCTACTGGGGCCGGCCCGCCATCGCGCACGCCTTGGTTTCGTTCGGCTTCGCGGACGGCCAGTACGTGGTGTTCTCGGTGGAGATCCGCCGCAAGCTGCACGACGTATTCTCCGAGATCGGCGGTTTCTTCCGCCAATACGAGCTGTCGGTGCTGGCCTCGACCGAGGAGGACAGCCTGCGCGTACGTACCAATGTGCGCGGCGAGGAAGGCTATCTGTACCGCGTGCACATGCCGGAAGGCGCGGCCCGCAAGCTGTTCCTGGCCTATGTGAAGACCGCCACCCGGCTGGCGGACAAGCCGCGCTTCTACAACACGCTGACGGGCAACTGCACCACCATCGTGTACCGGCTGGCCGACCAGATCGTGCCGGGGCTGCCGCTGGATTACCGCGTGCTGTTTTCGGGCTATCTGCCCGAGTACCTGTACCGCCTGGACGCGCTCGCAGGCGCCGACAGTCCGCTCGCGTATCGGCAGGCCGGCGACTACACGCAACGCGCCCGCGCCACCGTGGATGCGGCCGAATTCTCGCGCAACATCCGGCGCGGCGTGCCAGGCGTGCCGCAGGCGCCCATCCCAGGTCAGGATGGCACGGCCGTGCCCGGCGCAGGCGCGCGCAGCCGCGCTACGTAGGCCGCCAAGGTCTCCACGTGGCGTTCCTCCGAGCGCAGCCCGACATGGCCGTCCGCCCTGACGGCCAGCACCAGAATATGCCGCAAGCCCAGCCTGCCGGCCAGCGAGGGATCCAGATAACCGTCCGCGCCGTCGACATCCGCGTTCGCCGTCAGAGCGATCACGGCTTCGATGATGGCGCCGTCCGATAGCGGCTCGATTGCGGCGCGGACCTGAGCGAGCGTATCCGCCGACGTGCGCGGACCGCCCAGGATGAATACCGTATGGCCCTTGCGGTGGGCGCCTTCGTGCAGCATCCCGGCGCCGCCCGCGGCAAGGCGGATCGGGATCTGGTCCGGCAGCCGCTGGCCCGGCGAAACCGGGTCGTGCCGGTCGCCCATGACAATGGGCGAATCGCGGTAATCGATGTCCAGCTCCGCCTCGGCCACCGCCTCGTGATGCTGCGAGGCGCCGTCCTCGAAGGCTTTGCGGATGGCGGCATTGCGCTCGCGCAGCACGTCCGGGTCCGTGGCCAGTTGAGCGCTCTCGGCCTCGTCACCCGATGTCAGCACGCGCTGCGCGGCCGGCCGGCGCTCCGCCTGGTAGCTGTCGAGCAGACTATCGGAGCACTGCCCGCCACAGACCAACGCAAGCTTCCAGGCCAGGTTGACGGCGTCATGCAGGCCGCTATTCATGCCATGGCCCTGGGCCGGGCTGCAGGTGTGCGCGGCGTCTCCGGCCAGCAGAACGCGGCCGGCCCGGAATTGCCGCGCGACCCTGGTGTAGCAACGAAAGCGCGCCGGATGGGCCACGTCCTCGAAGTTGGCCTCGGGCAGATAGCGCCGCAGCGTCGACAAGGCATCCGCCACCAGGTCGGAATCTTCGGCGCTGGGCCGCAGATACACGCGCCAGCGCTGGCCCGGCAGCGCCGTCAGGATCACCGGGATCCGGTCCAGGTAGGCGTAGTTGGCCTCGAAGATCTCGGGCCAGCCGCTGATCGCCGCGTCGAACACCGCCCAAGGCTGGCTGATGTCGTGGCCGTCCTGCTCGATGCCGGTCAGCTCGCGCACCGTGCTGTGGTGGCCGTCGCAGCCTATCACCCACTCGGCCAGCACTTCGATATCGCCGCCCGGCTGTTCGATCCTGGCCAGCATGCCGTCCGGCCGTTCCTGCAGGTCCACCAGCTTGCTGGCCCGCTGCACGCCGCCGCCGTGGCTGGCCAGATAGTCGGCAAGAATGGACTCCGTGACCTCTTCCGAAATCCCGATGTTGTAGGGGTAGCGGCTGCCGCAAAGGTCCAGGTCGATCTCGCCCAGCACCTTGCCATCGGCATGGATGCGCGCGCCGCGCTGCTTCACGCCCGCGGCCAGCAGCGGCTCGACGATGCCCAGCGAATCGAAGATTTCCAGCGAGCGGGGATGGACCACCGTTGCGCGGTCCCACTCCAGCGGCCGTTCGTGCGCGTCGATCAACAGGCATTGCACGCCGCGCCGTTGCAGCTCGGCGGCGGTGAGCAGGCCCGCCGGACCGGCGCCAACCACCAGGACTGTCGTTGCAATCACCATGATGTCGCCTCGGAGGAATTCGAGGCGGCGTGGATTGCGCCTCGGCAGGAATCCAAAAAAATAAGACCGCGCATGACTTGCCGTCAAAGATATTGAGGCTTACGCCGCTGGCACGACCCCGCAGGTCGACCTCAACCTTTTGGACCGATCCTTGGCAACTCAGGCGTGGGCGGCCAACTGCGCGGCCTCGCCCAGCAGCGCGTCCAGCAGGCGGCGCGCCGGCACGGTCAGCGGGGCGTCCGCGCGGTGCGTCACGTAGATGACGGTCTTGGGCAAGGGATCGATGATGTCCAGCCGCGCCAGCCCCAACGTCGGGCCGTAACGGTCCAGGAACCCCTGCGGCATGATGCCGATCAGGTCCAGCTGCGGCATCAGCGCCAGCAGCGTGGAAAAGGACTCGCATTCCAATTGCAGATGCAGCGCGCGCGCCTGCGCTTCATCGGCATACAGCGCCCTGGGATCGCCCGGCCCCTGCGCCGGCCCGGTCAGCACCCAGGCGGCGTCGGCCAGTTCGTTCAGGCGCCGGGCGCCTGCCAGCGGATGCGAGGCCCGCGCAACAATGACCGACTGGCTTTCAAACAGCGGCTGCACGGCCAGGTCGCCGCCGCCGCCCGCTTCAGGCAGCGGCCCCAGCGCCATGTCCAGCTCGCCCGAACGGATGCGCTCCAGCGCCTGCGGATACAGCGTATCGCGCACCCGCAGCCGCACCTGCGGCCAGCGCGCGCCATAGCGCGCCACCGCGCCCGGCGCCAGCAGGATGGCGGCGGCTGGCGACACGCCCAGCGTCACCTGGGCTTCGGCGCCGCGCAGATGCCAGGCCAGGTCTTCGCGGGCCTTTTCGATTTCGCGCATGACGACGGCGGCGCGCGCCGCCAGGATCTCGCCGGCCTGCGCCAGCCGCACGCCCTTGGGCGTGCGCACCACGAGTTCGGCGCCGACCTCTTCCTCCAGCTGGCGCAGCGACTTGGTCAGCGCCGGCTGCGACACGTTCAGCACCTGCGCGGCAGCGCGCATGCTGCCGGTCCGGGCCAGGGTGAGCAACAGGTTCAGATGCTGGAGTCGCAAACCGCCTCTCCGGCCGATTACCTGGGGTAATCGACATCAAAACAATTCAAGGGATGCGCGCGCAGGCCGTCGATAGAATTCCTGCATGCCCCATCGGAGACAGGAGCCTAGCATGACCCGAGGCGTGAAGAACATTCTCTTCATCATGTGCGACCAGCTGCGCTACGACCATCTTTCCTGTTTTGGCCATCCCAGGCTGAAGACCCCGAATCTGGACGCGCTGGCCGCGCGCGGCGTGATCTTCGACCGGGCCTATGTGCAGTCGCCCGTTTGCGGCCCCTCGCGCATGAGCTACTACACCGGACGCTATGTGCATGCGCATGGCGCAAGCTGGAACTTCGTGCCGCTGAAGGCCGGCGAGATGACCATAGGCGACCATCTGCGGCCGCTGGGCGTGCGTTCCGTGCTGGTGGGCAAGACCCACATGCGCGCCGACATGGCCGGCATGTCGCGTCTGGGCATAGACCCGGCGTCCGTCATCGGCCGCCGCATCGCCGAATGCGGCTTCGACGCCTACGAGCGCGACGACGGCATCCATCCGTATTCGGGCCACGACCCGGACCCGCGCTACAACGACTATCTGCGCGCGCAGGGCTACGGCGGCGACAATCCCTGGGAAAGCTGGGCCAACTCTGCCGTGGACACGGACGGCACGGTACGCTCGGGCTGGTTCCTGAAGTATTCCAACCTGCCCGCGCGCGTGCCCGACGAGCACTCGGAAACGCCGTACATCACGCGCCGCGCGATGGACTTCATCAGCGAGGCGGGCGAGCAGCCCTGGTGCCTGCACCTGTCCTACATCAAGCCGCACTGGCCGTACCTGGCGCCGGCGCCCTACGCTGGCATGTACAGCGCGCAGGATGCGCTGCCGGTGGTGCGATCAGAGGCTGAACGCGCCGATCCGCATCCGGTATATGCCGCGATGATGCAGCATCGCGTGTCCGCAACCTTTTCCGAACCCGGCGTGCGCGAAGCCGTCATGCCGGGCTACATGGGGCTGATCAAGCAGATCGACGACCAGCTCGGCGTGCTGTTCCGCTTCATGGAGGCGCGCGGCCTGTTCGACAACACCATGATCGTGTTCACCTCTGATCACGGCGACTATCTGGGCGACCACTGGATGGGGGAAAAGGACCTGTTCCATGAGCCCGTCATCCGCGCGCCGCTGATCGTCTACGACCCGGATCCGCGCGCCGACGCGGCCCGCGGCACGCGCTGCGCAGCCATGGTCGAAGCGATAGACCTGGCGCCGACCTTCCTGGAGGCCTGCGGCGGCGTGCCCGTGCCGCACATCATGGACGGCCGTTCGCTACGGCCCCTGCTGTTCGGCCAGAGGCCGCCGGACTGGCGCGACCACGTCATCTGCGAATACGACTACGCCTTCCAGGATTCGCGCATCGCGCTGGGCACGCCCGCGCGCCAGGCCTGGCTGCGCATGGTGCGCGACGAGCGCTGGAAGTACGTGCTGGCCGAAGGCTACCGGCCGATGCTGTACGACCTGCAGGAAGACCCGAACGAATTCGTCGACCTGGGCGCCTCGCCCGCGCACGAGGCGGTGCGCCGGCGCATGGAGGAGCTGCTGTTCCGCTGGGCGCGCCAGCCGCGCCAGCGCGCCACGGTGGCCGACGGCACCATCGAATCCATCGAAGTCCAGCCGCGCATTTCCGAAGGCGGCATCCTGATCGGCTATTGGGACGAAGCCGACCTGGCGCGCGCCAGGCAGACGTTCAAGCCCCGTTTCGCATCATCCAACCCGCTCGTGAAGCCGACGCTGGATCGGCTGTCGCAATCCTGAGGAGTGCAGCATGATTCTCGAAACCCCCGACATCACCCGCGCCCAGGCCGGCCTGGACGGCGTCTCCTGGAACATCCTGGGCCAGGTGTACGTGCCCAAGCAGGTCAGCCTGGACAGCATTTCCTGGCACGCCACGTTCCCGGAAGAGAGCTTCGTGCCGCCGCACGTGCACCCCAACCAGGACGAGTACATCTTCGTGCTGGACGGCCGCATCGACCTGCTGCTGGATGGCAAGAAGACCTCGGCCGGCCCCGGCGACCTGGTGCGCATGCCCCGCGGCGTGCCGCATGCCTTCTTCAACAATTCCGGCGTCGCCGCCACCGCGCTGTTCTGGGCCGCGCCCGCAGGCAAGCTGCTGGAGCTTTACCGCCGCATTCACAATATGTCGAGTCCGGCGGAGGTGGTTGCGGTCGCGCCGGAGTATGACGTGATCTTCATGCCGCCTGTCTCGTCCGCGGCCTGAATCATGCGCCGCCGCACGCTACTGAAGGGCCTGTCCGGGGCCCTCGCCTGTACCCTGCCGTGGTCCGCCCGGGCCGCGTACCCGGACAAGCCCGTGCGCATCATCGTGCCGCTGCCCGCGGCCAGCCCGCCCGACGTGCTGGCGCGCGTGATCGGTGAAAGGCTGCAGCGCCTGTGGGGCCAGCCGGTGGTGGTCGAGAACCGGCCCGGCGCGACCGGCATGATAGGGCTGGACGCGGTGGCGCGCAGCGCCCCCGATGGCTACACCGTGGGCATCATGTTCCTGACCCATACCGTGCTGCCAGCGCTGTTCGGCAAGGTGTCCTACCGCACGGACGGCGACTTCGCGCCGATCTCGAATCTGGTCTGGCTGTACAACGCCTTGCTGGTGGCGCCGGGCAGCGAATACGCCGACGTCCGCGGCCTGGTCGAACAGGCCAAGCGCCAGCCCGGCAAGCTCAGCTACGGCTCCGGCGGCAATGGCTCGCCCGCCCATCTGCTGGGCGCGGCCTTCTGCCAGGCGGCGGGCATAGACATGCTGCACGTGCCGTTCAAGGGGCCTGCGGAAGCGGCCCAGGCGCTCATGGGCGGCTACGTGCAGACCATGTTCGCCACCGCCTCCGTCGCCGTGCCGCTGGCGCAGTCCGGCAAGCTGCGCGCGCTGGCCGTCACGCGCGACGGCGGCATGAGCGCCCTGCCCGGCGTGCCCACGCTGGCCGAGGCCGGGGTGCCAGCCTTCAATCTGAAGGAATGGGAAGGCATTGTCGCGCCCGCGGGCACGCCGCCGGACCTGATCGCCAAATGGAACGGCGCCATGCGGGCCATTCTTGCCGAGGCCGCGGTGCGAGAAAAACTCGCCGGCCTGGGCATGGAAGCCGCGGATGCCAACACGCCGGCCGAGTTCGCGGGGCTGATACGGGGCGAGCTGCAGCGCTGGTCGGCGTTCGTGGCGGACCAGAAGCTGCGCAACGGCTGACGGCCGGGCAAGCCGGGCGGCCAAGCCCGGCCGCTCGCTGGTTCGCTCGCCTGGCCGCTTACTTCGCCACGCCCCCCACCCTGCCCAAGAAGTCCAGCACGGCCAGGTAGGAGCCCTCGTTGCCCGCCGCGTTGGCGCTGGGCGTGCCGCCCGCGTCCAGCAGCAGGCCAGACATCGCGTGCGGCTTGCTGATCAGGGTGGCGGGCAGGCAGGGATAGTGCACATGATGGCCGGCGCCCATGCAGACGTGGTGGAAGGTCGGCAGGCCATGTTCCTGACGCCGGCGCATGACGATTTCCGAGTACGCGGTGCTGGGCCAGAAGCCGTCGTCGGATGCGCTGACCAGCAGGACCGGGCCGGGATAGTTCTCGACCGGGATGCGGGCGCGCTCGAACGCGGCGCTGTCGCGCGTGGCGCTGAGGAAGGCGTGCGTCTGGCGGTACGGCGGCTGGGAGGCGTAGGCGGCATCCCAATTGGCCTTGGCATTGTCCTGCCACAGATGCGGCAGCGGCTTGCCGCCCTTGGTCCAGACCTGCGCGTCGCGGCCGGTGCCGGGCGCGCCGGCGCTGACCACGCCATGCATGACGGGCGAAGGCACGTAGGCGACCACCGCGCTGACCAGGTCGGGATAATGCGAAGCCACCAGCAGCGAAGTCTCGCCGCCGCGGCTGATGCCGGACAGGGCCACGAAGCCGTCGCGCGGCGTAAGCTCCGTGCGGGCCCAGCGCAGCGCATGCTCGAAGTATTCCAGCGGCATGTCATTCAGGTACTTGGGGCGGCCCTCGTAGTTGAAGATGGCCAACGCCAGGCATTGGTAGCCGCGGGACGCGAACAGCGCCGCGCGCGGCGCGTTGACGCCGCCGGACGACCCGTTCATGTAGATCACCAGCGGGTGCGGGCCAGGGCCGGCGGGCGTGTAAAGCTCGCCCGACAGCGTCATGCCGCCGACCTGCTCGCGCACGCTTCGGTGGGTCACGCCTTCGGCCTGAAATTCCTGCACCAAGGTCGCGCTGGCGTTCAGGCGGCCGTCGCTGGCTTCGATGCGGATGGAGAGCGGTTCGGTCCGGTCCGGCGGGAACACCACGCTGGCGATGTCCTCGCAAGCCATGGACCAGACGATGCCCATGGCCGAGGGTTCGGCATAGCTTCCGGACACCGGACAATCGCGGGCCAGGTCCAGGCTGCCGTCGTGGCCGGCCACGAATACGGCTTGCGAGCGCCAGGGCGCGCCGCACATCGTCATGCTGGCCGTGACGGTGATGAAAGCGTAGGCCGGAAAGCCGCTGATCCGGATCTCGCGCGCCACGTCGATCAGGGCGCGTTCCGGGGTGATGGTGATGCTGGGTTGTTCTGCCACGGTGGCTCCTTAGCTCTTCAGGTCGGTCTTGGGCACGCCGTTGGCCTTGATGACCTGGGCCCACATGGCGGATTCATCGGCGATGACCTTGTCCAGGTCGGCCGAGGACGTGAACTCCACGGTCACGCCCTGGTCCGCGAATTGCTGCACCAGGCTGGGATCGCGCGTGCCTTCGCGCACCGCGTTCTCCAGCGCCGCGACCACCGGAGCCGGCATCGCGGCCGGACCCGAGATCATCATGCGGGTATAGAGTTCGAAGCCGTCCACGCCCGCTTCCTTCATGGTGGGGACGTCGGGCAAGCTGGACAGGCGCTTGTCGGAGGTGACCGCCAGCACCTGCAGCTTGCCTGACTTGATGTTGGGCAGCGCAGAGGTCGGGAAGTCGAAGGTGCTCTGCACCGTGCCCGCCATCAGGTCCAGCAGCGCGGGGCCGCTGCCCTTGTAGGGTACGTCCTGGAACTGGGTGCCGGTCTTGGACTGGAAATGCAGCAGCGCCAGGTGGTTGATCACGCCGCGTCCCGCATGCGCGCAAGTGATGTCGCCGGGCTTCTTTTTGGCCAGCGCGACAAACTCCTGCACGTTCTTCACGCCCAGATCGGGGTGCACGATCAGCAGCATCGGCGACTTGCCCATGGAGCCCAGCTGCTTGAAGTCCGACGGCTGGTAAGGCAGGTTGTTGTAGAGCAAGGGATTCAGGATCATGCCGTTGGTGCCGGCAAAGCCCAAGGTGTAGCCGTCCGGTTCGGCGCGCGCCACGGCCACGGTGGCGATGATGGCCTGGCCGCCGGGGCGGTTTTCCACCACCACGCTCTGCTTCAAGGTCTTGCCCATGCGCTCGGCCAGGGCGCGCGCCGCGATGTCGGTCAGCCCGCCGGGGGCAAAGCCCACCAGCAGCCGCACAGGGCGGGTCGGAAAGGTGTTCTGGGCCCAGGCGGGGCGCGAGATCAGGGGCAGCGCGGCAAGCGCGCCCAGGGCATGGCGGCGGGTAAATCGCATACAACTCTCCAGGCAAGGACAACGCCCCCGCGCCCGGGAGAGGCCGCGGGGCAAAGCAATCGAAGGGAAAGAATGCGTGGACCGCCCACCTTACGGGGAGCTGTCACGGCGTCAGTATGTTGTATGCAATACCGCGAACGGGCTATCTAGGGATATCCCGAGGCGCTCTGGGAGATAGCGGGATTTGTATTCCGTATGCCGGTATTTGGTATGCGATCTGGCCAACTGCCGGACCGGCCGGCGGCCATCCCGTCAGGCGCCTGTTTGCAGAACAGGCATCAAGCCTTGGTCATCAGCTTCTTCCACCCTTCCAGGCCCAGCCGCTTCATCGTGTCGATGTTCTTCTCGTAAATCTCCGCGGCGTCCGGGAAGGATTCCACTGCGCGGTCGATGCTGTCTTCGCGCAGCAGATGCAGGATCGGATACGGCGAACGGTTGGTGTAGTTCTCGATGTCGTCCGGCTGCGTGTCGGCGAACTGGAACTGCGGATGGAAGGTGGCCACCTGCAGCTCGCCCACCAGGCGCATGCGCTTGAGCAGGCGCTCCGACAACTCTTCGAAGTCGTTGAAGTCCATGAAATCGTCCAGCGCGTCCGGGATGATCAGCAGCGTGGTGTCGATCTTTTCCGGGTCGGTTTCGGCCAGCAGCGCCAGTTCGTCCTGCAGGTCGGTGAGGACGCCCTCGGCGTCGGTGGCGTCGCTGACGGCAAAGCGGATCTGGTCCTTGACCTGCACCGCCTTGGCGAAGGGACAGAGGTTCAGGCCGATCACGGCCTGGTTCAGCCAATGCTTGGTTTCAGCGACCACGTTGGCGTAGGCGTCGGAAGTGGAAATCATGGGGTCCATCCTGGAAAAAAGAAAAAGCGCGGGCGTTGCGGCCCGCGCTTTGAGAGCGTCGCCGCCGCTTACGCAGCGGGCATGGCCGCCATGGTCTGCGCCACGGCCGCGGTCAGCTTCTTGCCGTAAGGCACGTGCAGGAATTCATTGGGGCCGTGGGCGTTGGACTTGGGGCCCAACACGCCGCAGACCATGAACTGGGCCTTGGGGAAGCCCTTCTGCAGGATGCTCATCAGCGGAATGGTGCCGCCCTGGCCGATGTAGCCGCAGGACGCGCCATAGTATTGCTGCGAGGCCGCGTCCAGCGCCTGGGTCAGCCAGGGCGCGGAAGCCGGAGCGTTCCAGCCGGTGGCGGCGCCTTCGTTGGCCTTGAACAGCACCTTGGCGTTGTAGGGCGAGTCGGCTTCCAGCAGGGCCTTGATCTCTTGCGAGGCGGCCACAGCATCCACCAGCGGCGGCAGGCGCAGCGACAGTTTGAAGGCGGTGCGCGGGCGCAGCACGTTGCCGGCGCTGGACAGCGGCGGCAGGCCTTCGGCGCCGGTCACGGACAGGGTCGGGCGCCAGGTGCGGTTCAGCAGGGCCTGTTCGGGTTCGGTCGTCATGGGCAGCACGAAGCCGCCATCGGCGCCGCAGCTCCAGGGGAAACGGCGCCAGACTTCGTCGCCCAGGATGCGCGCGGTCGCGTGTACTTGTTCCACGCGGTCGGCGGGAATCTCGCAATGCAGGCTCTGCGGCAACAGGCGGCCGGTACCGCTGTCTTCAAGGCGGTCCAGCAGATGGCGCAGGATGCGGAACGACGACGGCACCACGCCGCTGGAGTCGCCCGAGTGCACGCCTTCGTCCAGCACCTGCACTTCCAGCGTGCCCGACACCATGCCGCGCAGCGAGGTCGTCATCCAGAGCTGGTCGTAGTTGCCGGCGCCCGAGTCCAGGCACACCACCAGGGCCACGTTGCCCAGGCGGTCGC
>JALDYL010000120.1:0-13877 GCA_032153965.1 Achromobacter sp. | reverse complement strand
ATGGTGGCGACCGAGATCGTGCCTCCCTTGATCGGCGTGGCACAGAGGGCGGGGGTCGACAATGCGGTCAAGCCAATTGCGCCGGCCAGCAGCAGGCTATTGAGCCCACCGCCTCGCCGGGAGGTACGGAAGTTCATGATTCTCTCTCCAGAGGGTCAAAAACGGGTTTTGCTTGTAGTAGTTAGAGGTTTGCGCCGGAATCCCGCGATTCCTCCTGCCCGCCGGATACCGGCGCGTTGCGGCGGGCAGGGCCGTTCAGAAGAAGGTTTCAGCCACGTCGGTGACTCGGTATTGCTCGTCCACCAGCAGCACCTGGCGCCACTTGTCGAAGGTCAGGCAGGGGTGGGAGATATCGAAGGCGATCATGTCGCCGACCTGGATGTCGTCGCCTGCGCCGATCTGCATGAAGGCGTGCTGGTCCATCATGGCGCTTAGCTTCCAGTGCGCGGGAGCCTGGCCGGGCGCGGCGTCGCGGCCGGGGCGGTACAGCGCGGCGGGCGTGGGCAGGCCGGCGTCGAAGGCGGCGTCGCGCTTGCCCATGGCGATGATGGCGCGGCCCGCTTCGGGCAGCGATTGCACATAGGCCCAGACCTGCAGGGCGGGCTGCAGGCCGGGTTCCATCTTTTGGGCGACGGGGTTGTGGGCGTTGATGCGCTCGGCGGCCGAACGGTAGATGCCGACGTCGTGCGACAGGTAGCAGCCGGGGCGCAGCACGATTTCCAGCGGCGCGCCGATATCCAGTTGCGAGAACTCCTCGGCCACCACGTCGAACCACGCGGAGCCGGCGCCGGAGATCAGCGCCGGGCCGTTCTTGCGCAGGCGGCCGGCGGCGGCCAGGCCGCGCAGGGCGTCGGCGGCGCGGCGCAGGAAGGCGCGGATGGCGTCTTCTTCCTGCAGCACGCCCTCGTAGACTTCGATGCCGGCCAGGGCCAGGCCGGGCCATTTGGCGATCTCGTCGACCAGGGCCTGCAATTGGGCGTCGTCGCGCACGCCGGTGCGGCCGCCTTGCGGACCCAGCTCGATCAGCACCGGCAGGGTCAGGCCCTGTTCGCCGAAGTAGGCGCCCAGTTGCGCCGCGTTGGCGGGGGAGTCCACGATGCAGAAAAAGGTGAAGGCCGGGTCGCGCAGCAGGTGCGCGATGATGGCCATGTTGGCGCGGCCCACCAGTTGGTTGGCCATCAGTATCCGGCGCACGCCGTGCTGGTAGGCGGCCCGGACCTGGGGCGCGGTCGCCAGCGTGATGCCCCAGGCGCCGCCTGCGATCTGGCGCTGGAACAGCGCCGGGCTCATGGTGGTCTTGCCATGGGGCGCCAGCTTGACCTTGTACGCTTCCATGAAGCGTTGCATCCATTGCAGGTTGTGGCGCACGCGGGCTTCGTACAGCACCGCCACGGGCAGGCTGACGTCCTCATCGAGCAGGTTCCAGTTCAGCGCCGCCACGCCGGCGGTGGTACAGGATGCCGGAAAGGCGCCCAGGCCTTTGCCGTTCACGTCCAGGGGGGCTGCGGGGAAGGAGGAGTTCGTCATAGGGGGCGCCTGCTATGGAAAATATTTACGTCAAACCTGGTTTTTTTCATTATCGTGAAAAAAATTTACAAGCGGGAGTTAGGAGTTTCCCGTAGCCGGCGCTGCCCGCCGGTTGGCGCGACAATAGGAAAAACCTCCGACACAAGGAAGCGTCATGCTGAAAGTTGCTTTGGGCCAGTTCGCCGTCAGCCGCGTCTGGGAAGAAAACGCCCAGGTCTGCATAGACCTGATGGAACGCGCCCGCGCCGGCGGCGCCGGCCTGCTGGTCTTGCCTGAAGGCATCCTGGCCCGCGACATCACCGATCCGCAGATCGTCCTGAAAGCCGCCCAGCCCCTGGACGGCCCCTTCATGAGCCGCCTGCTGGAAGCCAGCCGCGGTTCCCAGCTGGCGACGATGATGTGCGTGCACGTGCCCACCGGGGAAGGCCGGGTCTGGAACACGCTGGTGACGCTGCGCGACGGCCAGATCCTGTCGCAATACCGCAAGCTGCACCTGTACGACGCCTTCAACATGAAGGAATCCACCAACGTCACGCCCGGCGTCGACATCCCGCCGCTGCTGGACATCGGCGGCCTGCGCGTCGGCCTGATGACCTGTTACGACGTGCGCTTCCCCGAACTGGCGCGGCGCCTGGCGCTGGACGGCGCGGACCTGCTGGTGCTGCCGGCGGCCTGGGTGCGCGGTCCGTTGAAGGAAATGCACTGGGAGGTGCTGGTCACGGCGCGCGCGCTGGAAAACACCTGCTACGTGGCCGCCACGGGCGAATGCGGCGAGCGCAACATCGGTTGCAGCATGGTGGTGGATCCGCTGGGCGTGGTGACGGCGCGCGCGGGCGAGGCCCCGGCGCTGGTCTTCGCCGATATCGACCCCGAACGCCTGGCCCATGCCCGCAAGGTGCTGCCGGTGCTGGCGAACCGGCGCTTCGGGCCGCCGGGGCTGGCCTAGCGGCGCGCGGGGCGGGGGAAGGCCTGCGGCCATGGTGTAATGCTGACTTGAATTACTTGCTGTCTTCCCTCATCTCCTGCCAATGAGCAACGATCTCTTCGCGGCCGATCCTGCGCATCGGCCATACGTGCCCCTGGCCGAGCGGCTGCGCCCGCGCACCCTGTCCGACGTGGTCGGCCAGTCGCATCTGCTGGGGCCGGACAAGCCCTTGCGCGTCGCGTTTGAATCGGGCCGTCCGCACTCCATGATCTTCTGGGGGCCGCCCGGCGTGGGCAAGACCACGCTGGCGCGCCTGATGGCGGATGGCTTCGACGCGCAGTTCATCGCGATCTCTGCGGTGCTGGGCGGGGTCAAGGACATCCGCGACGCGGTCACGGTGGCGCAGGTGGCGCAGGGCCAGGGGCGCCGCACCATCCTCTTCGTCGACGAGGTGCATCGCTTCAACAAGGCGCAGCAGGACGCGTTCCTGCCCTATGTGGAAAGCGGGCTGTTCACCTTCATCGGCGCCACCACCGAAAACCCCTCGTTCGAGGTCAATTCGGCGCTGCTGTCGCGGGCGCGAGTGTACGTGCTGCAATCGCTCACGGCCGAGGAATTGCAACTGCTGGTCGACCGCGCCGAGCAGGCCCTGAACGACGGCCTGGAAGAAGGCGAGCGCATCCGCATCGATCCCGACGCGCGCGAACAGCTGGCGGCCTGGGCCGACGGCGATGCGCGCCGCCTGATCAGCGCGGTCGAAGTGGTGGCCGAATCGGCGCAGGCCGCCGGCCGCGACACGGTGGACGCGGCCTGGCTGGAGATCTCGCTGTCGCAGAACCTGCGCCGCTTCGACAAGGGCGGCGACGCGTTCTACGACCAGATCAGCGCGCTGCACAAGTCGGTGCGCGGCTCCAACCCGGACGCGGCGCTGTACTGGTTCTGCCGCATGATCGACGGCGGCGCCGATCCCAAGTACCTGTCGCGCCGCCTGGTGCGCATGGCGGTCGAGGACATCGGCCTGGCCGATCCCCGCGCCACGGACCTGGCCGTGAACGGCGCCGACATCTACGAGCGCCTGGGCTCGCCGGAAGGCGAGCTGGCGCTGGCGCAGGCGGTGGTCTACATGGCCTGCGCGGCCAAGTCCAACGCCGTCTACAACGCCTACAACCAGGCGCGCAAGTTCGCTGCCGAGCATGGCAGCGCGCCGGTGCCGATCCACCTGCGCAACGCGCCCACCAAATTGATGAAACAGCTGGGCCATGGCAAGGCCTACCGCTACGCGCACGACGAGCCCCATGGCTACGCCGCCGCCGAGCAATATTTCCCCGATGGACTCAATCCCTCCTTCTATCGGCCGACCGATCGCGGCCTGGAGGCTAAAATCCAGCAAAAGCTGGCATTCCTGCGCGAGCTGGACGCCCAGGAACGCGCCAAGAAACGGTAACGGGCCGCGCCCGTTGCTTCACGCAACCTCACCGATATCACCATGCTAGACCCGATACTGCTGCGCAAAGACCTGCAAACCGTCGTCGACCGCCTCAAGAGCCGTGGCGTGTCCTTCGACACGGAACGGTTCAACGACCTGGAGTCTCGCCGCAAGGCCGTCCAGACCGAAACCGAGTCCCTGCAAGCCCGCCGCAACGCGCTGGCCAAGCAGATCGGCCAGCTCAAGGCCAAGGGCGAAGATGCCAGCGCCGTCATGGCCGAATCGCAGGCCGTGCCCGTGCGCCTGAAGCAGCTGGAAGAAGAGCTGGCCGCCCTGCAGCAGCCGCTCAACGAATTGCTGATGTCGGTGCCCAACCTGCCGCACGCCAGCGTGCCGCTGGGCGAATCGGCCGACGACAACGTCGAAGTGCGCCGTTGGCTGCCCGGCGCGGCTGGCGCCGACGGCAATCCGCCGGCCCTGGCGTTCGAGGCCCGCGACCACGTCGCCATCGGCGAACCGCTGGGGCTGGACTTTGACATGGCCGCCAAGCTGTCCGGCGCCCGCTTCTCGTTCATGCGCGGCCCGATCGCGCGCCTGCACCGCGCGCTGTCGCAGTTCATGCTGGACCTGCAGACCGGCACGCACGGCTATACCGAGTGCTATACGCCCTACATCGTCAATGCCTCGACGCTGTATGGCACGGGCCAGCTGCCGAAGTTCAAGGACGACATGTTCGCCGTGTCCAAGGGCGGCGGCGACGACGATCCCAAGGTCGACGACCAGGGCAAGCCGTATGTGCGCGAAGACCAGTACCTGATCTCCACCTCGGAAATCACCCTGACCAGCGTGGCGCGCGACACCATCCAGGCCGCCGCCGACCTGCCGCTCAAGCTGACCGCGCACACCCCGTGCTTCCGCTCGGAAGCCGGCAGCGGCGGCCGCGATACCCGCGGCATGATCCGCCAACACCAGTTCGACAAGGTCGAAATGGTCCAGATCACCCAGCCCGAGCAGTCCTACGAGGCGCTGGAAGACATGGTCGGCCACGCAGAGCGCGTGTTGCAGCTGTTGGGCCTGCCGTACCGCGTGGTGCTGCTGTGCACGGGCGACATGGGCTTCGGTTCGGCCAAGACCTACGATCTGGAAGTGTGGCTGCCGGCGCAGAACACCTGGCGCGAGATCTCGTCGGTGTCGAACTGCGAAACCTTCCAGGCCCGCCGCATGCAGGCGCGTTTCCGCAATGCCCAGGGCAAGCCGGAATACGTGCATACGCTCAACGGTTCCGGCCTGGCCGTGGGCCGCGCGCTGGTCGCTGTGCTGGAAAACCACCAACAAGCCGACGGCAGCGTGTTGATTCCGGCCGCGCTGCAGCCTTATATGGGCGGCCTGACGGTGCTGAATCCGGCGTCGAAAGCCTGACGTTTTTCCGCTGTCCATCCGTCATATGGCGGAATAGAAGACGGAGCCTGCGGGCTCCGTTTTTTTTTATTATCTGTACATATTCCTGTCGCCTCAGGCTATTAATCTGCCGGTGCGAGTGTTTGATTATGATGTGAGCAATTGTGTATTCCAATAAAAGGGCCGGATAGTTACGGCACAATATGCCCCGTGTGCTACACGCTTCATTCACTTAAATAACAAGGAGTTGCCCATGACTTCAAGAATGATTGGAGATTTTCGTGTGAGATGCTCCGTGGCTCAGGAAGACGAGCAGGGCTACCGCGTGCAGATATGGACCCGCCGGGTTGGCGGCACCGCGCCGGAAAAATGCTGGACCGTGCCTGGGCAGGCGCCGTTTTCTAGCCTGGACGAAGCCGAGCAGGAAAGCCGGCAGCTGTTCCAGGGCATCAACGGCGTGCGTTTCAACGGCGAACCGGAGTTTGCCCATGCGTCCGCATAATGGTTGGTGGCGGTCGTCGAGCGAGCCCCGCCGTTGGATCGATCTCGTTCAGGAAACGCCGCGGTGGAGCGATGGCAAGGCCAGCAAAACCCCGCAGCAACCGGCCGTGCTGGCCGGCAAACCCGTGCAGGCCCCGGCGGCCTGAGATGCTTTCCGCGCGGCACCGGACATTGCCCCGCAGAAAAAAAGGCCACTCGCAAGAGTGGCCTTTGCTTTTTCCGGCGCCTGGCGGCCGTTGCGCATTAATCGCGGTCGTGTCCGCGGCCGCGGCCGTGGTGATGATCATGCCCGCGTCCGCGGCCACCGTAGTAGTAGCCTCGGTCATAGTAGCGGCCGCCGCCACGGTAATAGACCGGAGCCGGGTAGACCACCGGAGGCGCGACATACACCGGCGCGGGGCGGTAATAAACGGGAGGCGGGGGCGCCACGTACACCGGCTGCGGCGCGACGTAGACCGGCGCAGGGTACACGACGCCCGGTATGCCGATCGAGATGCCGACGTCCACCCGAGCCAGGGCGACGCTGGAGATCAGCAGACCAGCGGCACCAGCACCAGCGATAAGCCATTTTTTCATGTTGCACCTGCCTGCCGCATGACGCAGCAAAGTTGAGTATTCGTTGATGCCATTTTCGGGCTTTTTGCTCAGGCAGAAGTAAGCGCACAGGCGTCAATCGCGACAATCCGCAACCGTCCCCGCTGACATGGCATTTGGCTTGCTGCCCCGCAGCAAAGCGGGTCCGCTCTGGCGCGGCCGCGATTGAAATGGATTGAAATCGCCTGGAATCAGATGAAGCCGGATGGGCAGGTTACAGCCGGTCACCATCCGCCCCTGTTTCCAGGTAACGGCGTTGCGCGGGCGCACCAGTCTTGCGGGCTGGCGCGGGGCGGGACACTATGCGTCCTACTCGCCGTCGGCCTGCTGGCGCCGGAATTCGACGACCCAGACCCAGGGATTCGCGGCCCAGGCATGCGAGCCGTAACGCTCGCACCAGGTCAAGGCGAAGGCGGTCTGCAGCGGCACGCCCGGCAATAGGGCAGAACTTTGATACAGGGCCTGCGTGCCTTCGGCGCGGGCATCGGCCTCGGACAGGGTTTGCAGGCGTTGGACGCGCACCCCCACGATCACGGCGGTGGCGAAGGTATTGCCGGTTTCGTCGGTCAATTCGATGCTATCACCCGATTTTCCATACGGGCATCTGACCCAGCTGGAGGTCTTGCGCAGTTCGGACGGATGATCCAGCGACGGGCCCATGGCCACCCATCTGCCGGAATCCGCTGCATCCGCATACCAGACCGTGGTCAATTTGGTCGGTTGCGGCTTAAGGATGCGCCGGCTCTGCACTTTACGGCCGTCCAAAACAGCTTGTTTAAGCGGCTCGCTGAATTGAAGAGACTGCCTTTTCATACGCTCGCGGTTCCTCTCACGATCAAAGCATATGCGCCAACGCGGCGACAGCCTGGTCGACGCATGCCTACTGTGCGGGCGGTTTGGGCCTGGAATCGGGAAGTATGCCGTCTCAAACCGATCATGTCAGGCATAGCCTGGATTTATGTGTCTTTTTGAATACGGCGCGGGGATGTTTGTATACTCGAAACATGACTACGAACCTGCATGATCTCAAGCCGGGTTACTACTGGTACACCATGGCAAACGACCCGCTGGCCATCATTCATATTCATGAGGATGGCGGCGCCACGCTGATGGGCACGGATTACCGCATCGGCGCCGAAGGCGTGGCCGACATGGTTCGCCAGGGCGAACGTTTTTTCTGGATAGAACCGCCTCAAGCCTGAGCTTGACGGCGCGTGCCGCCCGGTCTGCGCAAGGCCGGCCGCCACGCGCGGCGCCTGGATTCCTGCCATGACCGATCTGTTGTTGAAGAATGTCCGCGCACCGCAAGGCGCCGCGGTGGACCTGCTGGTGCGCGACGGGCGCATCCAGGGCATCGGCCCTGGACTGGACGCCGAACCTGGCGTGCCTGTCGAGGACGGCGCGGGCGCCTTGCTGCTGCCCGGCCTGGTCGAAGGCCACACGCACCTGGACAAGACCACCTGGGATTCGCCCTGGTACGTGAATGAAGTGGGGCCGGCCCTGACCGACCGCATCGAGAACGAACGCGCCTGGCGCGCCCGCAGCGGCCATGACGCGGCCAGCCATTCGCGCGCTCTGGCGCTGGCCTTCCTGCGCGAAGGCACGACCCGCATCCGCACCCATGTCGATATCGATACCGACGCCGGGCTGCGCCACCTGGAGGGCGTGCATGCCACGCGCCAGGAGCTGGCCGGACGTGTCGAAATCCAGACCGTCGCCTTTCCCCAATCAGGTCTGTTGATCCGGCCCGGCACCGCCGAGCTGCTGGACCAGGCCCTGGCGCAGGGGGCGGACGTGCTGGGCGGACTGGATCCCTCGGCCATAGACCGCGATCCGGCGCGCTCGCTCGACCTGTTGTTCGACATCGCCGGCAAGCACGGCAAGCCCATCGATATCCATCTGCACGAGCCGGGCGAGCTGGGCGCCTTCACGCTGGACCTGATCCTGGACCGCGTCCACGCGCTGGGCATGCAGGGCAAGGTCGTCATCAGCCACGCCTTCTGTCTGGGCGGCGTGGACGCCAAGCGGCTGGACGGCTTGCTGCGGCGGCTGGCCGCGCTGGAGGTGGCCTTGCTGACCACCGCGCCGCCGTCGCGGCCGGTGCCGCCCGTGCGCGCCTGCCGCGAGGCGGGAGTGACGATCTTTGGCGGCAACGACGGCATCCGCGACACCTGGACTCCCTACGGCAGCCCCGACATGCTGGCGCGCGCCATGCTGATCGGCCTGCGCAACGACCTGCGGCGTGACGATGAGGTCGAGTGGGCGTTCGACTGCGTGACCGCGGCCGCGGCCCGCGCCTGTGGTTTCGCGGACTATGGCTTGGCGCCGGGCGCGCGCGCCGACCTGGTTCTGGTCGACGCCAGCTGTATCGCGCAAGCCGTGGCAACGCGCGCGCCGCGCCGCCTGGTCGTGTCCGGCGGCGTGGTCGTGGCCCGCGACGGCCGCGACGCGAGCCCGCAGGGCTGATCTTCCGCGCTCAGTCCAGGCCGAGCTGGGTCTCGGCCATTTCCACGAACGCCTGCATCAGCGCCGCGCGCACGCCGGAGCGCAGCCAGACCGCGCCCACGGTGCGCACCGGGCAGGGCGGCGGCAGGGGCCAGCGCCTGACGCGGGCGGACGGTTCGCCCATGGTCGCCCAATCGGGCAGCAGCGCCACGCCCAATCCCTCTGACACCAGCTTGGCGATGGAATCGATTCCATCGAGCTCGAAGCGCACATGCGGCCGCAAGCTGCGCGCGCGCAGATAGTCGTCGGCCATCTTGCCGCCCACCACGCTGCGGTCGTAGCAGATGTAGGGTTCGCGCGCGATGACTTCCAGCGGATCGCGCACCTTCATCTCGGCCGGCGTGACCAGCACCAGCGGCTCTTGCCGCAGGTCGCGCCAGGCGCAGGTCTTGGGGATGGCGAACAACGGATGCACCAGCAGCGCGCCGTCCAGCTCGCCGGACAGCACCTTGCCGTAGAGCAGGGTGGTGGGGGCGGGTTCTATGTAGATCTCGATGTGCGGATGGCGCGCGGTCCAGGTGCGCAGCACGGGCGGCATGATGCCGGTCAGCGCGGTGGGGGTGGCGCCCAGGCGCAGCGGACCGGCAGGCAGTTCGGTGTCGGACGCGGCGGAACGCAGGTCGCGCACGTCGCGCAGGATGGCGCGGGCGCGCTCGAGGATCCGCATGCCGGCCTGCGTGGGTTTCACGGTGCGGCCGGAACGCGCGATCAGGGCGCTGCCCACGTCTGCCTCCAGGGCACGCAGGCGCTGTTGCACCGTGGCGGGCGTCAGCCCCTGATGGCGCGCGGCCTGCGCGATGGAACCCAGTTCCACCACGTGCACATAGGTTTGCAGAAAGCGCGAATCCACGGGCCGGACCCTCCTGGAAAGATGTTTTTTCCATATTCTAAAGATGGATGAAGATAATTGTTGTTTTCTTTGGTCGCAGCAAGAATACGGTCAGTGCGTTGAGGCCGCGCACGCCGCGCCGGCCCCGCCCGACCATCCCGATTACCAAGGAGCCTGTTGTGCCCATCATTGAATCCATAGACGTGTGCGCCGCCGCGGTGCCTCTGGACAAGGTCACCTCGTTTTCGAACCGCAGCGTGTCCACGCGCCACTACGGCCTGGTGAAAGTCCGCTCCACCGACGGCGTGGAAGGCATCGGCTTCTGCTACGTGGGCAGCGCTGGCGGCGCCATTTTCGAGGCCGCGGTGCAGAACCTGCTGGGCCCCGTGCTGCTGGGCAAGGATTCCCATGCCATCGAAGGCCTGTGGCAGGCCATGTACCAGGAAGCCCTGCTGCAAGGTCGGCAAGGCACGGTGATGCGGGCCTTGAGCGCCCTGGATATCGCGCTGTGGGACCTGAACGCCAAGAGCGTCGGCCTGCCGCTGCACAAGTACCTGGGCGCGGTCGAACTCGACACCGTGCCGGCCTACGCCAGCGGCGGCTACTACCTGGATGGCAAGACGCCTCAGCACCTGGGCGAGGAAATGGCGAGCTACGTCGACAAGGGCTTCCGCGCCGTGAAGATGAAGACCGGCCGACTGTCCCCGGCCGAGGAAGAGGCGCGTCTGAAGGCGGCGCGCGAGGCCATCGGTCCCGATGTCGAACTGATGATGGACTGCAACAACGCCTGGCAGGACGTGACCCAGGCCATGCAGTACATCCGCCGCTTCGAACAGTACGATCCGTACTTCATCGAAGAGCCCTTCGGCCCCGACGACATCGACAGCCATGCCAAGCTGGCGCGCCTGACGCGTCTGCCCATCGCCACCGCCGAGATCGGCTATGGCCGCTGGTATCACAAGGAGTTGCTGGACAAGGGCGCCGCGGGCATCCTGCAGACCGACGCGGCCGTCTGCGGCGGCATCACCGAATGGAAGCGCATCGCCGCCACCGCCGCCAGCTACGGCGTCGTCGTTTGCCCGCACTGGTTCCATGACGTGCACGCGCCCCTGGTCGCCGCGACGCCCAATGCGCGCTACGTCGAATTCTTCTGGGACGACCAGGTCCTGAACTTCCGCAGGCTGGTCGACCGCCAGCTCACGCACAAGCAGGGGCGCGTGGTCTTGCACCAGGAACCCGGCCTGGGCTTCGGTTTCGACGAGCGCATGGTCGAGCGCTACGGCAAGTGGAGCCGCGTGGCCCGCTGAGGGCGGCAGCGCAGGAGCATCGCAGCCAGGCCGCGCCAGACGGCCGGCTGCGGTGAACGCCAGCAGTACTTCGATAATCAGTCGCCGGCCATCGGACCGGCGCGCGAGGAGACAGCAATGCAACGTAGGCAATTCATGACCGGCGCCGCGGCGCTGGGCGCCGCGCTGGTTCTGCCGGCGGCGGCGCGGGCGCAAGACCTGCCGCAGGGGCCAGTGAAGATCGTGGTCGGCTTTCCCGCCGGCGGCGGCACCGACGTGCTGGCGCGCCTGCTGGGGCAGAAGCTGGGCGTGATGTGGAACATTCCCGTCATCGTCGAAAACCGCGCGGGCGCGGCTGGCATCATCGCCGCCGAACAGGTGGCGCGCCAGCCCAACGACGGCAACACGCTGCTGATGGCGCACGTCAACAGCCACGGCATCGCGCCGGGCCTGCAGCCCAAGCTGGCCTATTCGGTGGAGCGCGACTTCACGCCCATCGCCCTGGTCGGCAAGACGCCCACCATCCTGATCGGCGGCGCCTCGCAACCGGCCAAGACGCTGCCGGACCTGGTCGCGCTCTGCAAGGCGCAGCCCGGCAAGATCGTGTTCGGGTCGGCCGGCAGCGGCTCGGCGCAGCACCTGGCGCTGGAAATCTTCAAGGCCCGCGCCGGCATTGACGTGCTGCACGTGCCCTACAAGGGCTCGGCTCCGCTGATGAACGACCTGCTGGGCGGTCACGTGCAGTACTGCTTCGAAGGCATGACCACCGCCACGCCGCTGGTGCAGTCCGGCAAGGTGATCGCGCTGGCGCAGACCCTGCAGCAGCGCTCCAAGAGCCATCCCGATGTGCCCACCGTGGCCGAGCAGGGCTATCCCGGCTTCGAGGCCAGCATCTGGTTCGGCATGGTCGGTCCGGGCAAGATGCCCGCCGCCATGGTCCAGCGCATGAACCAGGACATCGACCGCGTCCTGGCGATGGCGGACGTGCAGGAAAAGCTGGCGCAGGTGGGCGCGGAGGACGGCGGCGGCAGCGTCCAGCGCTTTGCCGACTTCATGAAGCAGGAGCAGCAGAAGTACGCCCAGACCATCCGCGACGCGAAGATCGTCGCTGAAGGCTGAGGCGCCGCCGGCGGGCGGAAATTGATGGAGACACTGGCCCCCCAAAAAGTGTAAAAAGATATAACCTCGCCAGCCGGCGATCCCTGGGGACGGCCTCGATGCCGCGCAAGTTTGTAATCGGCATCGCCATCGCTCTCGCCGCCGCCGCGGCGCTGCTGCCCATCGGCTTCGCGCTGCACATGTCCTGGTCCCGCGCCGTCGCGGGCGAACAGCGCTACCTGGACGACCAGGCCCAGCGCATCCTCAGCGAAATCCAGGACCTGCTGGACCAGACCGTGGCCACGCTGCGCGACCTGGACGGGCTCGCCTTCGATCCCTGTTCGCCGCAGCACATCCGCCATATGCGGGCCCTGGCCCTGCGGGACCGCGCCGTGGACGATCTGGCCTATGTGGCGGGCGGAGTCGTCCAATGCACCACCTGGGGCGTGCCCAGCTACGAGGAGCCGTTGGTTCCGGCGCAGGTCGAGCTGGCCAACGGCGCGCGCCTGCTGCTGGACGCGGTGCCCGTCCTGAGCCCCAGCATCAGGATGGTCGCCGTGCGGCACGGCGATTACAGCGCCTTGTTCGAACCGGGCCGGTTCACGGAAAAAGCGCTCGCGGACGGCGCGCAGCTCGCCGTGGTGCTGCCCGGCGTAGGCATGCTCGGCACCCGCAACGACCCCGATCTCGTGCTGGTGTCGCAGGCGCTCAATGGCGGCAAGCTGGACATCAACGAAGCCTACCTCAGCGCCGTCGCCCGCAACGCGGACTTGGCCGTGGTCCTGCTGGAGCCGCAGACCGAAGCCTTGGACATGCTGCCGCGCGAACGCCTGTTCTGGCTGCCCATGGGGACGCTGGTCGCAGCCGTCATGATCGCGCTGGTCGTGTGGCTGTCGCGCCGGCGCCTGTCCATCGCGGGCGAACTGGCCGCCGGCATCAGGCGGCGGGAGTTCGTCGTCCACTACCAGCCCATCATCGACCTGCGCACCGGCCGCTGCATCGGCGCGGAGGCGCTGGTCCGTTGGATCCGGCGCGGCGGCAAGACGCTGCGGCCCGACCTGTTCATCTCCATCGCCGAGGACAACGGCCTGATGACCCGCATCACCGAAGAGGTGTTCCGCTTGGTGATACGGGACATGGAAGACCTGCTAGGCGAAGACCGCGGGGCGCACATCTCGGTCAACCTGAGCGCCAGCGACCTCAAGGACGGCCGGGCGCTGCGCGTGCTGCAGCGCAAGCTGGAAGGCACGGCCATCGATCCCCGGCAGATCTGGCTGGAAGCCACCGAACGCGGCTTCATGGACGTGGACAAGGCCTGCAGCGTCATCGAGCAGGCCCGCGCGCAGGGGCATGCCGTGGCCATCGACGACTTCGGCACCGGCTACTCCAGCCTGTCGTACCTGCAGCGCTTGCCGCTGGACTCGCTGAAGATCGACAAGTCTTTCGTCGATACCATAGGCACCGATTCCGCCACCCACAAGGTGACGGACCACATCATCGACATGGCGAAGTCGCTGAATCTGCTGACCGTGGCCGAAGGCATCGAACGCCAGGAGCAGGAAGACCACCTGAAATCGCGCGAAGTGGATTTCGGCCAGGGCTGGCTCTACGGCAAGCCCATGCCGGCGCCGGAGTTCATCGCCTACTACAAGAAAAACGTGGCCAGCACGCCGCCGCCCAGCCGGCTGCCCGACGCGCGGAGGTGAGGGCGGCCGCGGCGCCTAGCGCGCCTGCGGCTCCACCCAGCCCGCCGTGGCCGAAATCGAGCGGGCTTTTTCGCTGAGCAGC
>JALDYL010000405.1:0-3053 GCA_032153965.1 Achromobacter sp. | reverse complement strand
GTGATGAAGAACGGCGAGGAGGTCAAGATCTCCAAGCGCGCCGGCTCCTACGTCACCGTGCGCGACCTGATCGAATGGTCCAACGGCCAGGATGACACCTGCGAGACCATCCGCGGCTGCCTGGATGCGGGCGTGGCCGACTGGCCCGCGCACTTCACCCGTGGCCGCGACGCGGTGCGCTTCTTCCTGCTGTCGCGCAAGGCCGATACCGAGTTCGTGTTCGACGTCGACCTCGCGCTCAAGCAGAGCGACGAGAACCCGGTGTACTACGTGCAGTACGCCCATGCCCGCATCTGCTCGATCTTCGAGTCGTGGGGCGGCGCGGACTGGGAAGCCCGCCTGGCAGAGTTGGCCGGCGCCGACCTGTCGGCCGTGACCGGCCCCGAGGCCAGCGCCCAGGCGCAGGCGCTGGGACAGCGCCTGGCCGAGTTCCCGGACATGCTGTCGGCCGCCGCCGCCGAGCTGGCGCCGCATGCGGTCGCCTTCTACCTGCGCGACCTGGCCGGCGACTTCCACGCCTTCTACAACGCCGACCGCGTGCTGGTGGACGACGAGGCCGTCAAGCGCGCCCGGCTGGCGCTGCTGGCCGCCACGCGCCAGGTG
Source organism: Achromobacter sp. (assembly GCA_032153965.1). Taxonomy (GTDB): domain Bacteria; phylum Pseudomonadota; class Gammaproteobacteria; order Burkholderiales; family Burkholderiaceae_B; genus Achromobacter. Next base: position 2,450 of record JALDYL010000405.1, on the reverse strand, counting down.
CTGCGCAACGGCCTGGCGGTGATCGGCGTGTCCGCCCCGCGCCGCATGTAAGCAGGCGTCCGGCGTCCCCCGCGCGGGACGCACGGGGCCGTCCGGCCCCGGGGACGATGCCAGTGCTGCCGTTGGCGGCGCTGGCCCTATAATCCCGGCATCACCGAAGAGGACTTCATGCAACAGCAACGCAAGCGCGAGTCGCGCCATGTCCGCCGCAACCAGCAACGCGGCGGTACGTTCCTGGGCCTGGTGCTCGGGCTGATCGTCGGGCTGGCCATCGCCGTGGTGGTCGCCCTGTACATCACCAAGTCGCCGACCCCGTTCCAGCAGAAGAGTGCCCCGCGCCCGAGCGAGCCGGGCAATGTCACCAGCCAGCTGCCGCCGCCGGCCCAGCGTGCCGACGAGGGCCCGAGCGACCCCAACAAGCCGCTGTGGAGCAAGACCCCGGCCAAGCCGGTGGGCCAGCCACCCGAGCCGGAACCGAAGCCGAACGGCCGTTCTGGCCAGAACGGCCAGAACGGCCAGCAACCCCCGGTGGCCGTCGCCCGTCCGGCCGAGAAGCCGGTGGAAAAGCCCGTGGAGAAGCCGGCTGACAAGCCCGTCGCCAGCAAGCCGGCCGAGAAGCCGGTGGCCGACCCGATCGCCGAGATCGCCCAGGCCGACGCCAACAAGGTGGGCTACCTGCTGCAGGTGGGCGCGTTCCGCTCGTCGGACGACGCCGACCGCCAGAAGGCCAACCTGGCGATGCAGGGCTTCGAAGCCAGGATCACCGAACGCGACGTCAACGGCGTCAAGATGTACCGGGTGCGCCTGGGGCCGTTCAACCGCATCGAAGACATGAACAAGGCACGCGACCGGCTGCAGTCGTCCGGCTTCGAGGCCTCGGTGATCCGCTTCACCAAGCAGTAAGCCGGACCGCAGGGTCAGGCGTTATTCCGGTCGTGCCGGCGGCACTGGCTGTCATCGCCGGTAACCGCCGCAACACGTTGTCACCAGAAGCGGCCGGCGTTCCGCTGAACCGGACGCCGCCGCCGCTGTCATACGCTCATCGTCCAAACCGCAAGGCCGCACCAAGATGAAAAAACTCGCCGCACTGTTCGCCATGTTCGCCGCCGTGGGCGGCCTGCTGATGTCCGCCCCGTCCCGGGCGGCGCCCGCCGAGGGCAAGGAATACCAGGTCCTGAAGGCGGCCCAGCCGGTCGCCGCGGGCAAGATCGAGGTGACCGAGTTCTTCTGGTACGGCTGCCCGCACTGCTACGATTTCGAGCCGGATCTGGAAGCCTGGGTCAAGAAGCAGGGCAGCAACGTGGTCTTCAAGCGCGTGCCGGTCGCGTTCCGTGACGACCTGCTGCCGCACACCAAGATCTTCTATGCGCTGGAAGCCATCGGCAAGCTCGACGCCATGCACACCAAGGTCTTCAACGCCATCCACGTGGACCGCAAGCGCATGACGGACCCCAACGAGATCGCCGACTTCATGGCCAAGAACGGTGTGGACCGCAAGGCCTTCCTGGACGCCTACAACTCGTTCACGGTGACCACCAACTCACAGCGCGCCAACAAGATCGCCGACGCCTACAAGATCGACGGCGTGCCGACCGTGGTGGTGCAGGGCAAGTACGTGACCTCGCCGTCGATTGCCGGCAACAAGCAGGGCGCGATCCAGACCATGGATTACCTGGTTGACCAGGTGAAGACGAAGAAGATGTAATCTGCTGGCGACCTTCGCAAGCCGAGGGTTATCCAACACCTGTAGCAAGCCAAACGGCTGGTATCCTGTACCAGCCGTTTCTTATTTCAGACCGCAACCCAGCCTTCATGCGTCCTCTCAAAGTCTTCCTGACCGGCGCCTCCAGCGGCCTGGGCCAGGCTCTCGCGCGCGAATACGCGTCGCAAGGCGCCATCCTCGGGCTGGTGGCGCGCCGCGAGGACGCGCTGCGCGAGTTTGTCGCCACGCTGGCCAACCCGGGCGCGGTGCGCGTCTATGGCGCCGATGTGCGCGATGCCGACGCCATGGTGCGTGCCGCTGAAGACTTCCTCGGCCATTTCGGCTGTCCGGACGTGGTGATCGCCAATGCCGGAGTCTCGGTCGGCACCGTCGCCAGCGAGCGCGAGGACCTCGACGCCTTCCGCCAGGTGATGGATACCAACTGGTTCGGCGTGCTGACCACCTTCCAGCCGTTCATGCACGCGATGCAGGCGCGCGAGCCCGGCCACTTCGGGCGCCGCGGCACGCTGGTGGGCATTGCCAGCGTCGCCGGCGTGCGCGGCCTGCCGGGCGCGGGCGCCTACAGCGCGTCCAAGTCGGCGGTGATCAAGCTGCTGGAAAGCCTGCGGCTGGAGCAGCGCGCGCACGGCATCCGCGTGGTCACGATCGCGCCCGGCTATATCCGCACGCCGATGACCGCGCACAACCCGTACCGCATGCCGTTCCTGACCGATGCCGACGTGTTCGC
>JALDYL010000404.1:0-3068 GCA_032153965.1 Achromobacter sp. | reverse complement strand
GTGGTGGCCTGCGTCAACGGCGACGCCTATGCCGGCGGCATGGGCCTGGTGTCGGCCTGCGACGTCGCCATCGCCGCGGACAGCGCGCACTTCTGCCTGTCGGAAACCCGGCTGGGGCTGCTGCCCGCCACGATCAGCCCCTATGTGCTGCGCGCCATGGGCGAGCGCGCGGCCAACCGGTACTTCCTGACCGCCGAACGCTTCGACGCCGCGACCGCGTTCCGGCTGGGCCTGGTGCACGATGTCGCGCCGCTGGCCGAACTGGCGCAGCGCGCCGAGGCGCTGTGCCAGGTCCTGTGCGACAACGGTCCCGGCGCGGTGCAGGCCAGCAAGCGGCTGGTGCGCGACTTCGCCGGCCGGGAGCTCGATGCCGCCCTCATCGCCGACACGGTGGAGCGCATTGCGGCCGTGCGCAGCACGGACGAAGCCCGCGAAGGCGTCAGCGCCTTCCTGGAAAAGCGCGAACCCGCCTGGCGCGCGAAGCGCTAGGCGCCCAGCCGTTCGGCCAGGAAATCGACGAAGGCCCGCAGCTTGGGCAGCGGATGCCTGCTGTCCGGCCACAGCACGGAAAAACGGCCGCCTGCATCGAGGCAGTCGTCCAGCACGGTGGCGAGACGGCCTTCGTCCAAAGCCGCCCGCAGCGCGAAATCGGGCAGGTAGGCCAGGCCCAGCCCAGCTTGGGCCGCGCCGATCAAGGCCTCCACGCTGTTGAAGCTCAGCACAGCCGGCGCGGGCGCCACAGGACCGTCGCGGAACTGCCATGGCTGCGCCTGGCCCGTGCCCGGATAGCGATAGGCCAGCCTGGCATGGCCGTCCAGCTCGCCCGGCGCTCGCGGCGTGCCGCGGGCGGCCAGATAGGCGGGCGCGCCCGCCACCACGAAGCGATAAGGCCGCAGCGGCCGCGCCCGCAGGCGCGAATCGGCGAACTCCCCGCTGCGTATCACCGCGTCCAGCCCCTCGCCGATGACATCGACGATGCGGTCGTTGAAATCCAGCTCCAGCTCGATCTCCGGATAGCGGCGGATGAACTCGGGCAGCAGCGGCAGCAGCAGGCGGTAGCCGATGGCCGGCACGCTGACCCGCAGCCGGCCGCGCGGCGCCTCGCGGCCCCGGGTTACCTCGGCCTCGGCCTCATCCAGTTGGTTCACGATGCGCAGGCAGCGCTCCAGATAGAGCGCGCCCTCCTCGGTCAGGCTGATGCGCCGCGTGCTGCGGTTGAGCAGGCGCACGCCCAGCCTGTCCTCCAGCCGCGCCACGCTCTTGCCCACGGCCGAGGCCGACAGGCCCAGATGCTCGGCGGCCGCGACGTAGCTGCCGCGCTGCGCGGCGTGGACGAAGGCGTGTATTCCGCTCAGGCTGTCCATTTCCGTTCCATTAAGGAATATTTATCCGCTCATAAAGGATATTGGCGGTGTTTCTGTTTCATTGACGCAATTTTATCCTTCATCGACGCCTATCCCGGCTATTCCAACCTGATTCGTCGATGCCTTCCTCTGCCTCTGTTCCCGTTTCCCCGGGCTGGACCGTGCTTGCCGTCTGCACGGCCGCCCTCATCCTGCCCTTGAGCTTTTCCGGCGGCGCCGTCGCCACCCCCGCCATCGGCCGCGACCTGGGCGGAAGCGCCCAGGCGCTCGGCTGGATCACCAACGCCTTCATGCTGAGCTTCGGCAGCCTGCTGATGGCGGCGGGCACGCTGGCCGATGCCTATGGCCGCAAGCGCCTGTTCGTGTCCGGCGTGGCCTTGTTCGCGCTGGTATCGGTTGCGCTGGCGCTCGCGCCCACGGTGGCCTGGCTGGACGGCCTGCGCGCGCTGCAAGGCGCGGGCGCCGCCGCGGCCCTGGCCGGCGGCTCGGCGTCCCTGGCGCACGCCTGCCCAGGTCCGGCGCGCACCCGCGCCTTCGGCCTGCTCGGCGCCAGTTTCGGCGCGGGCCTGGCGCTGGGGCCGATGCTGGCCGGCCTGCTGATCGACAGCCTGGGCTGGCGCTCGGTCTTCTTGTCCAGCGCCGCGGTCGGCGCGCTGGCGCTGGCTGTCGCCCTGCCCCGGATGCAGGAATCGCGGGATCCGCACGCGGGCCCGCTGGACTGGGCCGGCAGCCTGGCCTTCACCTGCGCGCTGGCGCTCCTGACCTGGGGCATCCTTGAAACGCCCGCCGCGCGCGGCGCGTCCGCGCTCGCCTGGAAGCTGCTGGCCGCCGCGGCGCTGTGCCTGTTGGCCTTCGTGGCGATCGAGCGGCGCGTGCGCCGGCCGATGCTGGACCTGGCGCTATTGCGCTATCCGCGCTTTGTCGGCGTGCAGATGCTGCCCGTGGCCACCTGCTATTGCTATGTGGTGCTGCTGGTGCTGCTGCCGATCCGTTTCATCGGCATCGAGGGTCGCGGCGAAGCCGACGCGGGACTGGCGCTGGCGGCCCTGTCCGCGCCGCTGCTCTTCATGCCGGCGGTGGCCGTCTGGACCACGCGCTGGATGAGCGCGGGCCGCAGCTGCGCGCTGGGCCTGCTTGCCGCCGCCCTGGGCCTGTATTGGCTCAGCCGCATCGGCGTCGCGCAGCCGGCCCAGGCCGCGCTCTGGCCCATGCTGCTGATCGGCGCCGGCACCGGCCTGCCCTGGGGCCTGATGGATGGCCTCTCGATGAGCGTCGCGCCACCCGAGCGCGCGGGCATGGCCGCCGGCATCTTCAGCACCACCCGCGTGGCCGGAGAAGGCATCGCACTGGCCAGCGTCAACGCCTTGCTGACCTTGTTGATCGCCCACCGGCTCGGCGCGGATCCCGGCGCCGCCGCGCAATACCTCGCGGCCGGCGACATGGCGCAGGCCCTGGCCCAGCTGCCCGGCGCGGGCCCGGCGCTGCTGCGCCAGGCTTATGACGACGCCTTCCGCCAATTGCTGCACGCGCTGATCGCAATCACCCTGGCCTGCGCTGCGGTGGTGGCGCTGTTCCTGGATGCGCCGCGCAGCCAGACGCTGCAGGCACGCATGCCATAATTCCAGGCGCAAATTCAGGAAGTCTCATGCCACACGCTTTTCCTCCCCTGAACGCCGAGCGCCTCTGGGCCCGCGTCGAAACCCT
>JALDYL010000009.1:0-58817 GCA_032153965.1 Achromobacter sp. | reverse complement strand
GCGGCGCTGGCGGACATTGCAAGGATCTTTCCTAGATTCGGCTTCACCGTCTTTCCTCCGGGTTTGAAGGAAAGGAATTTTGGGGACAGCATGTGACCCGGCCGTGACATGGGCGCAGGCAGGCGCGGCCAGGGTTCGCGCACGGGTGGCACACGTCGGCTGACGAAAAACTGAATTGGACGGCAGTCTCATTTATCGTGGCCCGGCGACAACGAAATGATAAAACGATTGCGACCCATTCTTATTGACAGGAGAATCGCCGATCGTTCCATTTCAAACTACTTTAGAAAGACGCAGCACGGCCATGCACGCCCCTCGTTCGATTTCCGCAGCACTGCTCGCCCTGGCGCCTCTTGCCAGCCCGGCGCCGGCGCAAGCCCAGACCAGCACTCCCACCTTGCCCGCCGTGAGCGTATACGGCAACGACGCGGCGGCGCAGAGCTACAACCCGCCTGATTCGTCCAGCGCCACCAAGATCGACGTTCCCTTGCGCGATATTCCCCAGACCGTCAACGTCGTGCCGGCAGAAGTCATGCGCGACCAGCATGCCAATTCGATGCAGGACGCGTTGAAGAACGTGCCGGGCGTGAGCTTCTCCACGGGCGACGGGCAGCGCGACCAGGTGTCGATCCGCGGCTTTACCGCCATCGCCGACCAGTTCGTCGACGGCTTCCGCGACGACGCGCTGTATTTCCGCGACCTGTCCAACGTCGAACGCATCGACGTCATCAAGGGGCCGGCCGCGGTGCTGTACGGCCGCGGGTCCTCGGGCGGCCTGATCAACCGCATCACCAAGAAGCCCGGCGAGGACATCACGGCATTGGGCTTGAGCTACGGTTCCTGGAACGACCGACGCCTGGATCTGGACCTGGGCCGTTCGACCGAAAGCGGCAGCATGGCCTGGCGCCTGACCGGCGCGGTGGAGAAGGGCGACAGCTACCGCGACAAGCAGTTCCTGGACCGCAAGGCGATTGCGCCGTCTGCCCAGTTCCGCCTGGGCGAAGGCACGACCCTGCTGCTGCAAACCGAATTCCTGGAAGACCGCCGCGTCACGGATTTCGGCATCCCCGCGTATCACGGCCGGCCGGTGGAGGTGGATCCTTCCACTTACTACGGCGCCGAAAACGCGCGCGACGCGGACTATTCGCAGGCGCGCGTGCAGTCCTATGCGGCCACGCTGAACCATCGCTTCAACGAGAACTGGTCGCTGCGCAACGCCACCCGCTACTACCACTACACCCTGGATCGCAACAACACCTTGCCGGGCATCGTGAACGAGGCCGCGCGGACCGTGACCTTGAACCGCTCGAACGTCTTGCGCGAAGAGCACGGCTGGACCAACCAGACCGAACTGACGCAGCGCGCGCAGTGGGGCGCGGTGCGCCACGAGATCCTGTACGGCGTGGAGGTCGGGCAGCAGAACAAGGATCTGGTGAATTACTCCCGCAACAACGTGGCCACCGTCGATCTGTTCGATCCGGTGCTGCCGACCTTGCCCTTGCAAGTTGGCGGCCGGCCCGGCACGGACAACCTGGGCCGTTTCAACACCCTGGGCCTGTACGTGCAGGACATGGTGTCGCTGGGCGAACATTGGAAGGTGTTGGGCGGCGTGCGTCACGACCGTTTCGAGCAGAAGACCGAAGACCGCCGCAATGGCACCAATCTTGCCCGCACCGATTCCAACTGGAGTCCGCGCCTGGGCCTGGTGTTCCAGCCCGACGCGGTGCAGTCGTACTACATTTCGTGGAGCCAGTCGTACCAGCCTTCCGGCGAAGCGTTCTCGCTGGCGGCCAACAATGCCGACCTGGCGCCCGAGAAAACCACCAACTATGAGATCGGCGCCAAGTACGATTTCCTGGATGGCAAGCTGTCGACCACCGTGTCCGTCTTCCGCCTGGAGCGCACGGACATCAAGGTCAACAATCCGGTCACCAATACCTTGGTGCCGGTCGGCACGCAGCGCACCGACGGTGCGGAATGGACCTTGCAGGGCGACCTGAGCAACGGCTGGCGCGCGATGCTGGGCTACGCCTACCTGGACGCCCGCATCACCGAGTCCATCGCGCGCGATGGCGGCAAGAATGTGGAAGGCAAACGCGCCACGCTGACGCCGCGGCATGCCGGCAATGTTTGGATCACCAAGGATCTGGGAGAAGGCTTCGGCGTGGGCGCCGGCCTGAACCTGGTGGGCGCGCGCTTTGCCAACCCGGGCAACACTGTCAGGCTGCCGGGCTATGTGACCGCCGACGCCGCGGCGTGGTGGCGCAAGGGGCCGTACTCGGTGCAGTTGAACGTGTACAACCTGTTCGATGCCGGCTACATCGTGTCGGCCCACGGCAGCAGCCCCAACCTGAACATGCCGGGCGCGCCGCGCAATGCGATGCTGAGCCTGCAGTACCGCATGTAAGCCCTAGCGCAACGGCGATTCGCGGCCAAGGTCGTCGGCGTCCAAAGCCGCAAGTGCATCCAGGAAGCGCCATGCGAAAGATCCGGGCCCTTCGGCCTGTATTCCGGCGCGCCGGCCCGCGATGGCGAAACACGACAGGGCGGCGACAGCCGCGGAAAACGGGTCATTCCTGGACACCGCCGCGCAGGCGCCGACCAGCGCCGTCAGCGCGCAGCCGGTGGCCGTGACGCGCGGCATCAAGGGGGAGCCGCCCACGATGCGGACGGCGCGCGTGCCGTCCGTGACGTAGTCGGTTTCGCCGGTCACCGCCACCACCGTCGCGCGGCTGGCGGCGATGGCATGCGCGGACTGTTCCGCCTGCGAGACGGCGTCGCGCGCGTCCACGCCCTTGCTCGCGCTTTGGCCGCCAGCCAGCGCGATGATCTCCGAGGCATTGCCGCGGATGATGGCGGGCCGCAAATCCAGCAGGCGGCGTACCGCGTCGCGGCGAAAGGCGGTGGCGTGGTGCGCCACCGGATCGAGCACCCAAGGTATGCCGGCCTCGTTGGCCGAGGCGGCGGTCAGCAGCATGCTGTCCAGCCAGGGCGAGGACAGGGTGCCGATGTTGATCACGACCGCGCCGCAGACGCGCGCGAACTCGGGCGCTTCCTCCTGCGCATGCACCATGGCAGGCGAGGCGCCCATGGCCAGCAGCACGTTGGCCGCGGTGTTCATGGAAACGAAATTGGTCAGGCACTGCACCAGCGGCGCATCGCGGCGCAGGGCGGCGACCAGGTCGCGCGAGATAAGCGCCTGGGCGGAAAAGTCGGGAATGAATTGCATGCCGTGGGGTCCTGTTTATGCGCTGACGTCCGACAGCCCGGGCTGCGCGGGCAGGGCGCCGCGCAGCGATTCCAGCAGCACGCGCTTGTTTTCGCGGCTGCGATAGGCGTGTTCGCGCATCAGGTTTTCGGCGCGCACGGCCTCGCGGCGCGTGATGGCGCGCAGCAGGTCTTCGTGGTCCGCCTGCGCGCGCAGCACGAAGGGCGTTTCCAGTAACGACGGCGTGGACGGCAGGGTCAGCGCGGCCGGGCCGGCCAGGGGCGTCTTGTTGTTGTGTTCCAGCGCCGACAGGAGCGCGCGGTTGCCCGCGGCTTCGCACAGGATCTCGTGAAAGCGCCGGTTGATCTGCCCCCATGCGCGTGCGTCCACCGTGGTGTTGGGATCGCGGCGGGCCGGCGCTAGCAGGGCGCGTCCTTCTTCCACCGCTTGCGACAGGCGGTCCAGCACGTCCTGCGAAGCGCCGCGCTCGGCCAGCAGGCGGGCCGCCATGCCTTCGAGCACGCCGCGCACATCGACCGCGTCGCCGATCTCGTCCACCGTGAAAGCCCGCACCCGGAAGCCGCGCGAGGGCAGCCGTTCCAGCAGGCCCTCTTTTTCCAGCTCGGTCAGCGCAATGCGCAACGGGGTGCGCGATACGCCCAGGCGCGCTGAAAACTGCAACTCGACCACGCGCTCCCCCGGTTGCAGGACGCCCGAAAGCACCATGTCCCGGAGTTCGGAAATGACTTTATCGATTTGTGCGGCCATAGAGAGGTGGAAGGCTGGTTCCGGTCTGTGAGGGCTTTCAGTGTACCGTCAAAATTGCATGCAATAGTCAATAAAAAAACTGATTCAGCCTTGCGATTTATCAAAATTGCATGCAATAATTCGGAAAAACAGCAATTCAAGTGCGGTTGAACCGATAAATGCATGCAAAGAGATCCATCAATGCATGCCGTTTGCCGCCGCAAGCACAGGAGACAACATGAAGCTCATCAGCTTCGTTCAGGCAGGCCGCAGCGCCTGGGGCGTGGTGCGCGGCGCCGAGGTCGTGGCCCTGACCCATGTCTGGCCCGACACGGTCGCGGCGTTGGAAGCGGGGGTGGAACAGATCGCGCGCGCCGCCGAGGCGCCAGGCCAGGCCTGTATGCCCTTGGCCGGGCTGCGCCTGCTGCCGCCGGTGGTGGCGCCGCGCAAGATTCTCTGCGTGGGCCTGAACTACGGCCGCCACGTGGCCGAGGCCGGGCGCGAACTGCCGGCGCACCCCTCGCTGTTTGCGCGCTTTGCGGACAGCTTCGTCGGCCACGGCGAGCCGGTGTGGAAGCCGCGCGCCTCCGACCGTTTCGATTACGAGGCCGAACTGGCCGTGGTGATAGGCCGGGGCGGCCGCCATATCGCCGCCCAGGACGCCCTGGCGCACGTGGCCGGCTACACCTGCATGGCCGAGAACTCCGTGCGCGATTTCCAGAAGCACAACGCGCAGGTGACGCCGGGCAAGAACTTCGAGCGCAGCGGCGCGCTCGGCCCCTGGCTGGTCACCGCCGACGAGATCGGCGATCCGGCGCGCCTGGAAGTCATTTCCCGCCTCAACGGCGAGGTCATGCAGCACGGCCAGGTGTCCGACCTGATCTTTCCCATTTCCGAGCTGATTGCCTACATCAGCAGCTTCACCCGCCTGTCGCCGGGCGACGTGATTGCCACCGGCACGCCCGAAGGCGTGGGCTCTAGCCGCAAGCCGCCGCGCTTCATGAGCGCCGGCGACACGCTGGAAGTCGAGATTCCCGGCATCGGAACACTGGTCAACACGGTGGCGGACGAGCCCGCCGCCAATGAACAAGGAGACGCGCATGGCTGATGCGCTGCGGTACCTGACGGAACGGGACGTGGTCTCGGTGCTGGACATTCCCAAGGCGATCGACGCCCTGCATGCCATGCTGGTCGCGCAAGGGCGCGAACAGGCGCGCAACCTGCCCAAGGCGCTGGCGACCTGGGGCGACGGCAGCTCGATGCATGCATTGGGCTCGGTGCAGACTGGCGCGGGCGGCTATGCGGGCTTCAAGACCTGGGTCCATACCAAGAGCGGCGGCGGTTCGCTGTTCAGCCTGTTCGACGCCGAGTCGGGCTTTCTGCGCGCGGTGATCGAGGCGCGCGCGCTGGGCATGCTGCGCACGGCCGCAATCAGCGGCGTCGCCACGCGCGCCCTGGCGCCGGCCGATGCCGCCTGTGCCGCGCTGATAGGCACCGGGCCGCAGGCCGTCACCCAACTGGCTGCATTGGCCGCCGTGCGCGATCTGCGCCGCGTGCGCGTCTACAGCCCCACGCCGGAAAAGCGCCGCGCCTTCGTCGCCAGCGTGCAAGGCAAGTATCGATTCGACATCGAGGAAGCGGCCAGCCTGGAACAGGCGCTGGCCGGCGCGGAGATCGTCACCTTGATCACGCGCGCCGTCGAGCCTTTCGTGGACGCGGCCATGCTGGCCGACTGCAAGCACCTGAACGCCGTGGGCGCGATCCTGCCGGCCAAGGCCGAGTTCGCGCAAGACGTGTTCGCGCGCGCCGACCGGGTGGTGGTGGACGACATGGAGAACGCGCGCCGTGGTTCGCGTGAACTGCGCGAACGCTTTGGCGCCGATGGCGCGCCGTGGCAGGACGTGGCGGTGTTGAGCGATCTGCTGGCCGCGGGCGCGGGCCGTCCGCAAGGCGCGCGGCTGACGATCTTCAAGGGCATGGGCATGGGCCTGTCCGACCTGGCGATGGCGCGCGTGGTGTACGAGCACGCCCGCGATCACGGCCTGGGCGTGGCGCTGCCGCCGCAGACCCGCGAGAACCTGCTGCTGGCGCAGCCCTGAAACCGAATTCGCATAACCGTACAGCCGGCGCCGGGCGCCGGCGGCAAGAGGAGACCACATGTTCGTCGATATCAGCGGCGCCAGTCCGCGGGAACAAAACAAATGGCAGTCCATCGTCATCCCCAAAGAGGATATCGATCTCGAGATCGCGCGCCTGACGGACGCGCCCCGGCCGGACAATGGCCGCCGCGCCTCGCTCATCGTGCATCCGGAAGCCACCGCGCCGGGCCTGGGCCTGGCCCCGGGAACCGACGTCACGATCAACGTGGTCAATCCGGGCGAAAGCACTTTCAACCTGCGCAAGAACTCCAACATGCTGGAGATCTGTATCAGCGGCGAGGGCGTGGCCACGGTGGCCGGGCGCGACATCCACGTGGGGCACTGGGACGTCTGGAACACCCCCGCCATGCAGGTGCATTCCTATCGTAACGAAGGCAAGACGCCGTGGGTGCGCCTGTCGTATTCCAACGCTCCGCTGTTGGAAAAGCTGGAGATCCATTACGTCGAGGAGTTCGAGGGCAGCGTGCCCCCGGCCGACGCCAACACCAAGCCGGTGCCGGCGCGCGCGCCCGACGCGGCCCGTTCGCGCGACCTGGCGCTGCGCGAGCAGATCACGCCCGAGGGCGCCTGGCTGCTGGGCTATGAATGGCTGATCGACATCGACGTGCTGGAATCCAAGGCGCTGCATTGGCCCTGGGCCGCGGTCTCGCGCCAGCTGCCCAGCGTCGAGGACATGGCGCGCGGCTATAACGGCCGCCGCCTGTTCGTGCTGTACAACCCGGCGACCGAGCGCCGCATCGGCACCACGCACAGCTTCTTCGCGACGATTTCCTCGTCGCCGCCGGACAACCACCACGTGCCGCATCGCCACAGCTCGTCGGCCATCAACTATTACCTGCGCGGCAACGGCTACAGCAAGGTCAACGGCACGCGGCTGGACTGGAAGGCGGGCGACCTGATCCTGTCGGCGCCGGGCTGGGCCATGCACTCGCATCACTCGGGCACGGAAACCACCTCCGCGCTGACGGTGCAGGACCATCCGCTGCAGATCGCCATGGAGTCGCTGATCTGGCAGGAGCGCATGCAGGAACCCATCCTGGCGCTGGGCAGCCAGAGCGGCTTCGAGAGCAACCGCGCGCAACTGGCCGCCACGGCCCGATAGGACGCGATTCCCTAGAACCGATATCTGGATCCGCAATGACCATGACCGAGCTTTCCGATACCCCGTCGCTGCGCGCGCGCCTGCGGGACTTCTATGACGACTACGCCTACTGCCTGGACGAAGACCGGCTGGAGGACTGGCCTGCCTTCTTCACCGAGGACTGCCATTACCGGGTGCTGTCCCGCGAGAACCATGACGCGGGCCTGCCCCTGGGCCTGATCTATTGCATGAACAAGAACATGGTGCGCGACCGCGTCACCGCCTTGCGCGAAACCACCATGTTCGAGCCGCGTTCGCTGCGCCATTTCATCAGCGGCGTGCGCGTGCTGGAAGTGCAGGGCGACCACATCGTGGCGCAGGCCAACTTCGCCGTGATGGAGTCGCTGTCCGACCGGGAGCCCACCTTGAACATGGTGGGCCGCTATCTGGACGTGCTGCGCGTGACGCCCGAGGGCCTGGCCTTCAGCCGCCGCGACTGCGTGTATGACAACTACCGCGTGCGCACCTCGCTCATCGTCCCCATCTGAATCCGCCCCGAGGATACCCATCATGACCTGTACCCACTCCACCGCGCCGCAGGCTCCGGCGGCGGCTCCCATCCATATCGAGCGCCGCTGGCCCAAGGAAGGCTATACGCGCATCCCCAACTGGGTCTATACCGATCCCGCCATCTTCAAGAAGGAGATGGACGTGTTCTTCGGCGGCAAGACCTGGAACTACGTGGGCCTGGAATGCGAAGTGCCTGAAGTCGGCTGCTACAAGCGCAACTGGATCGGCGACCGCCCCGTGGTCATGGTCCGCAACGCGGAAGGCGAGATCAACGTGCTGGAAAACCGCTGCGCGCACCGCGGCGCGCAGATCTGCTGGCAGAACACCGGCAAGGTGGAGGACTTCACCTGCCCCTACCATCAGTGGAACTATGACCTGAACGGCAATCTGCAAGGCGTGCCGTTCCGCCGCGGCGCCATGGGCAAGGGTGGCATGCCGCGCGATTTCGATCCCAAGCAGAACGGCATCCGCAAGCTGCGCAGCGTGAACCGGGGCGGCTCGATCTGGGCCACCTTCGCCGAGGACGCGCCCAGCTTCGAGGATTACTGCGGCCCGGAAGTGCTGGCCGAGATCGATCACATGCTGCCGGGCAAGCCGCTCAAGCTGCTGGGCTACAGCCGTCAGCTGATCCCCAGCAACTGGAAGATGTACCTGGAGAACCTGAAGGATCCGTACCACGCCACGCTGCTGCACACCTTCTACATCACCTTCGGCCTGTGGCGCGCGGACTCCAAGTCCGAGTGCATCCCCACGGGCGGCGGCGCGCACAGCGTGATGGTGTCGCACAACGAGGGCAAGAAAAAGACCGAGGCCACCACGGAAATGAGCCGCTTCCGCGACGACCTCGAACTGCTGGACCTGGAAACGGTGACCCCGCGCGCCGAGTTCAACCGCGGCCGCGTCGGCGGCGCGTGGGTCTTCCCGGCCGCGCAGTTCGGCATCCAGGCCAATTCGCTCAAGACCCGCCACGTCATTCCGCGCAGCCCCACCGAACACGAACTGGTGTTCACCTATTACGGCTACGAGGACGACGACGAGGAAATGACCCGCCTGCGCCTGAAGCACGCCAACCTGCTGGGTCCGGCCGGCTTCGTGTCGATGGACGACAGCGAAATGCTGAACCAGGTGCAGATCGGCGTTACCGGCTATCCGGAAGCGCGCGGCATCGTCGAGATGGGCGGCCGCGACACCGAACCGGCCGACTATATGGTGACCGAGGTGCTGATCCGCTCCTTCTACGACTACTACCGCCAGGCGATGGGGCTGTGAGCATGGATACCTGGAAACCTGTCGCGATGGTGTCGGACATTTCGCCCGACACCGGCACGCTGCGCGTGGTGCATGAAGGCGAGGGCGTCTGCCTGTACGACCTGCAGGGCGATATCTGCGCCACGCAGGACCGTTGTCCGCACGGCAACGCCAGCCTGGCCGACGGCTATCTGGAAGACGGCACCATCGAGTGCCCGCTGCACCAGGGCGTCTTCGATATCCGCACCGGCAAGCCGCAATGCCCGCCGGTCACGACGGACCTGCGCCGCTACGAGGTGCGGGTGGAGGCCGGCACGGTCTACCTGAAGGCGGAAGCCGCATGAGTGCGGGCGTCATTGTGGTGGTCGGCGCGGGCCAGGCGGGCGGATGGGCCGCGGCGACCTTGCGCGAGCGTGGCTACGAAGGCCGCATCGTGCTGCTGGGCGACGAACCCTATGCGCCCTATGAACGTCCGCCTTTGAGCAAGGCGGTGCTGGGCGGCCAGGCCGTGGCCGAAAGCACCGAGCTGTTTTCGGCCGAGCGGCTGGCATCGCAGCGCATCGAGTTCCAGCCGGAAGTGGCGGCGACCCGCCTGCGCGCGGACGAAAAGCGGGTGGAGACCTCGGACGGCGATGCCATCGCCTACGACAAGCTGATCCTGTGCATGGGCGGCAGGCCGATAGTGCCCGAACTGCCGGGCGTGGACGGTCCAGGCGTGCATGTGCTGCGCACCCGCGGCGACGCGCTGCGCCTGCGCGCCAGCCTGGGTCCGGGCCGCCGCCTGGTCGTGGTCGGCGGCGGCTGGATCGGACTGGAGGTGGCGGCGACGGCGCGCCAGTCGGGCAGCGCCGTGACCGTGCTGGAGCAGGGGCCGCGGCTGTGCGCCCGCAGCGTGCAGCCCGGCGTTTCGGCGCACCTGGCCGCGCTGCATGCGGCGCACGGCGTGGACTTGCGGCTGAATACCGGCCTGCGCGCGGTGCAGACGCAGGCGGACGGACGCCCGGTGGCGGAACTGGCCGACGGCACGCGCCTGCAGGCGGACGCCATCGTGCTGGGCGTGGGCTTGCGGGCGAACGACGAACTGGCGCGCGCGGCCGGCATCGCCTGCGAACGCGGTGTGCTGGTGGACGAGTATTGCCGGACCTCGGCGCCGGACGTCTACGCGGCGGGCGACGTCGCGGTGCTGGCGGCCGGGGAAGGCCATACGCGCATGGAGTCCTGGCAGAACGCGCAGGACCAGGGCACGGCCGCCGCGCTGTCGGCACTTGGCGTGGGCCAGCCTTACGCGCCGACCGGCGCCGTCTGGTCGGAACAGTACGACGCCATGGTGCAGATCGTTGGCTTCCCGGGCCTGGCCTGCAGCGAAGTGCTGCGGCCGCAGGCGGGGGACCGCGCCTTGCTGTCGGTGGCGCTGGACGCCGGCGGCCGCGCCGTGGCCGGCGTATCGGTGGACGCAGCGCGCGATTTCCGCCAGCTGCGCAAATGGATCGCGCAACGCGCGGCCCTGGACCCGGCGTTGCTGCAACGGCCCGACGTGCCGCTGGCCAGCGCCCAGATCGGATGAGGATCGCAATGGAAAACCCGATTTTGCCCCTGTTGGCCAAGACGGCCTGCGAGTCCGTGGTGCTGGAATTCTTCCACGCCCTGGACACGCGGCGCCACGAGGCCGCGGCCGCCCTCATGGCCGAGGACGGCGTCTGGCACCGGCAGGGACGCCGGCTCGCCGGCCGCGCGGCAGTCCTGCAGGCCTTGGATGCCCGCGCGCCTGAGCGCAGCACCTGCCATGTCATCACCAACCTGCGGCTGGTCGAGCTGGCCGGCGCGCGCGCCACCGTCGGCTACTTCCTGACCGCCTACGAAAGCGTGCCGCATGAACAGGGCGGCGCGCCGCGCCTGGTGGCCATCCGCGAATGCCAGGACGTGCTGGTGGAGACGGACGGCGGCTGGCGGCTGGCCGACAAGAGCAGCCGCCGCCATCTTCCGCCGGAATGACGGCCTGACATCACGGAGAGCGCGCGCACCTCGAACCCATACCCCCAAACGCGTCCGGACCACTCAAAAAGCAATGGACGCGTACCGTAAATACCTCAGGAGACAAACCGTGAAACCCTCAAGAATCTTGCATTGCATGCTGGCGGCCGCCTGTGCGTCCGTCGTGTCCGGCGCCCAGGCGCAGCAGGCCGACTGGCCGAACCATCCGATCACGCTGGTGGTGCCGTTCGCGGCCGGCGGCGGCGGCGATACGCTGGCGCGCCTGGTCGCGGAGCCGCTGTCGCGCGAACTCGGGCAGTCCATCATCGTCGAGAACCGCCCCGGCGCGGGCGGCAATATCGGCACCTCGATCGCGGCGCGCGCCAAGCCCGACGGCTATACGCTGTCCTATGGCACCAATGGCACCCAGGCCACCAATCACTGGCTGTACAAGTCGCCGGGCTACGCGCCGTCCGACTTCGAGCCGATCTCGCGCTTCACGGTCATCGCCGCGGCGCTGGTGGTCAATGCCACCGACGAACGCTTCAAGACCCTGGCGCAGCTGCTGGCCTATGCAAAATCGAATCCGGGCGAACTGACCTGCGGCTCCGCCGGCAACGGCACGTCCTCGCATCTGGCCTGTGAATTGCTGAACCAGATGGCCGGCACCAAGGTCATGCACATTCCGTACAAGGGCGGCGGCGCGGCCATGACCGATCTGCTGGGCGGGCGCATCTCGTTCATGATCGACGTGATGCCCAACGTATCGGGGCAGATCGCCGCGGGCAAGCTGCGGGCGCTGGGCGTGACCACGCCGGAGCGCGTGGCGTCCAACCCGGACATTCCCACGATCAGCGAAGCGGGCCTGAAGGGTTATGAATTCTTCGCCTGGGACGGCCTGTACGCACCCAAGGGCACGCCGGTGGCGGTGCTGGACAAGCTCAACGCGGCCGTCAACCGGGCGCTGCAGCAGCCGGAAGTGCGCAAGATGCTGGAATCGCGCGGCGCGATTCCGTCGCCCACCTCGCGCCAGGCTTTGGTGGAGTTCGGCGCCGAGGAGTACGAGCGGCTGGGCAAGGTCGTGAAGGTGGCGGGCGCGTCGATCGACTGAGCGGCCGAGGCCTGAACCAACCAAGCCGGCGGCGCGTGCCGCTGGCTTGCTTTGGTGCGCAGGGAAGCTACCAAGCCATGCGCAAGCGTCCCAGCGCGGGCAATGCGCCCACCGTGGCCGCCAGGCCGCCGGGCGGCGGCAGTTCTTCATGGCGGGCCACGCGCCCGTCCGGATCGAGAAAGTCGCTCAGCACATCATCGCGCAGCCGGATGAAGCGCGGATCGCTGCGGTTGCGGGGATGCGGCAGATCGATGTCGACGATGCGGCGGATGCGTCCCGGACGCGGCTGCATCACCACCACGCGGTCGCCCAGGAACACGGCTTCCTCCACGTCGTGGGTGACCAGCACCATGGTGATCTGCTCCTGCTGCCAGATGCGCTGCAACTCGTTCTGCAGCCGGGACCGAGTCAACGCGTCCAGGGCGCCCAGCGGCTCGTCCAGCAGCAGCACGCGCGGGCGGTTGACCAGGCCGCGCGCGATCGCCACGCGCTGCGCCATGCCGCCCGAGATCTGGTGCGGGTAGGATTTCTCGAACCCCTGCAAGCCGACCAGCGCGATGTGCTCGGCCACCAGCTCGCGCTTTTCCGCTTTCGACAGGGGCGCGTTGCGCAGCGCCGTCGCGATATTGCGTTCCACGTTCAGCCACGGAAACAGGCGGTGATCCTGGAATACGATGCCGCGGTCCAGCCCCGCGCCGCGCACCGCCTTGCCGTCCAGCAGGATCTGGCCGGAGTAGTCGCCATCCAGTCCCAGGATCAGGCGCAGCAGCGTGGACTTGCCGCAGCCGCTGGCGCCCACGATGCTGACGAAACGTCCCGCGGGCACGTCCAGGTTGATGTCCTGCAGGACCTGCAGCGCCTCTGCGCCATCGCCGGGGCCGGCATAGCGCTTGCCCACGCCGCGGATGTTCAATTCCTTGCCGAAGATGCTCGTCATTCCTTTCCTACTCCATCAGGCGGCGCCGTAGCGGTGCCGCGCCAGCCGGCGCTCCAGCGCGCGGGCCAAAGCATTCATGGACCAGCCCACCAGGCCGATCACGAACATGCCGAAGATCACCAGGTCCATCTGGAAGTGTTCGCTGCCTTCGATCAAGGTGTTGCCGATGCCGTGGCCGGCCACCAGCAGGTACTCCGCGCCTATCGTCGCCAGCCAGGAGTAGATCAGCGCCAGGTACACACCGGTGAAGATCGAGGGCGCCGCCGACGGCAGCACCACGTAAAGCAGCGTCTGCCAGCGGGAATAGCCGAACACGCGGGCCACTTCCAGCAGCGCGGCGGGCATGCTGCGTATGCCGTCGCAGGTATTGACGACCACGGGCACCAGGGCGGCCAGCGACAGGAACGTCACCTTGGCCACGTCGCCCAGGCCGAACCAGACCGAGATCAGCGGGATCCAGGCAAACAGCGAGATCTGCTTGAAGGTGTTGAAGCTGGGGCCCACGATACGGTTGAACAATGGCAGCAGTCCCAGCAGCGCACCCAGTATCAGGCCGAGCGCGGTGCCGATCGCGAATCCGGTGAATTCGCGCGCCAGGCTCGCGCTCAGCGCGCGCCACAGCCGTCCGGAGGATATCTGGCTGGTAGCCGTCTCCAGCACCTTCTCCGGCGATACCAGCAAGGGTGTGGACACCCAGTCCAGCCGCGCCAGCGCCCACCAGGCCAGGATCGCGGCGGCGGGCAGCACCAGGCCGCGCCAGCGGGCGCGTATCCAAATACTGGCGCGGCGGGCGAGGGACAGCGGGTTGATCGATGGCGCCGTCATGCCTGGACTCCACTGGACGCCGCGCCCAGGCGGGTAGCGGCCTGGCCGCCGCCGGCGCGGGCTTCGGCCAGGTCCAGCAGCTTGTCGATGGCGTAGCCGATGGCGCCCACCACGATCACCGCCGCCATCACCAGATCCAGCTGGAACAACTGCCGGCCGTAGACGATCAAATAGCCCAGTCCTTCGCTGGATGCGACCAGCTCCACCACCACCAGCGACAGCCAGGCCTTGGTGAAACCCAGCCGCAGGCCGGTGAAGAGCGTGGGCATGGCGTGGGGCAATACAACTTCCAGCACCTGCTGGCGCCGCGTATAGCCATAGACGCGGGCCACTTCCAGCAGGCTGGCCGGGGTTTGCCGGAATCCCTGCAAGGTGTTCAGCGTCACCGGCACCAGCGCGGCCTTGGCGATCAGGATGTACTTCAACGCTTCGCCTATGCCCACCAGCAGCAGCACGAAGGGCAGCCACGCCAGGACCGGGATCTGCACCAGCGCGTTGAAGGTGGGCAGAATGTAGGCTTCCAGCGGACGCCACAATCCCATCGCGGCGCCCAGCGCCAGGCCCAGCGCGCTGCCGACGGCGAAGCCCACCAGCACGCGCTGCATGCTGGCCTGCACGTTCAGCCAGAGGTCGCCGCTGTTGTAGAGATCTTGCAAGGTCAGCCAGACGAAGTGCGGCGATGGCAACACTTGCGGGGAGATCCAGCCCCGCGATGCGCCCAGTTGCCAGAGCGCGAGCAGCGCCAGCGGTAGCAACCAGGGCAGCAGGCGGCCGCCGGCGTTGCGCAGCAGCTCGGTAGGCGACTGGCGCGCGCCGCGTCGCGTGGGCGCAAGCGGGGCGCTCAGCGTATTTTCGGACATGACGGCTCCTTATCGCGAGGCCGCGGCGCTGGCTTGGCGCTCAGCGGATGCCGGTTGGCCTTGCGCATTGAACGCAGTCCAGCGGGCGGCTAGATTGGCTTTCTGCAGCGCGGCGTTGAGATAGCGCGGCTCGAACCAGCCGTCCACGCTCACGGGACGGCGGATCAGCTTCAGTTTCAGCGCATCGTCCGCCACCGCCTGGTAGCGCGCGGCCAGGAACTCGTCCAGCAGCGGCGAATTGCGCACGGCCAGCACTTCGCCGTCGAACTCCGCCTGCCAGGACGCGTAAGGCGTGCCGCTGCGCGCCCAGATCTTGAAGAGCGCATCGCGGTTCTGTTCGTCGGAAGACCATTGCGCGGCGCGCACGAACACGTCGACCACGCGCTGCACGGCTTCGGGGTTCTCCTTTTCGAAATCCTCCCGCACCAGCAGGGACGCCTGGCGCGTGAACGAGGGATCCTGGCCCTTGGTTGAATAGATGATGCGCGCCAGGCCCTGGTCGCGCAGCTTGAAGTACTCGTAGCCGCCGAAAGCCGCATCCACGCCATTGGAGACCAGCGCCGCCTGCGCGCTGCCGGTGTCGAGGTTGACGCCCTTGATGTCGCGTTCGGTGAGCTTGCGCGAGGCCAGCACGTTGATGGCGACCAGATGGCCGTTGGTGCCGCGGAAGATCGACACCTTGCGGTCCTTCAGGTCGTCCAGCGATTGCAGCGCGGAGTCCTTGGGCGTGGAGACATAGAGATTGTTGCGCACGCCGCTGCCCAGCAGGATGCGGGTCTTCAGACCGTTGGAGCGTCCCACCACCGACGGCAGGTCGCCCTGGTAGGCGAAATCGATCTGCTTGTTCGAGAGCGCTTCGTTGACCGCGGGGCCCGCGCCCTTGAAGAACAGCCATTGCACTTCGGTGCCGGTGCCCTTGAAGGCCTCTTCCAGCCAGTTGTTGGCGCGCGCGACTCCGCCCGGGGAACCGCCCCAGGTGATGGGGTCGCCGCCGCCGGCGGTGGCCACGCCGATGCGGACCACGTCGGGCGCGGCCAGGGATGCGAGGCTGACGGCGCACAAGGCAGCGCCCAGCATCAGGCGTGAAATCAGGCTGCGGGGAGAGAGCAGGGTGCGCATGGTCGTTCCGTATATCGATGATGGATGAAAAGTCAGGGCCGGCAGGCGCCGGCCGCGGGCAGGACTGCACACCCGCTGGCGCGTGCCGGCGGGTGGGATGGTCCGGTTGCGGTAGGGTCAGGCCGCGCGCTTCTCGGCGCGCGCCTGCAGCTTTTGCTCGATGCGCGTGCCCTTGAAGAACTCGGGATGCGCCTGGGTGTAGAAGCGGTAGGGGTTGTCGAAGACCAGCGCCTTGAAATCCGCCGCGGAGATCACGCCGTCTTCCACCAGGTCCCAGCTTTCGGCCAGCGGCTCGGTCAGGTCGGGCACGTCCCAATGGCCGACGTCGGACGACCAGATCGCGTTGAGCTTGGTGTTCAGCGGATTGGCGCGGTCGTTGAAGGCCGCGCCTATGGTGCGGTCGTCGGCTTCCGAACCGAAGTAGAAGCTGTCGACCCAGCGCTTGCGGATGTCCTCCACGCTTTCGATGCCGGCCGCGGCAAAGTCGTCGAGTTCATCGCCCACGGGTTCGCGGCTGTGGTGCAGCGCCGACAGGCCCAGGCTGTCGCGCAGCAAGGTGTCCTTGTTGACCTCGCGCCCCTTGAGCAGTTCGGCGCCGTAGCGTTCGAACAGGTCCGCCAGCAGTTCCACGTCCGCGTTGGCCGGGTTGTACTGTTGCACGGCGCTGCGGTTGCGCTTTTCCCAGCGGTCCACCAGGTGCGCGTACACGTGCGCGCCCCAGTCCGCGCCGCCTTCCAGCAAGGCCACGCGCAGGTTCGGAAAGCGCCGCGTCACGCCGCCGAAGAACAACGCCTTGGCAAAGGCCTGGGAACCATCGGCAAAGTGGCCGATATGGTTGAACATGTAATTGCTGATGGAATGGCGGCCGGTCCAGCCCTGGCTGCCGTAATGGGTGGCCAGCGGCACGCCCAGTTCCACCGCCTTGGCCCAGAACGGGTCGTAGTCGTACTCGCTGTCCAGGCCGAAGAAATCCACGTAGGAAGCATGCCGCGCGATTTCCGGGTATTCAGCGGGCGGGTACTTGTCGGCGATGGCTTTGATCGGCCGGCGCACGCCGCCCGGGATGTTGGCCACCTTCAATCCCAGCGTCTTGACCGCGAATTCGAGCTCCTCGATGGCTTCCTGCGGCGTGTTCAGCGGAATGCCGGCCACCGGCGTCAGGCGGTCGCTGTACTTGCGGTATTGGTCCGCATGGAAGTGGTTGATGGCGCGGTGCAGCGGCTGGCGGTACTCGTCGCCCGCGCCCAGCGGCGCCAGCACGTCGTTGGGAAACAGGATGGAGTAGTCCGAGCCCTGTTCCTCCAGGCGTTCGTACAGCAGCTCCGGCAGCGTGACCGTGGCCAGATCCAGGGTGTTGCGCGTGACGCGCGCCCACCAGGGCGAACGCAGCGTGCGGTTGCGCTGCCGTTCTTCCGGGGTCTGCTGATACCAGTCCCTGCCTTGGGACTTGGTGGCGAAGCGCGAGCCTTGCGTCTTGCGCAGCACGTCCACCAGCTTGGAGCCGCCATAGTGCTGGATGTAGTCCTCCAGCACGGGCGCGTAGTCGTTGACGTGTACGTCGGTGTCGATCACTGGATAGTCCAGCTTCGCCTTGATCGCGGCGGAGCGGGAAGCCTGGGTACGGTGCAGCCGGTCGTTCATGCGGGTCTCCGAGAGTGAAACGGACGCGGCGCCTTGCGGGGGAGGCAAGGCCGGCGCGGACAGGTCACAGTACGGGAGATGGTCGTCTGGCCAAACGACCGATTCGCAATTTCTAACTGAGTGATGTGCTTATGCGGGACGCTGGAATCCCGCTATGCATACTCAAATTGAGGTATGTGCGGATCCACAGACTTTTCTATGATGATCTCCCGCGCTGACTGGGAAGGGGATCGAACATGACTGCGCCCGAGTTACTGCAGCTCTTGGCGATTGGCGTCATCGCCGGCGCGTTCGGTCAAGGCGTGCGCGCGATAGTCGGCATTAAAAAGGCAAGTGATGAGGTCGCAGCGGAAGGATCGACGCTTCGTTCCGAAGGGCTGGATGTATCGCGTCTGGTTTTCAGCCTCTTCATCGGTGGAATCGCCGGGGGTGTCGGCGTCTTTACCATCACAGGATTCCACCCGGGTGCCGTCGCCAGCATCTCCGCAGAGATGTTCTTCGGCATTATAGGGATCGGCTATGCGGGCACGGACTTCATAGAGGGCTTCGTTCGTACTCAGTTGCCCGTTCGCGGGGCGATGGCATCGAACTTGGGCACCCGTTCCTCGCTCGCCTTGGCCGGCGTGAATCGTTATGAATCCACTGCCGAGAGAATCAGGCAAAGCTGCGATAGACTGCTGCAGATCTCCGCCAACGCTGGCGATTGTTCGGCGTTTGTCAAAGCGGTGGGCAAGGAATTTTCAGTCGATCTGACAGGACAGGCGAATGACATAGTCGGCCAGTTGACTGCGGCCAACGGGTGGACGGAGCTGGGTTCCGATTCCGTGGCAGGACAACGCGCCGCCGCCCCGCGGCGAGCTGGTGATTGGAGCTAGAAAAGAGCAAGGGAATGGGCACGTGGTTGTGGTAGTGGAAGGCATGCCTCTTGCCCACGGAAAATACCCGTTCGCCTATTGGGGGAAACTCAACGATCCGGCCAATGCCGGCTTCAACAAGACGGTGAACTGGGCATGGGACAAGGCCTCGCGGGACAGTGTCACCTATGCGAGCAGGAGTGTTGCCTAGAGGATAAGGGGAGGCGGCCATGCCCACCGGCGGTGTCACCCTCCCGATTGCTTCGAAAAGTCCCCGCGCTCCAGGATGAAGCTGGTCGCCACGCCGAACACCACGCCCCAGAACGGCGCGCCGATGCCCAGCAGCGGCAGGCCGCCCAGCGTCACCAGGAAGGCGACCAGGGCGCCCAGCGTGAAGTGCTGGCGGAACGCGGTATGGAAGGCGCTTTGCAGGATGCGCAAGAGCGCCAGACCCGCCAGCGTGGCGATGAAGGCCGCGGGCGTGGCCAGCAGCGCCTGCGTGACCAGCGGCGAGAACAGTCCGAACACGATCACCATCACGCCCAGGAAGATCGCGGCGATCCAGTGCCGCGACGCGTTGGCGCCGGAAGCGATGATGGCGTTCGACGGCCCGGCCAGGCAGGTGGAGACGCAGCCCAGGCATGCGGTCAGCGCCGAGAACACGCCGCAGGCATTGGTGATGGCATTGACCGGCGGCCGGTGCAGCGAATTGCGCAACACGGCTATCCCCTGCGCGTTCTGCACAGCGATCACGGTCACGGCAAGCGGCAACACCAGCTCGAACGCGGCGGCCCAGGAGAAGGCCGGCGCGTAGAACTGCGGGCTGGCCACCGAGGTCGCAAGCGTGACGTGTTCCAGCGTCGGCGTCCTGCCCATGAACACCAGTGCGCCTACTCCGGCGAGCAGCGCGCCGATGATGGGCGAGAAGCGCTTTTGCACCGTGGGGAAGAACGAGACCAGGAAGAAGGTGGCCGTCATGACGCCCGCGAGCCAGGGATCGGAGGCGAATGACTTGATCCAGTCCAGCGCGAAGCTGAGAAAGACGCCGGCGACCATGCCCATGACGATGGGCATGGGGATGCGGTCCATGATGGCGCCGACCCATCCCGTCAGCCCCAGCACCAGCATCAACGCGGCGGTCAGCAGATAGGCGCCGATGACCTCGGCAAAGGGCAGATGCTGCAGGGCGCTGGCGACGAGCACCGCGCCGGGTATGGTCCATAGGAAGGCGAGCGGCTGCCGGTAGATCGCGGACATCACGATGGTGAGGATGCCGTTGAGCACGAATGCGGCAAAGATCCACGAGGCCAGGGTGGCCTGGCTGAGGCCTCCCTTCACGCCCGCGCTCAGGATGATGGCCACCGGCGCGGACGCGGAAAACAGGAACGCCACGAATGCATTGGTCAGCTCGTCCGCCGGGAACGAGGACGAGGCGGCTGGAATCGCGTTCTGCTCAGCCATGGGCCCGCCCCTGGGTGAGCGGGTGACGACAGCGGATGAAGAGGAAGAATGATTCGAGCGTCATTGCGGATCCACTTTGCGTAGCGTGCAGTTGGGCCATGTCGTTCTCAGCGCCTCGCCGAGCACCGAAACAATACAGGAAATATCCTGTTCTGCGGTTTCGTGCAGGGCTTCCGCGACGATCAGCGCACGCGACGTGGCAGGGCGGATCGCCGACCAGCCGCTCTGGCGATTGGTCCAGCGGCGCGCATGGGCGCGGCCGGAATCATCGGCGTATACGACTTCACCGGGTTCCGGGTGCTCGGTTTGGCCCGCGAACGTTTCGTAGATTTCATCGCCGCGCGCAAACCGCACGGCCAGGGAATGGGCGATCCGGTCGGCGTCGAAGACGGCAATGGGTGTGGCGTGGGCCAGCGACACGGCATTGCACAGGTCGATCAGCGGGTGCAGCGCGGGCAGCGCCCCTTCCTTGCGGTAGCGCCGCAGCAGCGCTTCCGATGCGCAGCGGTACTGGGTCGGCTTGAGGCCCATGGCGGCAAAGGCGCGCCGCCAGGCTTGGATCTCGGGAAATTCGGCTTCGCTGGCGCCCGCCAGGCGCTGGTCGGCGATGGCCATGAACTCGGCTATCGCGGGACTGGCGTTGGCCGCCGCATCGATATCGTCGACCAGCAAGGCAGCGGATCGAAGCTGGGAATAGCGGCTGCGCAGGTCGTGGGCGTAGCGGAAGTGGAGGGGCATGGCTGTGGCTCGGTGGGTTGGCGAAGCACTATGCGCGATGTGATCGGGACGCGTCTTGAATGAAATTGCGGACCGGCTCGTTATCCGGCGCAAGGCCGGTGTCATTGGATCGTGCAATTCGGGCTTGAATATATACGGTCGTATGTATATTATTCCGTGGACCAACAATGACCTGCGAGAGGCGACTCGGCATGACCAGCACCATCCTGAAAACATCAATCCCGGCGGATCGCCAGCAGGCCAGGAACCCATGGCTTCCCGTTGCGTTGCTTGCCTTCGGCGTGTTTGTCGTCGGAACCGGGGAGTTCGTGCTGGCTGGCTTGCTGCCGCTGCTGAGCGTCTCCCTGAACGTTACACCCGCCGTCGCGGGACAGGTGATCACGATCTTCGCCCTGACCTGCGCCATCGCCGGTCCGGTCCTGACGACGTCGACCGCGGGGTGGGACCGCAGAACGGTGCTGGTTCTTGCTGCGATGATCTATCTTGCGGGCAGCGTCTGGACCGCGCTCGCGCCATCCTACGCCCAGGTCCTGGGTGGCCAGATCGTGGCGGCGCTTGGCGTGGGGTGGTTCGTGCCGAATGCCACGGTCACGGCCGCTGCCATGGTTTCGCCGGCGCACCGGGGGCGGGCGATCGCCTTGGTGGTCAGTGGCTTCACCGCGGCGACCGCGCTCGGCGCGCCCCTGGGCACGGCGCTGGGCGGGATGTTTGGCTGGCGTTCGACCATGTGGCTGGCGACCGCTCTAGCGGCGCTGGGCGCGGCCGGGGTCTTCGTCTTTATCCCGAAGCGGACCACGATTGCCGCGGTGGCGGGATTGCGCGAGCAATTGCGTCTCCTGCTTGAGCCTCGAGTTGTCGCGGTCCTGGGCGTGACCCTGCTGGCGTTCACTGCCGTGTACATGCCGTACACCTACATGGGCATCATCTTCGAGCGGGCCACGCAAGGCAACAGCATCTACCTTGCAGGGCTCATGACCACGCTGGGCGTGGTGGGCACGTTCGGCAATCTGGGCGCGGGCATGCTGGCCGACCGGATCGGCGGGCCCAGGGTCGTGGCGGTGGCCTTGCTTTGGCTGATCGCCAGCTTGCTGGCGCTGCGGCTGACGACCGGGAATCTGCCTTATGCCTTCGCGATGATCTCGATATACGGCATTGCCGCCTTCGCGATCACGACGCCGCAGCAACACCGGCTGATCGCGCTCAAGCCCGAAGCGGCCGGGGTGCTGGTGTCGCTCAATCAGGCCATCCTGTACCTGGCCATCGCGCTGTCCGGTTCGATCGGCGGCCTTGGGATCGAATGGGCGGGGGCGGAGAACCTGGGCTTCGTGGCAGCGGCGCTGGCCGGCGCGGCACTGGTATTGTCGCTGTCGACGAAAGCGCAAGGCGGTGCTGGCCGTTGAACAAGGGTAGTATCGGCCTCAGCGGGCCTTTACCGGCAGCAACGCTTGCCTACGCTGGGCGAACTACCTCGAGGTGCCAAGGCACATGGCCATAGTGCGCAAGCTCACGCCGGATTTGCAGCCGGCCTATCTGGATTTCTTCGACCGGCTGGCGTTCCAGGACAATCCGGAGTGGTCGGGTTGCTATTGCAATTGCTTTTACGCGGATCGTTGCCAAAAACCATGGAAGGATTGGACGGCCGCCGAGAACAGGGCAGCCGTGGCGGGGCTTATCCAGCACCGCAAGATGTGGGGATACCTCGCTTTTTCCGGAAACCAGGCTGTCGGCTGGTGCGGCGCCGGACCGAAGGGTGCCATTCCAATTTTTAGCGGCGGCCTCCAGGACGAGGATGAACATATCGGGGCCATCACCTGTTTCGTGGTGGCGCCGCAGTTCAGAAGACAAGGCATTGCGCGACAACTGCTGAGAGGCGCGCTTCAGGACTTTTCGGCAATGGGACTCAGCATTGCCGAAGGCAACCCCCGGCCGTCGGCCGAGACGGACGCGCAAAGCCATTTCGGCCCGGTGTCGCTGTTTTATTCGGAAGGGTTTGAGTTCCATATGGACGACCCTTCCGATGGTTCGGTGATAGTCAGGAAGCGCCTGTAGCGTGGGGTGTCTCCGGGGTCCCCAGGCCAGTCCGCGTCAGAACCTGCCGCGCAGCGTCAAGGCGAAATTGCGTGGCTCGCCATAGAAGTTACCGAATCCGCTGGAACCCACGGTCTGGTAATAACGCTTGTCGAACAGGTTGTTGGCATTCAATGCCAGCGACCAGCGCGGGTCGATCTGGTACTCGACCCGTCCGCTCCAGATGGCGTAGCCGGCCTGGCTGAACTTGAACGGCACGTCGTCGCCATCCCATTTCCCGGAATCGGGGTTGTACGTGGACGCGGTGCCCGACACGTAGTTTGCGCTTTGCACCGTGACGCCGCCGCCGACGCGCCACTTGTTCAACTGGCCGGGCAGGCGATAGGTGCTCCACAGCTTGAACAGATGGCGTGGCGTGATGGAGCTGTAGCGCCCGGTGTCACCGTCGCGGTCGGCGTTGCTGTTGTAGGTGTAGCCGGCGGTCAGTTGCCATCCGGGGGCGAGTTCTCCGCTGATTTCGAGGTCGACGCCCTGGCTGACGATCTTGCCCTGATTGACGTAGCAGCAGGTGGCGATGCCGTACTCCATCTCGTAGCGCGGATCCTCCACGCCTTCGCCCGTGCGCTGAATGCGATAGAGGGCCAGCGACGCGTTCACGCGATCGGGGATCAATTCGCCCTTGACGCCGATTTCGTAGTTCTTGGATTCGACCGGGTCGATGGGACTGCCGGGCAAGGGGCCGCCCAGCAGCGTGTCTTGCGGGTTGTAGGTCTCGGCATAGCTCGCATAGGCGTTCCAGTTCGGCGTGAGCGCGTAGGTAGCGCCTATGTACGGCGTGAAGACGCCGTTCTCGCGCCGCGTTCCCAGGTTCTGGGTGCGGGCGACGGAACCGTCCGGATTCCACTGCGTGTTGTGGGTCGAGAACTCATAGAAGGAATAGCGCCCGCCGACGATCAGCTTCGCGGCATCGGTCAAGCCTATGCGCAGCGACCCGTACAGGGCCTGGCGGCTGGACTTGCGGTGATCGTCCTTGCCGGGGGTGGTGCCGGCTTGCTCGGGCCGGTTGATGTTGAACACATCCGCTTCGGTGCCCGACATCAGGCTGTAGCGCTGGACGCCGTCGGAATCGGCTTGGCTGTAGTCGGCGCCCACGATCAGGTCGTGCCGCTGGCCGAGCGCGTCGAAGCTGCCTTTCAGGTTCAGGTTCAGGGCGACGCGTTGCATGCTGCTGTTGGCGGGGTAGCTGTACCAGCGCGGGCCTGTGCCATCGACGGGATCGACGGCGCCGTAGGTATAGACGATGCTGGAGTCGCGGGAGACATCGAGATAGAGCGCGTCGGCCGATACGCTCCAGTCGTCGTTGATCCTGTGTTCCAGCTTGGCGAACACCTGCTTGGTGTCTTCGCGGCTGCGGCTCCAGTCGGTGGTGAGCGCCGTATGGCGGGGCAGGCCGAGGTCCCGGCCGTTGCTGTAGCGGGGCAGGCCGCCAACGTTCAAGACGCCATTGGAACGCTGGTAGCTGCCCCCCAGCGTCAGCAGGGTGCCTGGCCCGAGATCGGCTTCCACGGAGCCGTAGATGACGGTCTTCCTGGTGTTGGCGACGTCGTAGAAGTACTTGCGGTCTTCCTGGCCCAAGCCGATGCGGCCGCGCAGTTTGCCGTCCATGCCCAGGGGGCCGGTGACATCACCGTCGGCCCGGTAGTAGTCCCAGCTGCCGGCGGTGGTCGAGAAATTGCCCTGGAACTCCGGCATCGGCCGCTTGCGCACCAGGTTGATGGTGCCGCCGGGTTCGCCGGTGCTGGAGAACAGGCCGTCGACGCCGCGCAGGAACTCGACATGGTCGAACTGCGCCATGTCGAGCTGGCTGATGGAGCCGAAGCCGCTCATGGCGGTGTCCATGGACGCGCCGCCATCGAGCTGGATGTTCGAGACGGTAAAGCCGCGCGATGAGAATACGCTGTCGTTGCCATGCGAGATGCCGGACAGGGTGCCGCTCTTGTTGACCGTGATGCCCGTGGTCTTGTCCAGTACCTCGGTGAGGTTGCTGAGGTTCTGGTCGTCGATCTGCGCGCGCGTCACCACCGTGACGGTTTGCGGAATGTCCTTGACCGCCTGGCCCTTGCCCATGGATACCCGTTCCATCGTGTAGGACTCGCGGCCTTCCGTGACCAGTGGATACTCATTGCCGAACACCGTGACCGGCGCCAATTGCGACGGGACGCCCGCGCCGGAGCGCTGCAGCGTGACGTTCCGGCCCGACCAGTGCGCTTCGATTCCGCTGCCTTGCAGCAGGCGCGCCAGGGCCTGTTGCGCGGTGAGGGAACCTGCGAAAGAAGGCGCTTTCAGTCCCTGGACCAGTTCAGGCTGGAAATAGATCTGCATGTCCGCCTGCTGGCCCAATTGCAGCAGCGCGTCGTTGAGCGCGGGGGCGGTGATCTCGATGCGGACCACGGCCTGCTCCTGCGCCAGCGCCCGGTCGGGCAGCCCGCCGAGCAGGCACGCCAAGGAAAAGGACAGCGCTCCCAGGTTGGCGGCAGCGCGCCGCCTGGTTTGGCGGACATCTGCCGCCGCCAGCGTATTTCGAGTTTTCACTGTTTGAGGTTCAAGTTGGATGCGACGCTCGGTGCGTCAAACCCTTTGGCCAAAGGTTCGGCGAAGGCGGACGCGGCGTAGCCGTGCCGCCCTCTCAACCTCTAGAGGACGGCGGGCCCAGAACCCCGTAATGATTTCCTCGGGCCAATTGAAACCAGACGTTTCATTTGGCGCGGATCAGAATGCTGCCGTCGGCCTGAGGCAGGAGTTGTACCGGCGCCAGCTGCGGCAGCACGGACAGGAACGACGCGTTGTCATCGATGCTGAAGACGCCGGCGATCCGCATATCGCGCAGGCGCTCGGCCTGCAGGATCAAGGGCCGGTCGCGGTAGCGGTTCATTTCGCCGATGATCTGTGCCAGGGTATTGCCGCGGAATACCGCCTTGCCCTGGCGCCACGCAGCCCAGCTCGCGACGTCGAGAGCCTCGGGCTCGCTGATGCCGTGCGTCGCGTCAAGCTTCAGCCCCTGCCCGGGTGCGAGCCGGACCGCGCGGCGCCACCAACTGCCGCTGCTGACCTCCACGGATCCCTGTTCGACGCCGATGCGGCCCGAGTCCTGCTCGCTGCGCACGTTGAAGCGCGTGCCCGTCACCTTCACGCGGGCCAGTCCGGTGACGACGAAAAAGGGCCGCTCGGCGTCGTGCGTCACCGTGAAAAAAGCCTCGCCGGAACGTAGGTCGATGACGCGTTTGCCTGCATACAACCTGACATCCAACCTGGTTCCTGTATTCATCTGCACGACGGTGCCGTCGTTGAGCAGCAGCTCGCGGCGTTCGCCGCGCGCCGTCGCGTAGCTCTCCTGGAACAAGGGCGGCTGGCTGGTCCATTCGGGATGGACGGCAAGGGCGGCAAGCGCCGCGGCGCAGCCCAGCCCCAGGCCCCAGACCAGACGCCGGCGCGCAGCGTGCGCGGGCGCTGCAGGGACCGGCCGTTGTTGGATGATGCTGCGCAAGGCGGCCTCGGGGATCGCGGCGCTGGCCTTCCAGGCGTCTTCCATTTCCTGGTAGGCGGCCTCGTGCCGCGGATCCGCGCGGCGCCAGGCGCTGAACGCCAGTCGCTCGTCATCGCGCAAGGGGCCTGATCGAACGCGCGTGAACCATTGAGCCGCCTGGTCGTGCGGATCGGTCGTGGTCGGCGGTTGGGGGGCGGTGCTCATCGGAGGGTAAGTGTACGGCGGACGTGCAGCGAATCAGGAGCCGAACTGCCGCAGGCGGACCTGGATGTGCCGGATGGCGCGGGTCATATGCTTTTCCACCATGCTCAGGGACAGGCCCATCTGGTCCGCGATGTCCGGCATGGTACGGCCTTCCAGGCGGTGCCATGCAAAGACTTGCTGGCAGGGCAATGGCAGTTCTTCGAGCGCCTGCAGCAGCGCGCCGGCCAGCTGCGACGCGCGCAGGGCGGCGTGCGGATCGATCGATCCGGCGGGCTGGTGCTCCTCGGGCAGGTCATGCAAGGCAACATGGGAGTCGCGCGCTTGCCGTTGATACTGCCTGGCAAGGCCATTGCGCACGCTTCGGTCCAGATAGGCGCGCGGATCCCGGATCAGGGGCGCATCGGCTTGCAGGATGCTCAGCACCGTATCCTGCGCGGCGTCTTGCGCGTCGTGCGACGCGCCGCCGCGGCGGGTCCACGACCGCATGAGCTCGCCGTAATAGGCGAGCCAACCACTGGTGCGAGGGCGGTGGCCAGACACGATGCGATAGGGGAATGACGAGGGACGCGCATTATTGCAATTAATTCTCATTTAATCAATTGCTGCCAATATGTGAGCATCCGCGCGGATTTAGCGGCAATCCGAGGTGGCTGAACAGATCCCTCCGATGGTCTGCGTCCAGAAGTCCGCGCCTACGCTGTCCCATTTCGGGAGGCGCATATCACAGGCCGCATATTCTGCGTGGCGTTCGTGGCGGGCGCGGGGCTGGTTCAGCTATGGCCCCGGCTTCCAGGAGCCGGGGCCACATGGTCGCTGGCCGGGGCTTGCCTGCTTGCTTTCGCAGTCGGCTGGCGTCCGCGGCATCGTGCGGTGCGCGTGCTCGGGAACCTGGTGCTGGGCCTGTGCGCGGGCCTGCTCAATGCCAGCCTGCAAGCGCAGGTCCGGCTGGACGACGCGCTGTCGGACGAGCATCAGGACGCCGTGTCGCGCCTGGCGTTGCGCGTGGCCAGCCTGCCCGATGGTGATGAGCGCAGCCGGCGTTTTCTGGCCGAACTGGACGAGCCCGCGGCACCGGGCATTCCCTCGCGCATCCAGGTCACCTGGCAGGCGCCGCCCGGCCCGCAGGCCGTGCTGCCCGAGCTCAAGCCTGGCCAGGTCTGGCGCATGGCGCTGGTGCTGCGGCGTCCGCGCGGCTTGCTGAATCCCGCCGGGCCGGATGTGGAAGGGCGCATGTTCGCGCAAGGGATACGCGCGGCCGGCACGGTGCGCGGGCAGCCCAGGCTGCTGGCGGACCGGCCCTGGGCGACGCCGGGCATTGCGATCGAGCGGGCGCGCCACCGGGTGCGGGAGGGCCTGCGAGCGGCCTTGGGGGAGCATCGCTACGCGCCGGTGATGATCGCCCTGGCCATTGGCGACCAGGCCGGCGTGGCGCGCGAGGACTGGCTGCTGTTCAACCGCAGCGGCATCACGCATCTGGTGTCGATCAGCGGCATGCATGTGACCTCGATAGCTGGCATCGCCGGGCTGCTGGTGGCGGCGCTGTGGCGCCGGGGGCGCTGGCGCGGCGCGGGGCTGGCCGAGCATGTGCCCGCGCGTGTGGCGGGCGGAGCGGCGGCCGCGCTGGTGGCGCTGTTGTATTGCCTGCTGGCCGGCTGGGGCGTGCCTGCGCGGCGCACGTTCTTCATGTTGTCGGTGGTGCTGGCCGCCGCGGTGTCGCGCCTGCCGCTGTCGGGCGGCCGGGTACTGGCCTGCGCGGGGGCTGCGGTGGTGGCGCTGGATCCATGGGCGCCGGTATCGGCGGGATTCTGGCTCTCGTTCGGCGCGGTGGCGGTGCTGTTGCGCATCGCGCAGGCGCCGGTCGACCGCGAGGCCGGCTGGCGCCGGCGTTGCGCGGCCAGGCTGGCGCAGGCGGTGCGCCTGCAGTTGATGGTGACCGTGGGCTTGACGCCCTTGCTGGCTTTTTTGGTGCACCAGGTGTCGTTGGGGTCGCCGCTGGCCAATGCGGTGGCGATCCCCGTCGTGACTTTCGTCGTGACGCCGCTGGCCTTGTTGTGCGCGGCCTTGTCGGTGCTGCCGGGCGCGCAAGGGCTGGCAGCGTGGGCCGGACTATGGGGCTTGCAGGCGTTCGACCTGACCATGGCGCCCGTATCCTGGATAGGCAGCGCGTCCTGGGCCAGCGTGCCAGTGGCGGCGGCGCCATGGCCATGGCTGCTGCTGGCCGTGGCGGGCATGGCGTGGGCCTTGCAGGTACGCGGATGGCCGGGCAGGCATCTGGGATGGCTCTGCATGGCGCCGCTGCTGCTCTGGCGGCCCGACCGGCCCGAGCCGGGATACTGGCGCATGAGCGCGATGGACGTGGGGCAGGGCAGCGCCATACTGGTGGAGACGGCCAGCCAGACCCTGTTGTTCGATGCGGGACCGCGCCATTACGGCGGCACCGACGCGGGCGAACGCGTCGTCGCGCCGTTTCTGCTGGCGCGCGGCATCCGGCAGCTGGATGTGCTGGTGCTGTCGCATGCCGACCTGGATCACGTGGGCGGACTGCGGGCGGTGCTGGCGGCGGTGCCGTCATTGCGCAGCTTTGCGTCGTTCGATCTGGCCGCGTTCCTGCGCCGCGACATCCGCATGTGGCCAGAGGCCGGCAGTGCCGCGCCGCCGTTGCCCAAGGAGCTGGGGCGCTGCCTGCGGGGCCAGGGGTGGGAAGCCGATGGCGTGACGTTCACTTTCCTGAATCCGGCGGATGCCGGCGGCAAGAACGGGCAGGGCCGCAATGCCGATAGCTGCGTGCTGCTGGTGCAGGGAACGTCGCACGCGCTGCTGCTCACGGGCGATGTGGGCGTGGCTCAGGAAAGCATGCTGGCCCAGGCATTGCCGCGGGTCGACGTGGTGATGGCGCCGCATCATGGCTCGGCCTCGTCCTCGGGCAGGGAACTGGTGGAGGCGTCCGCCGCCGGCCATGTGATCGCGCAGGCGGGGCACCTGAACCGCTTCCGCCACCCGGCCCGCGCGGTGGAGCTGCGGTGGACGCGTGCCGGCGCGGCGTTCTGGCGCAGCGACCGCGACGGGGCGGTGATGGCCAGCTCAGGCGCCGATGGCCTGGAGGTTTGGGCAGAGCGGGAGCGCGGGCGGCGGTATTGGCATGGGCGCTGAGGCCGCCCGCGGCGCTCAGTTGGCGCCCAGCAGGTTCGCGCTCTTCACCAGCGAGGACACGCGCTGCGAGTCGCGCTTGAGCAGGTCGGAGAATGCGATCGGACCGCGTTCCTGGGCGGTGGGAGCCTGTGCCGCCAATTGTTCCAGGCGGGTCTTGAACTCGGGTGTGTCGATGGCTTGCGACAGGGCTGCGGCCAGTTTGTCGACGACAGGTTGCGGCGTGCCGGCAGGCGCCACCA
Organism: Achromobacter sp.; assembly: GCA_032153965.1. Taxonomy (GTDB): domain Bacteria; phylum Pseudomonadota; class Gammaproteobacteria; order Burkholderiales; family Burkholderiaceae_B; genus Achromobacter. The sequence continues at coordinate 29,122 of JALDYL010000009.1, read as the reverse complement.
GACCGTTCCAGATGGCCAGGTCGAATTCGGGCAATCCACCCTCGGCAAAGGTGGGGATGTCCGGACTTTGCGCCAGGCGTGCGGTTCCGGTCACGGCAATGGCCTTGACGCGTTTGTCTTGATGCAGGGGCAGCATGGTCACGGTCTGGTCGATGACCCCGTCAATCATGCCGCTCATCAGGTCGGTCAACGCCGGGCCCGTGCCGCGGTAGGGGATGAGTTCGCCGCGGGCGTCGGCGAAGTGCAGGAACATGGCCTCGGCCAGATGCGCCGTGCTGCCGGGGCCGCTGGAGCCCAGATTCAGTTTGACGGCGTTTACGTCGCGGATGCGTTTGAGCATGGCGGGCAGGTCCTGGATGCCGCTCTTGTTGCTGACCGACAGCACCATGGGCACGGTCGCGACGATGCCGATGGGCGCCAATTCCTTTTGCGGATCGTACTTGGCCTTGGGATGCAGATGCGGCAGGATCGCCAGGGACATGTTGTTGAAGGCCAGGGTGTAGCCGTCCGCTGCGCTTTTCTGCAGCTTCTGCATGCCGATGAGGCCGCCGGCTCCACCGGAGTTTTCGACGACTACCGTCTGGCCCAGCTGCTTGGACAGCGACGTTGCCACCAGGCGGCCCAGCGTATCGCTGGTGCCGCCGGGCGCGAAAGGCACGATGACGGTGATGGCGCGGCTGGGATAGTCCTGGGCGGCGGCGGGAGCGGCAAGAGCAGCTGCGGCCACGACGGCGCACAGGATGGGGGTGATGCGTAGCATGGAGTGTCTCCTCGTATTTGCTTTTCTATGTGGGGATCGGCCTTGTCGTCAGCGCGACAACGCGCGGCAGACGGCCTGGGTCATGTCGGTGCAGCTTGCCGTGCCGCCCAGGTCGCGCGGCACGTGGTCGCCTTTGGCAAGCACTTGCTCGACCGCGCGCTCGATGCGTTGCGCGGATTCGGAGAGCGCGGCATCGGCATGCTTGTCGCCCAGCCAGCGCAGCATGAGCGCGCCCGACAGAATGGTGGCGAGTGGACTGGCGGCGTTCTGGCCGGCGATGTCGGGGGCGGATCCATGCGCGCCCTGGAAGAGCCCGTGGGTGTCGCCCAGTTCGGCGGAGGCCGACAGGCCCATGCCGCCTATCGTGGCGGCGCCCAGGTCGGAGATGATGTCGCCGAACATGTTTTCCGCCACGATCACGTCATAGAAGTCCGGCCGCTTGAGCATGTGCACCGTGATGGCGTCGGCATAGGCGTAATCGATTTCGACGTCGGGGTAGCTGGCGGCCACGTCGTCGCAGACCGCGCGAAAGAAGGCGTAAGTCCGCAGGATGTTGGCCTTGTCGCATACCGTGACGCGGCGCTTGCCGTCGCGCGGCGCGCCTGTGCGCTGGCGCGCCAGGTCGAAGGAAAAGCGGGCGACGCGTTCGATGCCCTTGCGGGTGACAACAATGGTGTCGGTGGCCACTTCATCGCGCAGCACGATCCCGCCGCCGCGGCTGGCGTATAGGCCTTCGGTGTTTTCGCGCACGATGACATAGTCGATCTGTCCCGGCTTGAAATGCTTGAGCGGCGTATCGACGCCTTGGTATAAGCGGATCGGGCGCACGTTGGCGTACAGGTCCAGCCGGAAGCGCAGACGCAGATGCAGGTCGTTTCCGACCTCGGTGCCGTCGGGGTAGGTCACGCCGGGCATGCCCGCCGCGCCGTGCAGGATGGCGTCGGCCGCCTTGCAGGCCGCGTAGGTGTCGTCGGGCAGAACCTGGCCCGACTTGACGTAGTGGTCGGCGCCGCCGTCGTAGCTGCTGAATGAGAGCAGGTCGGCGCCGCAGGCTTCCTTCAGTACGGCGATCGCCGATTGGCAGACCTCCGGCCCGATGCCATCGCCGTCGATGGTCGCAATTTCATACTTAGCCATGTCTGGCTGTCTCCTTGTGAGGGTTTCAAAATCGGAGGGACTGCCGCGCCTGGGACGCGGCAGTCAGGACTTACCAGCTGGTCGAGATGTACTTGGCTTCCATGAACTCCAGCAGGCCGTGGTGCGCGCCTTCGCGGCCCAGGCCGCTTTGCTTGACGCCGCCGAAGGGCGCCGCGGGGTCCGATACCAGGCCGCGGTTCAGGGCGATCATGCCGCTTTCGATGCGTTCGGATACGCGCAGGCCGCGCGCCAGGTCGCGCGTATAGACGTATGCCACCAGCCCGTACTCGGTGGCGTTGGCCAAGGCCACGGCCTCGTCCTCGGTATCGAAGGCCACGATGGGCGCCACGGGGCCGAAGATTTCTTCAGAGAGCAGGTCGGCGTCGGCGGGCACATCCACCAGCACGGTGGGCTCGTAGAAGTGGCCGGCGCGGTCCAGCCGCTTGCCGCCGGCCTTGACACGCGCACCCTTGGCGACGGCGTCGGCCACCAGCGATGCCACCTTGTCCACCGCGCCGGCGTTGACCAAGGGACCGCATTGCGTGCCGGGATCGACGCCGTCGCCGGTCTTCAGCGCAGCCATGCGCGCGGCGAAGCGGGCGCTGAATTCTTCGACCGCGCCGCGCTGCACGTAGAAGCGATTGGCCGCCGTGCAGGCTTCGCCGCCGTTGCGCATCTTGGCGATCATGGCGCCTTCCACGGCGGCGTCGATGTCCGCGTCGTCGAAGACCAGGAACGGCGCGTTGCCGCCCAGCTCCATCGAGCAGCTGATGACGGAATCCGCCGCCTTGCGCAGCAGCACGCGGCCCACTTCCGTCGAGCCGGTGAAGGAGAGTTTGCGCACGCGCGGGTCGTCCAGCACCGCATTGGCGAACTTGCCCGCCGACGAGGTCGTCAATACGTTGACCACGCCCGCAGGCACGCCGGCTTCTTCCACCAGGCGCATGACGGCGTAGGCGGTCAAGGGAGTCTCGGTGGCGGGCTTGAGGATGCAGGTGCAGCCGGCGGCCAGGGCGGGCGCGATCTTGCGGGTGGCCATGGCCGCCGGGAAGTTCCACGGCGTGACCAGCAGCGCGATGCCTATGGGCTGGTATTGCACGATGATGCGGCTGGCACCGCCTGGCGACACGCTGATATCGCCGTTGATGCGGACTGCCTCTTCGGAAAACCAGCGGAAGAACTCGGCGGCGTAGGCGACCTCGCCGCGCGCGTCCGCCAGCGCCTTGCCGTTTTCCTGGGAAATCAGGCGCGCCAGATTGTCGGCGTCCCGCATCATCAGTTCATAGCACTTGCGCAGGATTTCGCCGCGCTGGCGCGCGGGCGTGGCAGCCCAGCCGGCGGCGGCGCGCGCAGCCGCATCCACGGCCGCGGCGGCGTCTTCGAGCGTCGCATCCGCCACGCTGGCGATCACCTGTTCGGTGGACGGGTCGTACACGTCGATGCGGCGGCCCGAGGTGGAGGCGCGCCAGGCGCCGTCGATGTAAAGGTCAGTGGACAGCTTGTTGGCCTCGATGGTCATGCGTCAGCTCCGGATGTGGGTGGAAGGCGGGCTATCAAGATGCGCGAAACGAGCCGTGGCCCGCATGGGCCGCGGCCACGATGGCGGCGATGCCGTCCTGGTCCAGCGGACGGGGATTGTTCGTGACCAGACGCGCGGCCAGCATGGATTGCGCGGCGATCCATTCGAGCTGGTCGGCGCGCACGCCCAGTCCGGCCAGTGTCGCGGGGATGCCGATGCGCGAGAACAGTTCGTACACATGGCGCGGCGCGTTGAAGGCAAGGCGCGCGGGATCCGTTTCCGTGTCTCCCATCGCCGCCGAGATGGCCGCATAGTCTGCGCTGCAGGCGGTTGCGTTGAAATCCATGACATAGGGCATCAGTGTGGCCACGCCCGCGCCGTGCGCCGTGTGGGTCAGCGCGCCGATCGGGTATTGGATGGCGTGCGCCGCGGCGGTGCCCGCCACGCCGAAGGCCAGGCCGGCGGCAAGCGCCGCGGCCATGACCTGGCCCCTGGCATGAAGGTCGGAGCCGTCGTCGACGGCGCGAGGCAGATAGGCGGCGAGCGCGCGGATGGCAATCAGCGCCTGCTGGTCGCTGAAGGCGTTCTTGCCGACGAATACGCGGGTCTGCGCAATCTCGGCGTCCGGGCTGCGACGGACCGCGGTCAGCGCTTCGATGGCGTGGGTCAAGGCGTCGGCGCCGGCGATGGCGGTAAGTCCCTTGGGGCAGGTCAGCGTCAGTTCGGGATCGCAGATGGCGGTGTGGGGAATCAGGTGCGGGCTGGAGACGCCCACCTTCAGATCACGGGCGCTGTCGGCCAGCACGGCGACGGGCGTGACCTCGGAGCCGGTGCCCGATGTGGTGGGCAGCGCGATCACGGGTATCACCGGGCCGGGTGCCTTGTATTCACCGTAGTAATCGGAGGCTTTCCCGCCATGCGTCAGCAACAGGCTGACGAGCTTGGCCATGTCCAGGCAACTGCCGCCGCCCAGTCCGACGATCACCTCTGGCTGGAATGCGCTGTGCGCCGCCACGCATTCGTAGACGCCCTCGACGGGCAGGTCCGGCTGGGTGCGGTCGTACACCTGGACGCGCACGCCAGCGCTTTCCAGCGTGGCCAGCAGTTCGGACATTTCGGCCGTGGCGGCGAAGCGCTCGTCGGTGCAGATCAGCGCGCGCTGGCCCAGGGCGGCCGCGACGCGGCCCAGCGCAAGACGCTGTCCGTTTCCGAACAGCACGGCGCGCGGCGCGCGCATGATTCCAAACAATTCATTCATTGCGGATCCTTGAAGGAGAGTCTTGGAAAATTCAGGCGGTGCACTGGGACAGGTCGAGGATGCGGCGCCAGACCTCGTCGGCCAGTTCGATGCCCGCATCCAGCCGCAGGCCGCGTTCGGCGCGCGCCCGATCGCCAGGCACCGCGACGGGCCGCCCGGGCAGCAGGGCAGGGCAGGCGCGGATGTCATCCAGGTATCTGGCGATGCGGCTGGCAATCACCCCGGACCCCGCCTCGATCGCGATGAACACGTCGCCCTTGTTGCATATTTCGCTGGAATCCAGCGTGCCCTTGACGGCATTGCCCAACGCGGATGCGGTCAGGCTGGCGACCAGCACTTCGAATGCCAGGCCCAGCGCGTAGCCCTTGGCTTCACCGAAGGGGGCCAGTGCGCCTGCCTTGGCAGCTTGGGCGTCCGTGGTGGGATTGCCGGCGCCGTCGAGCGCCCAGCCAGGCTCGAGCGGCCGGCCATGGTTGGCGTAGTCGTGGATCTTGCCCATGGCGACCTGACTGGTGGCCATGTCCAGCACGAACGGCTCGTCTGCGGTGGGCACGCCGATGGCGATCGGGTTGGTGCCGATCAAGGCATGGCGGCCGCCCCAGGGATGGACCAGGGCCTCGCTGGTCGACAGGACCAAGAGGATCTGGCCTTCGCGCGCCGCTTGTTCGGCGTAGAGCGCCAACATGCCGATATGGTTGTTGTTGCTGACCGCCGCAATGGCGATTCCGGTCTCGCGGGCGCGTTCGCGGATCTGCGCCAGGGCTGCCAGCGCGATCACCGGGCCCAGGCCGCGTTCGCCATCCAAGTCCAGGAAGGCAGGGGAGCGCCAGACGGCCGTGCCGCGGGTTTTCGGGTCGGCCACGCCGTTGCGGATGCGTTCGATGATGCGCGGCAGGCGCAGCAGGCCGTGGGACGCGCGGCCGCGCAATTCGGCTTCAAGCAGCAGGTCGGTCTGCGTCGCGGCGTGGTCGGCCGGGGTTCCGGCCAGTTCCAGCGCGCGGATGCAGACCTGCCTTGCCTCCCCCATTTTTATCGTTGTCGTCATAGTGTCGTTAAGTTGTTAAATCCGATCGGATCTGAAATACGATCTGATTTATGCTAACCTCGTAACAAATTGGACGTCAACACATTGTTGGCAAATCGGGGTGAAACAACCATGACGACGCTCTCTCGCGGTTCCGCAGCCGTACCCTCGACCACGCCGGCGGCCAGCCAGCGCCTGGGCGAGCGCGTGCGGTCCCTGGGCGATGAGGTCTATGAAACGCTGCTGTCGCAGCTCATTTCCTTGAAGATCGCGCCCGGCATGCGCATCGCGGTCGATGCGCTGGTGCGTGAACTGGGCGTGTCGCAAACGCCGATACGCGCCGCGCTGATCCGGCTTGAAACCGAAGGCCTCGTCGTCAAGACGCATCACGTGGGCTACAGCGCGGCGCCCATGCCCACGCGCAGACGCTTTGAGCAGATGTATGAACTGCGCTTGCAGCTGGAGCCATTCGGGGCGGGGTTGGCAGCGCAACGCATGACGGACGCATCGCTGCAGGAACTGGCCGCGCTGTCCGCGGCGATGAGCGCTCCGAGCGCCGATGACGCGCGCGTGGCCTATGGCAAATTCGCCGTGCTCGACGCGCAGTTCCACTCCTGGATCGCGGAACAGAGCGGCAATGAGCTGCTGGCCGAAGCGCTGGCCCGGCTATACGCGCATACCCATCTGTTCCGGCTGCGCTTTCACTCGCGGGTCACGGAAGAGGCCGTGACTGAGCACGCGCGCATCGTGCGGGCGCTGAACGAGCGTGACGCCGATGGCGCGCAAGAGGCCATGCGGGACCACATCCTGAGGTCGCGCGAGCGCATGGCGCCCTATTTCGAAATGCTGGATTAGCGCGCGGCGGCAGCGGGCTTTTGCTCGCGTAGGCTGATCCCGTCCCGTATCTTCCGGAAACCGGCCAGGGCCGAGGGCATGTCGTCGCGCGTCGCGGTGCATCGCATGGCGACGCGCAGCGTGGCGGTGTCCAGCAGCGCGTGGTATTCCAGCAGGGGCGTGCCGTCCGGCCTGGCGCCGGCGGGCGCGACATAGTCGATGCCTCGGGCGCCTTGCAGCTCGAAGCCGCTGCGCTGCTCGGGCGATACGCCCTGCGCGGCCAGGATCGCCTCGGCCGCGGCCATGCGCTGCGCGGCGGTGAGCGGCGCTTCGGCGCCGGGATGCGTCTTCAATGACTTGCGCGGCGTACTGAAGCCGACGCCGCACAGATAGCCGGCCGCGTCGGAGGCCTGCGGCGCGTCGCTGGCGCTGGCGATCTCGACCAGCACGTCGAACTCGTCGGACTTGCCGTGCCGCACGATCCGATAGGCGGCGGGCACCGTCACGCCGAAGCCGCGCGCCGGATTGGCATAGCGGCGCTCGGCGTCGCTGGCGGGCGCTTCCTCGACCATCTGGAACCGCACCGGCAGCATCAGGATTTCCTTGTCGGCCTGCATGTCGCTGGTGAACGCGGGCAGCGGACTGGCGCGCCGGACCATGCGCTGCGCGGCCTTGTCGATCGCGACATATCCCGAGGACCTGGCGAGATCCACCGCGTCGATCCGGCCGTCGCGCAGCACGGTGAGGCGCAGGCGCAGGCTGAGCGGGCCGTCCAGTTCGTATGCCTCCTGCGGCATTTCCAGATGGCCCTGCAGTTTGCGCACTGCGCCGCTGGTCCATTCGGCCCGGTTGGCCGGCGCGGCGGCCGCAACGGCGGTCGAGGCGCACAATGTGATCGCGGCCATGGTGCATGCGCGTAGCGGCCAGTTCATGCGGACAAGTCTCCTGGGTATGGCGCGCCCGTCGCTTGGGCGCACCGGCGCAGCATAACCCGGCCGCGTCCAGCCCTCAGTCCTGTCCCGACACCAACTCGTCGAACAGCAGATCGCCGCCCATCTGTCCGCCCTTGAGCATCAGCTCGATGCCGTCGGTCAGCGGGTCGTCACTGCGCGTCAGGCTGACCGTCACGCCGGGCGCCAGCACGCAGCGGAACGCCAGGCCCCAGACGTCCAGGGCCAGGGTGGCCTGGCTGGAGGTGTCGCCGCCGGCGATGCCGATGCGCGACAAAGGGGCGCCTGCCTGCGCGCTGGCGCGCACGATGTCCGCCACCAGTTGTCCGGTGGCGCGGGCGGTCGCTGCCGTCTGAGGCGCGGTGAGCGGCTGGGCGGGCCGGTCGGTGTGCGCCAGCACATTGCGCCCCTGCGCCAGCGCGGCCGCGGCTAGCTGCGCCTGTTGCGCGGCATAGGCCGGATCCCTCAGGAGCCGTTCCGCTTGCAGCGGCTGCCGCTGGTATTGCCGGCATGCCGCGATCTGCCTGGCGGTGACGGGAGACAGGCTGCCGGCCACGACCAGAACGGGGCCCGAGGCGGCTGGCAGCGGCGTGGCCGTGGCGCTGGGGCTGCCGCCCGGCATGGCGCGGGCCAGCGCCTGCTGCACGCTGCTGGGGCCGACCGCCAGCAGGGGCAGGCAGGTCGCCGCGCGCCATATGAGGCGGCCGATGATGGGAAGCTGTTCCTCGTCGACCAGGTCCAGCAGCAACGGTCCGTCGCTGCTCTCGATGACCTGGTCCAGCCAGTCGTCCAGCAGCGGCGCATCCGCCGCCCGCCGCAGGCGCGGGTAGGCCGTGTGCGGCAGGGAGCGGATGTCCGCCAGGCCTTGCGCCGCCAGGTGCAGGCGCAGGTCGGCCTCGTGCATGGGGGTGACGGGATGCGCGCTCATGACCGGATGACGGTCGATGCGATGGATCTCGGGCGCGGAGCCCGCGCGCGCGAACAGCTGGGCGAAGCTGCAATAGCGGCCGATGCTGGGCTGCCCGCCGACGATGGGCACCAGCGGATTGGGCATGTGGCGGCGCAGCTCGCGCACGGCGGCGCCGATGCTGCCCACATGCGGCGCGCTGTCGAAGGTGGAGCAGCACTTATAGTGCAGCACGCGCACGCCCGCGCCCGCCATGTAGCGGCCCACGGCGCGCAGCTCGGCCTGCATGTCGGCGGGCGCCATGCCGCGCGCAGCGCCCGCGATGCCGATGGCGTCCAGCGGTCCGGCGCGGCGCAGCTGTTCCCGCGTGGGCACGCCCAGGAACAGCAGGCTGCGCAGGCCGGCGCGCGCGGTTTCGGCCAGGGTGTCGGTGGCGCCGGTGAAGTCGTCGCCATACCAGCCCAGCCGCGGCCGGGTTGCTTCTTGCGCCACTGCGCTCATGCGCGTGCGCCGAAAAATTCGATGGCGCGGCGCAGTTCCGGCGCGTTGCGCGCGTAGTCTTCCAGGCGCTCGCCGTCGCGCATGGCCTGCCAGGCCTGGCGGATGCTGAGCACGCCGGCGGCGGGGCCGTCCGGGTGCGCCAGGATGCCGCCGCCGGACATGAACAGCAGGTCGTCGCTGCGCACGGCGGCCCAGGTGGCGGGCACGGTGCCGGCCCATTGGCCGGACGAGAACGCAGGCATGACGGGGTCATCGATCCCGAGGGTCAGCGAAGCCAGGCAGTCGCGCGCGGACTCGACGACTTCGGCGTCTTCCTGGGCGAACTTGCCCTGTAGGCCGTGTACGTGCATATGGTCCACGCCGGCCAGCCGCCACAACGTCTGGTAGGCCTGGAAACCTACGCCTAGCATGGGGTGGCGCGACAGCGCGCCATAGCCGTTGCGGTGGCCGTGCAGCGCCAGCGGGGTGCTGCGGCGCAGGGTCTGGATGGCCGAGTAGCCGCAATGGTTCAGGCTGGCCATGACGCAGGTGCCGCCTTCGCGTTCGATCAGGTCGGCGTGGCGGCGCATGGCGTCGGTCTCGTCGCTGATGTTGAACGCCACCATGACCTGCCGCCCGGTGCGTTCGCGGTGCGCGCGCACCACCGCCATGACCGCGGCGACGCGTTGCGCCAGCGGCGCGTGGGCAGGGTTGGCGCAGACTTCGTCGTCCTTGATGAAGTCGACGCCCGCGGCGCACAGCTGGGCCGCCAGATGCGCGGTCTGCTCGGGCGATAGTCCCACGTTGGGCTTGATGATGGTGCCCACCAGCGGACCTCGCGCCACGCCGGTCAGCTGCCGCGTGCCGGCGATGCCCGCGCGCGGCATGTCGAACTGGGCGCGGTAATTGGCCGGCAGCTCCATGCTTTCCAGGCGCAGCCCGGTGGCTTCGCCCAGGTCGTACAGATTGCCGCCGACCGTGGCGGCCAGCGTCGGCAGGTTGGCGCCGACGTTGGCGACGGGAAAGGCGATGCGCACCCGGGCGCGTTGGTAGCGGCCGGGCATGCCGCCAGGCTGCCGCGCCAGCCAGGCGTTGGGCAGGCTGGGCGCGGACGCGGATTCCAGGGGCTCGATGGACTCGATGCGCGCTCGCGCGCGGGCGCGCAGCTCGTCGGTTTCGCCCTGCACCCGCGTGAAGGTGCCGCAGGATTGCTCGCCGGCCATGACCTCCGCGACCTTTGCGGGGTCCAGCGGGGTTTCGATCAGGTAGGTGGCGGTAAACGATTGGGAATTCATGGCGGCGGTGGCGGGTAGGGGGATCAGATCCGGTTCAGGTCGGGGAAGGGGCGCACGGGGCCCTTGCCGTCCCAATCCCGGGCGCTGTCGCGGATCAGGTCGAACAGGCGGCCCTTGGGACCGGCGACTTCGGAGAGCTCGATCACGGTGCCGGGGTGGTATTCGGTGTCGAAGTAGATGAAGCGGCCTTTCTCGCCCACTTCGCCGCTCATCTTGGGCTTGAAGCCCTGGGCCAGCAGGCGCTCCAGGTCGGCGTCGTAGCTTTCGGTCCAGTAGGCCACGTGCTGCAGCCCGGTGCGGCCGGCCTGCAGGAAGTCGCGGTACATGGAGGGCACGTCGTTGCGGGTCTGGATCAGTTCGACCTGCACGAAGCCGGAGTTGGCCAGCGCCACCGAGTTGTGCGGCTGGTGGCTAGCGCCGTCGTACTGATAGTTCACGATGGGCACGCGCGGGTTGTAGTACCAGGGGCCGACGCCCAGCGTGGCGCTCCAGTAGTCCATGGCGGCTTCGATGTCGTGCACCACATAACCGAGTTGGCGGATTTCGCCCAGAAAACGACTCATGATGGATCTTTATAAAGAGGGAGACGGAAGGGGAGGCGGCCCGGCGCGAATTCACGCGCGGGCCGCGTCAAGTCACAGGAAGCCGATGGAGAACCAGGGGAAGGCGGCCACGACGATCAGCCCGATCAGCAGCGCCGCGACGTAGCCCCAGATGGGGCCGATGCCCTCGTTGGGATCGACGCGGCTGATGGCGCAGGCGCCGTAGTAGCCCACGCCGAAGGGCGGCGCGAACAGGCCGATGCCCATGGCGAAGATCACGACCATGGCGTAATGCACTTCATGCACGCCGGCCTGCACCGCGATCGGGAACAGCAGCGGGCCGAACAGCACGATGGCGGGTATGCCTTCCAGCACGCTGCCCAGGATGATGAAGGCCACGATGGACACCGCCAGGAAACCGTAGCTGCCACCGGGCATGTCGGCCATCAACTGCGCCAGGTCGCCCGAGAAGCCGGACTGCGTCAGCGCCCAGGCCATGGCCGTGGCGCAGCCCACGATCAGCATGATGGCGCCGGACAGCGAGGCGGTCTCGATCAGCATGGGCTTCAACCGGGCCCAGTCGAAGCGCCGGTAGATCAGCAGACCGACCACCGCCGAATACACGATGCCGATGGTCGAGACCTCGGTGGCGGTGGCCACGCCTTCGACCACCGCGGCGCGGATCACGAAGGGCAGGGCCACGGCGGGCAGGGCGATGACGAAGAAGCGTCCGATCTCGCGGGCGCTGAAGCGTTGCGCCAGGCTCAGGTCTTCCTTGCGGTAGCGCCACCACACCACCGAGCACAGCGCCAGGCCCAGCACCACGGCCGGCAGCAGCCCGCCCGTGAAGAGCGCGGCGATGGACACGCCCGTCACCGAGCCGATGGTGATGAGCACGATCGACGGCGGAATGGTTTCGGTCTGCGCGCCGGTCGCCGACAGCAGCGCCACCAGGTCGCCGGGCTTGGCGCCGCGCTTCTGCATTTCCGGGAACAGCACGGGTGCGATGGCCGCCATGTCGGCGATCTTGGAGCCCGATATGCCGGACACCAGGTACATGGCGCCGATCAGCACATAGGACAGCCCGCCGCGCACGTGTCCCAGCAGGCTGGCCAGGAACTGGATCATGGCGCGCGCCATGCCGGTCATCTCGATCAGCGAGCCCAGGAAGATGAAGAGCGGCACCGCCAGCAGCATCAGGTGCGACATGCCTTCGTCCAGCCGGCCCACCATCACCACCATCGGGGTGTTGGTGGTCAGGGCCAGATAGGAGAAGGTGGCCAGCGCGAACGAGAACGCGATGGGCACGCCCGAGAACACCGTGGCGGCCACGATGCCCACGAAGTAGATCAGCAGATTCAGCTTGCCCAGCGTGGCAAAGAGCGGCTGCGCCACCCAGAACAGCGCGACGACCGCCGCGGCTCCGGCCAGCGCCGCCAGCATCTGCGGCGCGGTCTGCGTGCGCAAGAGGCGCAGCAGCGCCACCACCGCCATCAGTCCCATGCCCACCGGAATCGCGGCGGCGCGCCAGGCATTGCTCAGCTCCAGCGCGGGCGTGATGATGAAGTGTTCTTCATGCGCGTATTCCACGGCGGGCGCCAGGATCAGCGCCAGGAAGGCCAGCGACGCGGCCAGCGCCAGCGTTTCCAGCTGGGCGCAGCGCGCCGGGCTGACATTGTTGACCAGCGCCGTCATCCGCATGTGTTCGCCGCGCCGCAGGGCGACCACCGCACCCAGCATCGACAGCCACAGGAACAGGATGGACGCCAGCTCGTCCGACCAGACCAGCGGGCTGTGGAAGGCATAGCGCGCTACCACGCCCGCGAACAGCACGGCGATCTCGATCAGCACGATGGCGGCGGCCACGTGTTCGACCACGCTGCCCAGCAGCGCGTCGAGCGCGCCGGCGGCGCGGCGCAGAGGATGGGCCGGCAGCGCCTGCGGCGCGGCGTGGGGAGCGGACAGGGAAGACATGGCGCTTCCTCAGGCCAGCGTGCCGACGGCCTGCTCCAGCAGGGTCCAGGCCTCGTTGCCGAAGCGGCCCTGCCATTCCTTGTAGAAGCCGGCGGCGCGCAGTTGTTCGCGGAAGCTGTCGGCCGACGGCTGGTTGAACAGCAGGCCCCGGCCCTCCAGGTCCGACTGCACCGAGGCGTTGAGCTTCTTGATGTCTTCGCGCTGGGCCAGACCGGCCTCGTTGATGCCGCGCGCCACCACCGTCTTCAGGTCCTGCGGCAGGCCTTCCCACATGCGGCCGTTGGCGATGAACCAGTAGCCGTCCCAGATGTGGTTGGTCAGCGAGCAGTACTTCTGCACTTCGTACAGCTTGGCCACCTGGATGATGGGCAGGGGGTTTTCCTGCGCGTCCACCACCTTGGTCTGCAGCGAGGAATAGACCTCGCTGAACTGCAGGCTGGCGGGGGCGGCGCCCAGGCCCTTGAACATGGAGATCGGCAGCGAGCTGACCGGCACGCGGATCTTCAGGCCCTCCATGTCGGCGGCCGACTTGACCGGCGCCTTGCTGCTGGTGGTCTGGCGAAAGCCGTTGTCCCACATCTTTTCGAAGGCGTAGAGGCGGCGCTGCGCGATGGCCGCCCGCACATGCGCGCCGAGCGCGCCGTCCATGGCGCTCCAGACCTGGCCGTAGTCCTTGAAGGCGAAGCCCACGGCGTTGATCGCCGCCACCGGCACCAGGGTCGCGATGACCAGCGCGGACGGCGTGAAGAAGTCGATGCCGCCCGAGCGCACCTGCGCCAGCATGTCGGTGTCCCCGCCCAACTGGTTGTTCGGGAAGATCTTGATGTCCACGCGGCCGTTGCTTTCCTTGAGGATGCGTTCGGCGGCTTCCTGGGCGCGGATGTTCAGCGGATGCGTGACCGGCAGGTTGTTGCCGTACTTGAGGGTGTAGTCGGCCGCGCGGGCGATCAGCGGAAAGCCCGAGGTCAGGGCGACGGCGGGAACCGCGCAAAGGCGGCGCAGGGCGCTACGGCGTGTCAGCAGCTTCATGCTTGTCTCCATAATCTTGGTTATGATGTTTTTTGATGTGCCACAACAGCGCCATTACCATGCGGCAGACTGGACGATAGTGAATCGGCGCCAACATCGTCAAACCGGTTTAATGATGGATTTTGATGTGAATCGAACGCCTCCCGAACGCAAGCTGGCGCGCCTGGCCGATGTGGCGGAACGCGCCGGAGTGTCCACCGCCACGGCCGACCGGGTCCTGAACCGCAGGCCGGGCGTGCGCGCTAGCACCGCCCAGAAAGTCTTCAAGGCGGCCATCGAACTGGACTATCTGCCGGAACAGGAGGTCCGCGCGGCCGCCGCGCCCGAACCCTTGCGGCTGGTGTTCCTGCTGCCGCGCGGCAGCAACCGCTACCTGCGCATGCTGGGCGACACCGTCAGCTATGCGCAGGAGCACTTCGGGCCGCTCAACGCCAGGTGCCAGGTCGAGTACGTGGAGAGTTTCAATCCGGACGCGCTCGCCCAGGCCCTGGCCAAGCACGGCAAGCGCGCCGACGGCATCGCGTTCATGGCGCTGGAGCACCCGGCGGTGCGCGAGGCCGTCAACCTGCTGGCGCAGCAGGGCGTGCCTGCGGTGACGCTGATCTCCGACCTGGCCAACAGCGCCCGCGTGGCCTATGTGGGCCTGGACAACCGCGCCGCCGGCCGCACCGCGGGCTATCTGATCGCCCGCTTCATCGGCTCGCGTGCGGCGCACGTGGCGCTGATCGCCGGGTCGCGCCACTACCGCGCCCACGAAGAGCGCGAAGGCGGCTTTCTGCAGCTGTACGCCGAACAGTTCCAGGCCATGCAGGTGGTGGACCTGCGCGAAGGCTACGACGACGCCCAGCGCAACTACGAGCAGACCCGCCAGCTGCTGGAGCAATACCCGCAACTGGCCGGCATCTACAACATCGGCGGCGCCTCCGACGGCGTGGCGCGCGCGCTGAAGGAAGCCGGGCAGCAGCACCGGGTCGTCTTCATCGGCCACGGCCTCACGCCCGACACCCGCGCGCTGCTGATCGACGGCACCATGGACGCGGTCATCACGCAAAGCCCGATGGAAGCGCTGATGAGCTGCGTGCGCATCTTCTGCAACCTGCGCGACAGGCGCAGCCCGATGAACGGCGTGGAGCTGGCGCGCAGCCAGGTGATCTTCCGGGAGAATCTGCCTTAGGCGGAAAAGTCGGGAGTAACCCTGACTGCAAGGGCGTTATGCAAACTATGCATGAGACCCCCGGGCGCGGTCCCTATACTGCCTCGCATTCACTCTGACGGCGCGGCGGTTGCAATGGATCTACGTTGGTTCCAGGATTTCCTGACCCTGGCGGAATGCGGGCAGTTCACCACGGCGGCCGAACTGCGGCACGTGTCGCAGTCGGCGTTCAGCCGGCGCATCCAGTCGCTGGAAACCTGGGCGGGCGCCGCGCTGATCGACCGCGGCTGCTTTCCCTTGCGGCTGACGGCGGCGGGCGAGCAATTCCGTTCCAACGCCGCCGAGATCGTGCGCAAGGTGGTGGATGCGCGCGGCGAGGCCGGGGTCACCGGCCATGACGGCGCGGTCCTCAGGGTCGCCATGCCGCATTGCCTGGCGACCTCGCATTTCCCCGGCTGGTGCGTCCGTTGGAAGGAAGCGGGCGGGGTCGAGTCGTTGCGCCTGCATGTGGGCAATGTGCACGATTCGGTCGAGTGGCTGGCGGCCGGCGTGGTGGACCTGCTGGTGTGCTTTCGCCACGCCGCCGAAGACATACAGCTGGACCCGCAAGCCTATATGCGGACCGGCATGGAGCCCGACTTCCTGCGCCTGTTCCGCCCCGCTGCCATGCCGGTGGACGAGACGGCGCTGTACGCCGCCGATTCCCAGGCGCGCTATCCCTATGTGTCGCATGCCCAGGGCGCCTATTTCCGGCGCCTGGTCGACCTGTCTTGCGGCGACCTGCTGCAGCGGCCCGTCCTGCAGCGCGTCTGCGAAACCGATTTCGTCGATGGCGCCCGCACGCTGGTCAGCGCCGGCGTCGGGCTGGCCTGGCTGCCCGAGTCCAGCGCCCGGGTGTCGGTGGACGCTGGAGAGATCGTCGCGATCAAGGACAGGCGTTGCGTCATTCCGATGCAGATCTGCATGTATGCGCGCCGCCAGGGGCCGGCCCAGGAGCCGGTGGAGCGCGTGTTCAACCTTTATACCCAACGTTGACTGGCCGCGTCCGCATCTCCCGCCACGACCGGGAGACGGGCGCGCTCGGCCGCGAGTCCTGTGCAGCACCCCATAAGTACATGAATCCCAAGGAGAAAAGCATGGCACTTTCCATCAAGGCATTGATCGCGGCATTGACGGTCGCGATGGCGGGGCCCGCCGCGGCCCAGCAGCTGGACGGCACGCTGAAGAAGGTCGCGGATACCGGCGCGATCACCATCGGCCATCGCGAGACCTCGATTCCGTTTTCCTACTATGACGGCAACCAGAAGCCCGTCGGCTACTCCATCGATATCTGCAATCGCATCGTCAGCGCGGTGCAGACCCGCCTGAAGCGCAGTGACATCCAGGTGAAATACCTGCCCGTCACCTCCGCCACGCGCATTCCGCTGATGGGCAATGGCACCATAGACCTGGAATGCGCCTCGACTTCCAACACCTTGGACCGCCAGCAGCAGGTGGCGTTCTCGGTCACGACCTTCGTTACCGGCAATCGATTCCTCAGCCAGAAGTCTTCCAAGTTGCGCAGCGTCGACGATCTGAAGGGCAAGGTCGTGGCCTCGACCTCCGGGACCGCGAACATCCGCCAGATCAACGAGCTGAACGAAAAGCGCGGGCTGGGCATGCGTATCGTGCCCGTGAAGGAACACGCGGAAGGTTTTCTGATGGTCGAGACCGGCCGCGCCGCCGCCTTCGTCATGGACGACATCCTGCTGTACGGCCTGATCGCCAACGCCAAACAGCCGGACCGCTACGAGGTGTCCGACGAATCCCTGTCGATCGAACCCTACGCCATCATGCTGCGCCGCGACGATCCGCAGTTCAAGGCGCTGGTGGACGACGCCATCAAGGCCCTCTATGCCGGCGGCGAGTTCCAGGCCCTGTATGACCGCTGGTACCGCAGCCCGCTGCCGCCCAAGGGCATCAACCTGAACGTAGCGATGAGCGAGGCGCTCAAGCGCGTGGTCGCCACGCCCACCGATTCGGGCGATCCCGCCGCCTATCGCTAGGCTCAGGACCCCAAGCAATACGCCGCTGCGCGGTGCCGGCCTGGGGGCCGCGGCCGCGCGCGGCCTGATCATCGAGAAAAGCATGGCATATCAATGGAACTGGGGCGTACTGTTCGCCCCGTCGCCCGATGGCGGGCAATCCTATCTGCAGACCCTGCTGGATGGGTTGAGCGTGACGGCCAAGACGGCGGCGCTGGCCTGGCTGATCGCGCTGGCGCTGGGCCTGGCGGTCGGCGTGGCGCGCACGCTGCCTTACCGCGGCGTGCGCGCGGCGGGGGCCGTCTATGTGGAAGTGTTTCGGAACATCCCGCTGATCGTGCAGATGTTCCTGTGGTACTTCGTCTTGCCGGAGCTGCTGCCTACCGCGGCCGGAGACTGGATCAAGCAGTTGCCCGACGCGTCCTTCTACACGGCGGCGCTGGCCATCGGCATGTACATGTCGGCGCGCATCGGCGAACAGCTGCGCGCCGGGATCGAAGCCCTGCCCAAGGGGCAACGCAACGCGGGCCTGGCGCTGGGCCTGACCTTGCCCCAGCTGTACTGGCACGTGCTGTTGCCCAACGCGCTGCGCACGGTCCTGCCCACCATGACGTCGGACTGCCTGAACACCATCAAGAACACCTCGGTGGCGCTGACCATCGGGCTGGCGGAACTGACCGCCCAGGCCCACGCGATGCAGGAGTTTTCGTTCCAGGTGTTCGAGGCCTTCCTGACCGCGACCATGGCCTACCTGGCGCTCAACCTCATCGTGATCGTGGCGATGCGGGCGCTCGAATACAAATTGCGCATTCCGGGCCGCGCCGTTGGCGGGCGCGCCGCGAAGGGGGGCAAGGCATGACGGATTTCGACCTGCAAGCCATCGTCGACGCGCTGCCGTACCTGATCCTGTCGGGCCTGCGCTTCACGTTGCTGCTGACCTTCACGTCGACCGTGGGCGGCCTGCTGCTGGGCACCTTGTTGGCGATTGCGCGGCTCTACGGCGGCCGCCTGCTGGCGTGGCCCGCGACGGTGTATGTGAACCTGTTCCGCTCGCTGCCGCTGGTGCTGGTGATCTTCCTGATCTATTTCATCCTGCCCTATGCGCTGCAGGCGGTCACGGGGGCTGAGCGGCCCATTGTGCTGGGCGCCATGGGGTCGGCCTTCATTACCTTCATCCTGTTCGAGGCCGCGTACTTCTCCGAGATCATCCGGGCGGGCGTGGGCAGCGTGGGGCACGGCCAGTATGCGGCGGGCAGCGCCCTGGGCCTGACGCACGGGCAGGTGTTGCGCAAGGTGATCCTGCCGCAGGCGTTTCGCAACATGCTGCCGGTGCTGCTGACCCAGGTGATCGTCATCTTCCAGGAAACGGCTCTGGTCTATGTCCTGTCGCTGACCGATTTCCTTGGCGCGGCGACCAAGATCGCGCAGCGCGACAACCGCCTGGTCGAAATGTACATGCTGGTGGCGCTGGTGTTTTTCGTGATCTCGTTCACCGCATCGCGCGGCGTGCGGGCGCTGCGCGCCCGGATCGGGGCTTGAAGCTGTTTCCATGAGGAGTCTACATACATGATCGAGATCGAACAGGTCGGCAAGCGCTACGGCGATCTGCCGGTGCTCAAGCAATGCTCGCTGCGCGTGCGGCGCGGCGAGGTCGTGGTGGTCTGCGGGCCGTCCGGATCGGGCAAGTCCACGCTGATCAAATGCGTGAACCGGCTGGAACCTTTCGATGCGGGCCGCATCGTGGTGGACGGCACCGACGTTGGCGCGCCCGGCACGGACCTGCCCAAGCTGCGCGCCCGCGTCGGCATGGTGTTCCAGCATTTCGAGCTGTTCCCGCATCTGACGGTGCTGGAGAACGTCTGCCTGGGGCAGGTCAGCGTGCTGGGCCGCAGCCGCGCGCAGGCGCTGGAGAAGGCGGCGGCGCTGCTGGAGCGCGTCGGCGTGGCGGCACATGGCGGCAAGCACCCAGGTCAGCTTTCCGGCGGGCAGCAGCAGCGGGTCGCGATTGCGCGGGCGTTGGCCATGGACCCGGTGGTGATGCTGTTCGACGAACCGACCTCGGCGCTGGATCCGGAAATGATCGGCGAAGTGCTGGACGTGATGACGGGGTTGGCGCGCGACGGCATGACCATGATGGTCGTCACGCATGAAATGGGATTCGCGCGCCGCGTCGCCGACCGCGTCGTGTTCATGGAGTCCGGCGAGATCGTCGACGACGCCAGCGCCGAGGCGTTCTTCGGCAACGCCGCGTCGGCGCGCTCGCGCGCTTTCCTGTCCCGCATCATCAGCCACTGATTTTCCTTACCCACAAGAACTTCCATGTCCTCCATTTTCCATATCAACGGCAGTCTTGTTCCGGCCGAACAGGCCGTCATCCCGGCGCTGGACCGGGGCTTTCTATTCGGCGACGGCGTCTATGAAGTGATCGCGGTGATCGACGGCCTGCTGCTGGAGTTCGAGCGGCACGCCGCCCGTCTGGCGCGCAGCCTGGCCGAGGTCGGCATCCGCAATCCGCTGCCGCGCGACACGTTGCTGGCGCATTGCCGCGAGCTGGTGCTGCGCAACGGCCTGCGCGAAGGGTCGGTCTACGTGCAGGTGACGCGCGGCACGGACAGCAAGCGCGACTTCGCCTTTCCCGCCGACGTCGAGCCCACCGTGATGATGTACGTCAGCGAGAAGTCTCTGCGCGTGAATCCGTTGGCGGAATCCGGGGTGCGGGTGGCGAGCGTGCCGGATATGCGCTGGCAGCGGCGCGACATCAAGAGCGTGTCGCTGATCGCTCAGGTGCTGGCCAAGCAGGCCGCACAGGCCGCGGGCGCGTTCGAGGCGCTGATGGTCGATGCCGACGGCGTGGTGACGGAGGGCTCCTCGTCGAGCGCGCTGCTGGTCGACGCGCAAGGGCGGATCGTGGTGCGTCCCTTGTCGCGCGAGATACTGCCCGGCTGCACGCGCGCGGCGGTGTTGGCGCTGGCCGCCAAGCGCGGGGTGGCGGTGGAGGAGCGCAAGTTCACGCTGGACGAGTGCCGGCACGCTTGCGAGCTGGTGCTGACGTCCGCGTTGCATTTCGTGCTGCCGGTGATCGACCTGGACGGCCAGCCCGTCGGCGCGGGCCGGCCCGGACCCGTTTGCCGGGAACTGCGGCAGCTCTATATGGAGTACGCGCTGGCCTCGGCGCTATAGCGGCGCGCGAGCCATGGCGGGCGTATGATTCCGCATAAGGGCTCGCACCCCGTCCGGCAATGGCCGGCACGCCATTGCCTACCTCTTCGTAGGGTTGCTCAACATCGGCCGCCCGGGCCATTCAGCGGACGGCCGTGAAGGCGTTGCGCCATGGCTCATTTCGTGTCCGCTATCCGCGTGGATGGCCCGGACTGTCCGAAGGCTGGCTTCAAAGCTCGGTCACCGGCGGGTCACCACGATTTCCAGATATTCACTGGGTACGACCATCGCGGCATCGCCAGAGCGATTGAACCGGTCTATCTGCACTATGAGATCGCTGGTCAGCGCGGCCTGCGCTGCCGAATCCAGCGCGCCAAATGCCTTGAGCAAGGGGCCGTAGTAGGTCTTGAAGACTTGCAGCCAGTGCTCGGGCGAGCGATAGCGGAACACGAAGTTGCGCGGCTCGGCCTTGATCGAGGATGCGTGCGGGCCGAACATTTCCTCGATGCGCGCGGGGGTGCCCCACAGGGCGGGCGACTTGACCCCGGCAGGCGGCGGCAGATGCTTGCCGATGGTCTTGAAGACCTGGCCGATGAAGCCGTCTGGGGTCCAGTTGGCCAGGCCGATCTTGCCGCCGGGCCGGCACACGCGCACCATTTCGGCTGCCGCTTTGTCCTGGTCGGGCGTGAACATCACGCCGAAGGTCGAGACGACCGCGTCGAATCCGCCATCCGGGAACGGCAGGGCTTCGGCATCGGCCTCCTGGAATTCGATCTTCAAGTGTTCGGCGGCGGCGCGTTCGCGGCCGCGTCCCAGCAGCGCGGGCACGTAGTCGGTCGAGACCACGTCGCACCAGCGGCGAGCGGCGGCGAGCGAGGCATTGCCGTTGCCGGCGGCCACATCGAGCACCTTCTGTCCGGCGCGGACATCCAGCGATTCGCACAGCTGTTCTCCTACGATCTGCAGCGTGGTGCCGACGACGGCATAGTCGCCGGAAGCCCAGGTGCCCTGCTGGCGTGTCTTCAAGGCGGCCAGGTCGGGCTGCGCGGAATCGCGCACGGGGCTGGTGGCGAGGGAGGAAATGGACATGGTCTGTCTCCGTTAAGGCTCTGTGTATGCGGCAGCGCGCGATACCGGCCTGCCGGGGAGTCGCAACCGGCGCCGCGCAGGCTTGCGCGTACCGTGCCTCCCGGAATCCAAGTTAAGAGCCGGCCATGGAGGCGGGCGTGGTAGCCGGCGTGGAATCGGCCGAGGGTTCGGCCGGCCCCGCGCCGCCGGCCGGTTCCGTCCCCGGCGGCGAGGTCCGGCTGCGCCTGCTCGGACCCATGGCGATCCGCCGGGCGGGCGCCGCCCTGGCGCTGCCGCCATCGCGCAAGCTGCGCGCGCTCATCGCCTATCTGGCGCTTGCGCCGCATCCCGTGCAGCGCGCGCATCTGTGCGAGCTGCTGTGGGACATTCCGAACGATCCGCGCGGCGAACTGCGCTGGTGCCTCAGCAAGGCTCGCGCGCTACTGGACGAGCCCGGCCGGCGCAGGGTGGAGACGGCGCAGGACACGGTCAGGCTGGACCTGGCCGGCTGCCATGTCGACGCCATCGAAATCGGCAGTGCGATGCAGCAGGGCATCGCCCAGCTGGACTGCGGACGGCTGCAAGCGCTGGCCGCGCTGTTCGTGGGTGATTTCCTCGAGGGGCTGGAGATCGACCGCAACCCCTTTTTCAACAACTGGCTGACCGCGCAACGCCGGCGTTTGAGGGCTTGCCATGCCGCGGTCCTGGAGCATCTGGCGGCCAATCTTCCGGCGGCGTCGGACGAGACCTGCGCCTGCCTGGACAAGTGGCTGCAGCTGGTCCCGTTCGACCGGCGCGCGCACGAGATGCTGCTGGGCTTGCTGGCGCGGCGCGGCCAATGGCGCGAAGGCGAGGAGCATCTGGCCGCGGCGGTGCGCGCCTTCGAGGCGGACGGGCTGGACTGGCGGCCCTTGCGCGACGCGTGGCGGGCGTTGAGGGGGAGCATCAGCCAGGCGCCGCGGCTGGAGTCCGCGCCAGTAGAGGTGTCCGATGGACCGTCCACGGACGCCCGGGACCGCGCGGGCCGTGCTTCGATCGCGGTGATGCCGTTCGCGGACCGTTCGGCGCAGACCGGTGTGCGGGGCGGGCTGGCCGATGGCCTGGCCTACGACATCATCACGCGGCTGGCCAAGCTGCGCAGCCTGTTCGTCATCGCCCAAGGCACGGTTTTCGCGCTGGACCAGCGCAACGTGGGGCCGGACGAGGCCGGCAGGACGCTCAATGTGGACTATGTCGTGAGCGGGTCGCTGCAGCGCCGGGACCAGCGCATCGCCGTGAGCGTGGAACTGGTGGAATCCAGGACCGCGCGCATCGTGTGGGCGGATGTCTACGACCGGGAACTGGATGACGCCTTTCTGGCCCTGGACGAGATCGGCAACCGGATCGTGGCCGCCATCGACCTCGAAATCGAGGCCGCCGAGCGCAACCGCGCCATTCTGAGGCCGCCAAACTCCCTGGACGCCTGGCAGGCCCATCACCGCGGCCTGTGGCATATGTACCGCTTCAACCGGGCCGACAACGAGCAGGCGCGGCACTTCTTCGAGACGGCCTTGCGGCTCGACCCGACGTTCTCGCGGGCCTATGCGGGCCTGTCGTTCACCCATTGGCAGGACGCGTTCCAGCGTTGGGGCGAGCAGGCGCCGGCCATCGACCTGGCGTTCGAGGCCGCCGGCCAGGGCCTGATCGCCGATGACCGCGACCCGGCCGCGCACTGGGCCATGGGGCGGGCGCTATGGTTGCGCGGCAACCAGGACCAGTCCTTGGCCGAGCTGGCGCGCGCCGTGGACCTGAGTCCCAATTTCGCCCTGGCGCATTACACCCTGGGCTTCGTCAATTGCCAGTCGGGCGACGCCGAGGCGGCGATAGGCTCGTCTGACCATTCGCGCGACCTCAGCCCCTACGACCCGCTGCTGTTCGGCATGCTGGCCGTGCGCGCGCTGGCGCTGGTGCGCCTGGGCCGGTTCGAGGAAGCCGCCGGCTGGGCGCTGAAGGCGGCGGCCCGCCCCAACGCCCACGTGCACATTATGGCGATCGCGGCCTGCTGCCTGGCGATAGCGGGCAAGGACGACGAAACCTCCGGTCTGCTGGCCGCGATCCGCAAGACGCATCCTTCGTACCGCGTGGACGACTTCCTGGCGGCCTTCCGCCTGGCCGCAGAGGCCGAGGCGCTGTTCCGGGCGGGCGCCCGGCGCATCGGGCTGGGCTGAGCCGGCGGCGGCGCGTCTCAGGCGATCTCCACCGCATCGCCGTTCAAGCGCGCGCGCCAGGTCCGCAGCCGCTGTTCCGGGTACTGCACGCAGGCGCCGTCGGCGAGCCGGAAGTGCTGCTTGTAGAGCGGCGAGGCCACGACGAGTTCGCCGCCCACGTGGCCGACGATGCCGCGGCCGATGACGTTGGCGCCGGACTTGGGGTCGCGGTTCTCCATGGCGTAGACGCCGTCGCCGGCGGCTTGCGGCACGTAGAACAGGGCGATCTGCGCGCCATCCACCAGCGCCACCACGCCGGAATTGGGCACCAGATCCTGGCGCCGACATACCGGCCGCCAGTCTTGGGGTTCGCGGATCAGGGCGTCCATCAGGCAATCTCCTCGGCGATGGCGACGACGCGCGCGGGAGCGGGCCGGGGCTGGCCGCGCTCCTGCACGAACTGGATGTCGGGGTCGGCGCCGCGATCGTTGACGAAGGTGCGGAAGCGCCTGAGTTTTTCCGGGTCGTTCAGCGCGTTGGCCCATTCGCATTCGTAGCGGTCGACCACCAGCTGCATCTGCGCTTCCAGCTCCGCGCACAGGCCCAGGCTGTCTTCCAGCACCACCTGCTTCAGATAGTCCAGGCCGCCTTCCAGCGATTCGCGCCAGACCGAGGTGCGCTGCAGCTTGTCGGCGGTGCGGATGTAGAACATCAGCAGGCGGTCTATGGTGCGGATGAGGGCGGCGTCGTCCAGGTCGGTGGCGAACAGTTCGGCGTGGCGCGGGCGCATGCCGCCGTTGCCGCAGACGTAGAGGTTCCAGCCGTTTTCGGTGGCGATGACGCCGATGTCCTTGCTCTGCGCTTCGGCGCATTCGCGGGTGCAGCCGGAGACAGCGAACTTCAGCTTGTGCGGCGAGCGCAGGCCCTTGTAGCGGTGTTCGATGTCCAGCGCCATCTTGACGCTGTCCTGCACGCCGTAGCGGCACCAGGTGCTGCCCACGCAGGACTTCACCGTGCGGGTGGACTTGCCGTAGGCATGGCCGGTCTCGAAGCCGGCGGCGATCAGTTCCGCCCAGATGTCCGGCAGTTCATGCAGTTGCGCGCCGAACAGGTCGATGCGCTGGCCGCCGGTGATCTTGGTGTAGAGCCGGTACTTCTTGGCGACCGCGCCGATGGCGATCAGGCCGTCGGGCGTGATCTCGCCCGCGGGTATGCGCGGCACCACCGAGTAGGTGCCGTTCTTCTGCATGTTCGCCATGAAGGTGTCGTTGGTGTCCTGCAGCGGGACCAGGTGGGGATCCTGGATCGGGCGGTTCCAGCAAGAGGCCAGGATGGAGCCCACGGCGGGCTTGCAGATGTCGCAGCCCTGCTGTCCGCGTCCGTGGCTGGCCAGGAGTTGCTCGAAGGATTCGATGCCGTTGACGCGCACGATGGCGTAGAGTTCCTGGCGGGTGTGGGGGAAGTGCTCGCACAGGCTCTTGTCCACGGCGACCCCGCGGCTGGCCAGCTCGTGTTCGACCACTTGCTTGAGCAGGCTGGCGCAGCCGCCGCAGCCGGAAGCCGCCTTGGTGCAGCCCTTGACCGCGGCTAGGTCGGCACAGCCGCCGTCGATCGCGGCGCAGACCGCGCCCTTGCTCACGTTGTGGCAGGAACAGATGGTGGCGGCGGCGGGCAGCGCATCCACGCCCAGGAGCGGCGCGCCCTGGCCCTGCGGCAGGATCAGGCTGGCCGGGTCTGCCGGCGGCGCGATGCCGTTCTGCACGTATTGCAGCAGCGTGTCGTAATAGCTGTTGTCGCCCACCAGCACCGCGCCCAGCACGCGCTTGCCGTCGGCCGACACCACCAGGCGGCGGTAGCCGGCGCCGGCTTCGTCGATGTAGCGGTAGCTGCGTGCGCCGGGCGTGGCGCCGTGGGCGTCGCCGATCGAACCCACGTCCACGCCCAGCAGCTTGAGCTTGGTGGACATGTCGGCGCCGCTGAATGTCTGCTCGCCGTTGGCGCAAAGCGCCGCCGCCACCGTGCGCGCCATTTGGTAGCCGGGCGCCACCAGCCCGAACACGCTGCCGTTCCAGGCCGCGCATTCGCCGATGGCGTAGATATGTTCGTCGCTGCTGCGGCACTGGTCGTCGATGGCCACGCCGCCGCGCTCGGCCAGCGTCAGCCCGGCCTTGCGCGCCAGCGCGACCTGCGGCCGGATGCCGGCGGAGAACACGATCAGGTCGGTCTCCAGCGGCGCGCCCTCGGCAAAGCGCATGCGGTAGCGGTACTGCATGCCGGGCTTGATGTCCTGGGTGGCGCGCGACAGGTGCACCCCCACGCCCAGCGCCTCGATGCGCGCCTTGAGCGCCGCGCCGCCTTGCTCGTCCAACTGCACCGGCATCAGGCGCGGCGCGAATTCGACCACGTGCGCCTCCAGCTTCAGCGACTTCAGCGCATGGGCGGCTTCCAGCCCCAGCAGGCCGCCGCCCACCACCACGCCACGGCGCGCGCCGTGCGCGGCCTCGCGGATCAGGTCCAGGTCGTCGAGCGTGCGGTACACCAGGCGCGATCTGCCTTCCGCGCCCGAGATCGGTGGCACGAAGGGGTAGGAGCCCGTGGCAAGTATCAGCTTGTCGTAGGCGCTACGGCCGCGCGCGGTCACGACCTCGCGCCGGCGGCGGTCGATCTCCAGCACGGGCGCGCCCAGGTGCAGGGTCACGCCTTCCTGTTCATACAGCGCGGCAGCGCCCAGCGCCATCGATTCCGCGTCGCGCCCGTTCAGGTATTCGGACAGGTGCACGCGGTCGTAGGCGCGGCGGCTTTCCTCGCCGTAGACGTGGATGCGGTAGCGCGCAAGCGCGCCGCCGGCGATGAGTTGCTCGACGCAATGGTGGCCCACCATGCCGTTGCCGATGACGACGAGGGTCTGCAGAGAATCGGATGAGGCCGCTACTTTCATGGGATGTCCCCGTGGGCTTGGGTATTCGGGTTTCAGAAAACGCAAAGGCGCCCTGGACCTTGCGGTCGGGGCGCCATTGCCGTTACTGCTCTGGTTGTCTCGCTGGCCTTGCGGCCCGCGCATGAACCATCAAGCAAAGTCCATGCCAGGGATGCCGGCGGTCATCGGCGCGAGCCGGCGCGCCGGGAGCTTCATAGGGAAAGCGGCCTCAGGAAGGCTGTTGGCGGCCGCGTCGCGCGTCGCGCCGCAGCAGCCTGCGTGCATCAATGCGGTGCATATTCCTGTGCGCCGCCGCACCTGTTTGGCGCGGCGTATCGGTCTAGGCAAACGCCGCCTGAACGGCGGCGAAGGCAGCGGCGACCAGGGGATCCTCGCGGCGGGAGGCCTGGGTGATGAAGGCGAGTTCGGCCTGGATCGCCAGGCCCTTGACCAGCACCAGCCCGCTGGCCTGGGACTCGCGCAGCGCGATGGAGTCGCGCGCCAGCGACAGGCCCACGCCCGAGCGCACCAGGTCCAGCATCGAAGCTTCCTGGTCCACCTCGGCCACGGCGTTGGGCGCAATGCCCAGCGTGTCGAATTTTTCCGACAGCAGCCGGTGATGGACCGAGTCCGGCGGCGTCCAGATCCAGGGCAGGGCGGCGATCGCGGCCCAGTCGCGGCCGGCCACCTGCGCGCCCCAGCCCTTGGGGGCCACGACAAAATAGGCGAAGGAGGCGAGCGGCAGCGCTTCGAGCCCGGCGGGCGCCGCGTCGCGCCCTTGCGGGCCGAGCGCAAAGCCCACGTCCAGTTCGCCCGCGCGCACCTGTTTCGCCACCGATCCGGACATGCCGTGGCGCAGGGTGGGGCGGATCTTGGGATAGTGCTCGACCAGGTACTGCAGCGTGGCGCCCAGGCGCAGGAACTCCGGATCGAGGATGGTGCCGATGCGCAGATTGCCCTGCACCGTGTCGCGCAGGGCGCCAAGGGCGCGCTGGAAGTCGTCGAGCGCGTCCAGGATGCGTTGCGCCGAGGGCAGCAGCGCGCGGCCGTCGGCGTTGGGCGCCAGGCCTTGCGCCGTGCGCGAGAACAAGGTCAAGTCCAGCGATTCCTGGAAGTTCTTCAGCTGCAGGCTGAGCGCGGGCTGGGTCAGGTGCAGATGCTCGGCCGCGCGGGTCAGGTTGCCTTCGCGGGCAACGGCGGCAAAGGTGCGGATGTGTTTCAGGTCCATGCGACGGTTCCCGGAGTAAACGGTCAGGGGCGAAAAAGGGACGAGCATTATTTAAGTTGCTTATAAACCGTTTTTCAACAATTCATTGGACAGTTCGGCGCCGCTGCGCGAGAGTCACGGTAGATGCCCGGCGCACGCAAGGTCGCCGCAGCCGGGTCGGCTCACCCAGTCCGCGGGCGTAATGCCCCGGCAAGAAGATAAGAAGAGCTTATGGAGACATACGACTACATCATCGTGGGCGCGGGCTCGGCCGGCTGCGTGCTGGCCAACCGCCTGAGCAGCGATCCTTCCGTGCAGGTGCTGCTGCTGGAGGCGGGCGGGAGCGACAACTACCACTGGATCCATATCCCGGTGGGCTACCTGCATTGCATCGGCAACCCCCGCACGGACTGGATGTACCGCACGGCGGCGGAACCCGGCCTGGGCGGCCGTTCCCTGATCTACCCGCGAGGCCGCGTGCTGGGCGGCAGCTCATCGATCAACGGCATGATCTACATGCGCGGCCAGCGCCAGGACTACGAGGACTGGGCCGAGCTGTCCGGCGATGCGGCCTGGGGCTGGGATCAGGTGCTGCCGGTGTTCAAGCGCAGCGAGGACTACCACCGCGGCGCGGACGAGTTCCATGGCGCAGGCGGCGAATGGCGGGTGGAATCGCAGCGCCTGCGCTGGGACATCCTGGAGGCTTTCGCCGGCGCGGCCGAACAAGAAGGCATACCGCGGGTGCAGGACTTCAACCGCGGCGACAACTTCGGCTGCGGCTACTTCGAAGTGAACCAACGCGGCGGCTGGCGCTGGAATACGTCCAAGGCGTTCCTGCGGCCGGTGCGCAAACGCCCGAACCTGCGCGTCTTGACGGGCGCGCAGGCCGAGCAGTTGGTATTCGAGGGCAAGCGCTGCGTCGGCGTGCAGTTGCGCCGCAACGGGCAGAACATCGCCGTGCGCGCGCGCCGCGAGGTGGTGCTGGCGGCCGGCGCCGTCAATACGCCGCACCTGCTGGAACTCTCTGGCGTGGGCGAGCCCGCGCGCCTGCGCGAAAGCGGGATCGCCTTGAACCATGCCCTGCCAGGCGTGGGCGAGAACCTGCAGGATCACCTGCAACTGCGCGTCATCATCCAGGTGCAGGGCGTGAAGACGCTGAACCGCATCGCCTCGACCTGGTTGGGCAAGGCCGGCATCGGCCTGGAGTACCTGCTCAAACGCAGCGGGCCGATGAGCATGGCGCCGTCGCAATTGGGCGCATTCGCCAAGTCCGACCCGGGGCAGGCGCGCGCCAACGTCGAATTCCACGTGCAGCCCTTGTCGCTGGGCGCTTTTGGCGAGCCGCTGCATGGCTTTGACGCCTTCACCGCTAGCGTCTGCAATCTGCGGCCGACCTCGCGCGGCAGCGTGCATGCGCAGGGGCCGCAAGGCGCGCCGGCCATCACGCCCAATTACCTCAGCACCGAGGAAGACCTGCGCGTGGCGGCGGACTCGATCCGCCTGGTGCGGCGGATCGCGGCGGCGCCGGCCTTGCAGCGCTACCAGCCGCAGGAATGGCTGCCGGGGTCGGCGTTCCGGACGGACGCCGAACTGCGGGACGCGGCCGGCAAGATCGGCACCACCATCTTCCATCCCGTGGGCACCTGCGCCATGGGGCGCGACGCGGACGGCGGGGCGGTGGTGGGGGGGGGGGGGGGGG
>JALDYL010000403.1:0-3083 GCA_032153965.1 Achromobacter sp. | reverse complement strand
GCCACGTAGGAATGGGACAGGTCCAGCTCGATCTGCGCCATCAGGCCGTCTCCCCCGCGCCCGCCGGCTGCCGCGGCGCCGCCAGCAGCGCGCCGTCCGCGCCGAAGGCATAGGTCTGCGCCGGATCGAAGTAAAACTGCACGCGGTGGTCCAGCGTATAGCGATGGACCCCAGGCAATTGCGCCACCACGTCGCCCGCCGCCGTCTGCGCGTGCACGAACGTGTCGGATCCTGAGATCTCGGCCAGCTTCACCACCCCGGGCAGGACCACATGGCCCGGCCGCGGCTCCACGTCCAGGGCGCCGGCGCGCAGGCCGGCGGTAATGTCGGTATCGGCGCCTTGCGGCAGCGCCCGCTCCACCGCCAGATCCCCCTGCAGCAGGAAGCCGGACGCCGTGCGGCGCGCGGCAAACAGGTTCATGGGCGGATCGCTGAAGGCGCGAGCCACGCGTATGGAATTGGGCCGGTGAAAGACCTCGGCGGTTGGTCCGTATTGCAGCAGTTCGCCCGCGTCCAGCACCGCCGTGTGGCCGCCCAGCAACAGGGCCTCGCCCGGCTCAGTAGTGGCATAGACCACCGTGGAACGCCCTTCGGCGAACAATTCGGAAAGTTCGTCGCGCAATTCCTCGCGTAACTTGTAGTCCAGGTTGACCAGGGGTTCGTCCAGCAGAATGAGCGGCGCGTCCTTGGCCAGGGCCCGGGCCAGCGCCACCCGCTGCTGCTGCCCCCCGGACAGCTCCGAGGGATAGCGCTGCAGCAGATGGTCGATATGCAGCCGCGCAGCCATGGCGCGGACTTTGTCGCCGATGTCCGCCGCCCCGCGCAGCTTAAGCGGCGAGGCGATGTTGTCGTAGACCGACATGGACGGGTAATTGATGAACTGCTGGTAGACCATGGCGACGTTGCGCTGGCGCACCGGCACTCCGGTGACGTCGGCGCCGTCGACCAGCACGCGGCCTTCGGTGGGCCGGTCCAGTCCGGCCATGATGCGCATCAGCGAGGTCTTGCCCGCCAGGGTGACCCCCAGCAATACCGTCATGGCGCCCGCGACCGGGGCCAGGCTCATGGGATACAGGTGCGTCTGCGAGCCGGCCCGCAAACCCACCCTGTCCAAGTTCAGCTGCATCTGGTCTCCTCTACCTACTTATACGTCCCTGTTTTTTACGGCGGACTTCGGTATTCGGTACAGCGGCTCGGCCTGCATTCAAGCGAACAACAGGATGAGCATACTCTTTCAGATAGCTTTCGTTTATGGTGCGTTTTACTCAAGAAGCGAACAAAAAACAATCTTGCAGCGCGTCATTATTTTTCGCTTTTGTTGTTTTACTATACGAACATGACACTGAACCCCCGACAGAGCGCGCTGATCGAAATGGTGCGGGCCCAAGGCTCGGCCTCGATCGAGGAACTCGCCAAACGTTTTGACGTCACGCTGCAGACCGTGCGGCGCGACGTCAATATCCTGTCCGAAGCCGGCTTGCTGTCGCGCTTCCATGGCGGCGTGCGCATCGAAGCGTCCACCATCGAGAACATCGCCTACCGCAAGCGCCAGGGCCTGCATGCCGCCGGCAAGCAGCGCATCGCCGAGGCCGTGGCGCGCGCCGTGCCCGACGGCTGTTCGCTGATCCTGAACATCGGCACCACCACCGAAGCGATCGCGCGCGCCCTGCTGCGCCACCGCGGCCTGCGCGTCATCACCAACAACCTGCACGTCGCCGACATCCTGTCGGACAACCCGGACTGCGAAGTCATCGTGGCCGGCGGCGTGGTGCGTTCGCGCGACCGCGGCATCGTCGGCGAAGCCACCATGGACTTCATCCGCCAGTTCAAGGTCGACATCGGCCTGATCGGCATTTCCGGCATCGAGGCCGACGGCACGCTGCGCGACTACGACTTCCGCGAAGTGCGCGTGGCGCGGACCATCATCGAACAGTCCCGCGAAGTCTGGCTTGCCGCCGACAGCAGCAAATTCAAGCGCCAGGCCATGGTGGAACTGGCGCATATCTCGCAAATCGACCGCTTCTTCACCGACGCGCATCCGCAAGAGCCGCTGGCGCAAGTCCTGCTGGACGCCGGCGTGCGCTGCGACGTGGCGGCCGCCCCGAATACCTTGAAGCAAACACCTTGAATCCCATGAACCAACCGCAAGCCTCCGTCGCCCCGCCCGACCGCAACCGTCTCCTGAACACGCTGGACAACACGCATTCCTGGGACGTGATCGTCATCGGCGGCGGCGCCACCGGCCTGGGCACGGCCGTCGATGCCGCCTCGCGCGGCTATCGCACCCTGCTGATCGAAGGCGCGGACTTCGCCAAGGGCACCTCCAGCAAGGCCACCAAGCTGGTGCATGGCGGCGTGCGCTATCTGGCGCAGGGCAACGTCAGCCTGGTGCGCGAAGCGCTGCATGAGCGCGGCCTGCTCAACCGCAACGCGCCGCACCTGGTGTGGCCGCTGGGCTTCGTGGTGCCGGCCTACAACCTGTTCGACCAGCCCTTCTACGGCATCGGCCTGAAGATGTACGACATGCTGGCCGGCAAGCTGAACCTGGCGCCCAGCCGCTGGCTGTCGCGCCGCGACACGTTGGCCAATGCGCCGACGCTGGCCGAGAACGTGCAGGGCAAGAACCTCAAGGGCGGCGTGCTGTATTACGACGGCCAGTTCGACGACGCGCGCCTGGCGATGAGCCTGATGCGCACGCTGTTCGACCTGGGCGGCACGGCGGTGAACTACATGCGCGCCACCGGCCTGACCATGACCGGCGGCAAGGTCGACGGCGTGACGGTGCAGGACGCGATAGGCGGCGCCAGCTTCACGCTGCGCGCGCGCTGCGTGGTCAACGCCACCGGCGTCTGGGTCGACGCGGTGCGCCGCATGGAAGACAAGAATGCGCAGACCATGGTCGCGCCCAGCCAGGGCGTGCACCTGACCTTGCCGCATGATTTCCTGCCGGGCAAGCGCGCCATCCTGATCCCCAAGACCGACGACGGCCGCGTGCTGTTCGTGGTGCCATGGAACGGCCACACCATCGTCGGCACCACCGATACGCCGCGCGACGACTTGCCGCTGGATCCGCAGGCCGGCGC
>JALDYL010000402.1:0-3090 GCA_032153965.1 Achromobacter sp. | reverse complement strand
CAAAAACGACATTGTAAGCCGCGGGGGCATGGGTCACAACGCGATGCAGGCGTTGCGGCGGTCTAGAATCCTCTTTTCCGGGCGTTTGCCGCATTTCGGACGCCATTTCCTGCTGTTCCCCCGTTGTTGCACGTTTCCCTACCCCAGAACCGCCGTGCCTTTGACCACACATCCCGGCCATGACGACCTGCCTGAACCCGGCGAGGACGGCGCCAGCCCCGCGCCGGGCCCGGACTGGCAGCAGGCGCTGGCAGCACTGCGTGCACTGGCCGGCGCCGAGCCCGCCGCCGGCGCCGAGGCCCGGCGCCTGCTGTGGGCGCTGACGCTGGACGCCGACGGCGTGCCGGGCACGATCGAGCCGCTCGAGCAGGTGCGCGGCGCGCGCGGCTGGGGCAAGCCGAAGCCGGTGCCACTGGCCCGGGTCGCCGAGGACGACCGGCTCGAGCCGTGGGATGCCCGCGTGGCGCGCACCATCCGCCGCGACCAGTCGCATAACCGGCGCTACGTGCTGGACCGCGCCGCCGCGGTGATGGCGTTGGTGGGCCACCCGGGCGTGGTGCTGGCACATGCGCCATCGCAGACGCTGGAGGTGGTCGAGGATGCCCCCGCGCTGGAAGCGGTCCACAACGCCGGCCGTTATGTGCTGCGCATCTTCCCGCCGGTGCGCGAGGCACCGGCGATGGAAGCCTTGCTGCCCGCCGCCGCGCGCCAGGAGGCCGAGGCGCTGCGCCAGGTCACAGTGTTGCGCGACGGCCCGCACCGGCTGCGGGTGATCCGCTACACCCCGGCGCAGTTCGATGCCGCGCGGCTGGTCGGCGACGGTCTGGCGATCCCGGAGGACGGCCAGGCGCAGCTCGACCAGACCCTGCGCGCGCTGGCCGGCCACTTCCAGGTCCATGCCGACCAGGCCGTCGGCACACGCGCGGTGGAGGCCGAGACACGGCTGCGCGCCGAGGTGGCGCCGGTGGCCCGCGGCATTTCGCTGCGGCTGGTGGTGACGCCGCTGGGCCCGCTTGGGCCGCGGCTGGCGCCCGGCGCCGGGCGCGAGCGCCTGATGGCCGCCGTGCGCGGCGAGACCCTGGCCACGCAGCGCGACCTGGAGGCCGAGCTGGCGAGCGTGGCCGAGGTCTTCGCGGCATTGCCGCAGTTGGTGGCGCTGTCGCCGCCGGGCGGCGAGTACACCTGGACACTGGACGATCCGGAGGACGCGCTCGCCGTGGTCGAGGCACTGCCCGGCCTGCCCGCCGTGCAGGCCGTGGAATGGCCGCGCGGCAAGGAGATCCGCGTGCTGCCGGCCGACCTGCCGCAGCTGGGCGTGCAGATCGAGAGCCGCGGCGCGTGGTACCGGCTGGCCGGCGAGCTGCGCGTGGCCGAGGGGCTGGTGCTGGAGCTGGGCAAGCTGATCGACTGGACCGGCAGCCACGCCGGGCGCTTCGTGCCGATGGGGCAGGGCGTCTACGTGGCGCTGACGCGCACGCTGCGCGGCCGGCTGCGCGACCTGGCCGGCGTCGGTGAGCATGTGCCCGACGGCATTCGCGTCCCGCAGATGGCCACGCCGTGGCTCGATGACGTGCTGGCCGGCGCGGGCGTCGATCCCGACGCGCATTTCCGCCAGCGCATCGCCCGGCTGCGCGCCGCGCGCGAGGCGGACATCGCGCTGCCTGCCACGCTGGCGGCCGAGCTGCGGCCATACCAGGAGGCCGGCTACCGCTGGGCCATGACGCTGGCGGCCTCGGGCCTGGGCGCCTGCCTGGCCGACGACATGGGCCTGGGCAAGACCCTGCAGGCGCTGGCGGTGCTGGTGGCGCGCGCCGGCGGCGGCGCCGCGCTGGTGATCGCGCCGACCTCGGTGTGCGGCAACTGGGCGGCCGAGGCGCGGCGCTTTGCGCCCACGCTCAACGTCCATGTCTATGCCGAGGGCGATCGTGAGACGCTGCTGGCGCAGGCCGGCCCGCATGACCTGGTGATCGTCTCCTACACACTGCTGCAGCAGGCCAGCAAGGCGTTCTGCGCGCGCGAATGGCATACCGTGGTCGCGGACGAGGCGCAGGCCTTCAAGAACGCGGTCACGCGGCGCGCGCAGGCGATGTTCGCGCTGCCGTCGGGCTTCCGCATGGCGCTGACCGGCACGCCGGTGGAGAACCGGCTGGCGGAACTCTGGTCGGTGATGCGGTTCTGCAATCCGGGTTTGCTGGGCTCACTGGCCCGCTTCAACGAACACTTTGCCAACCCGATCGAGCGCGGCGGCGTGCGCGAGGCGCGCCAGCGGCTGCGCCGCATGATCGCGCCGTTCGTGCTGCGCCGGACCAAGGCGCAGGTGCTGGACGAACTGCCGCCGCGCACGGAGCTGGTGATCCGCGTCGAGCCCGAGCCGGTCGAAGCCGCGCACTACGAGGCCCTGCGCCGCCAGGCCCAGACCGAGGCCGAGGCCGCGCTGGCGCGCGTGGAAGCGGCACGCAAGGCCACCAAAGGCGCGCCGGCAGGGGCCCGTGCGCGCGCCCTGGCGCAGGCCCAGCACCAGGCGCAGGCGCGCATCCACGTGCTGGCGCAGCTGATGCGGCTGCGGCGCGCCGCGTGCGATCCGCGCCTGGTCACGCCGGAACTCAGCGGGCAGCTGTCCGAAGGCGCCAAGGTGCGCGCCTTTGTCGAGCTGGCCAGCGAGCTTGCCGCGAGCGGCCACAAGACCCTGGTGTTCAGCCAGTTTGTCGATTTCCTGCAGCTGCTGCGCCAGGGGCTGGAGCGCGCCGGGCTGGCGCTGCAGTACCTGGACGGCGCCACCCCCGCGGCCGAGCGCACCCGCCGCGTGGCCGCCTTCCAGGCGGGCGAGGGCGATGTCTTCCTGATCAGCCTGAAGGCCGGCGGCTTCGGCCTGAACCTGACCGCGGCCGACTACGTGATCATTGCCGACCCCTGGTGGAACCCCGCCGCCGAAGACCAGGCCATGGGCCGCGCGCACCGCATCGGCCAGCAGCGCCCCGTGACGGTGTACCGGCTGATCAATGCGGGCACCATCGAAGAGCGCATCGTCGACCTGCACCGCGACAAGCGCGCGCTGGCCGACGGGCTGCTGGAGGCCGACGACGACAGCAC
>JALDYL010000401.1:0-3095 GCA_032153965.1 Achromobacter sp. | reverse complement strand
CCGAATTTGAGCTTGATTTTGGGCGGGGGCGGCACCACATTGGAAGAACTGGTGGGCGCTTACCGGGCCTTGGCCCGCGGCGGCGTCTCCGGGCGGCCCCGGCTGCGGCCGGAGCAGGCGCGGGTCGAGTCCCGTATGATGAGCCCTGGGGCGGCCTGGATCGTCCGTGACATCCTGGAGAGCGGCGGCCATCCTGACCGGCCGTTCTATCAGTCGGGCAGTCCGGCGCGGCAATTGGCCTGGAAAACCGGGACAAGTTTCGGATTTCGGGATGCCTGGGCCGTCGGAGTGACCGACAGGTGGACGATGGGCGTCTGGGTCGGCCGTCCGGACGGTACGCCCAACCCCGGATTTTTCGGGGCCAACGTGGCGGCGCCGCTGCTGCAGGATATCGTGGCGGCTCTGCCCGAAGGCGCCCAGCAGGTCCGCGTCAGGCCCGAAACGGTGCAGGCCGCGGTGACATGCTGGCCCTTGGGTTACAAGCTCGGCAGCGCGCCGTCCGGCGTATGTCCGGAACAGCGCGCGGCCTGGGTGTTGAATGAAACGGCGCCGCCGTCTTTTGCCGGCTACGCCGACGCCTCGCTTGGACCCTTGCGTCTGGGCGGCGTGGCCAGCGGCTCGGTGCTGCGGCCCGTGCCGGGCGGGCGCGAAGTGGCGCTGGATGTGGATGTGCAGGGAACAGAAGGCGAAGTATGGTGGATGCTGGACGGGCGCGTGGTTGGCCATGGCGCGTCGGGTCATCCGTTTAAATTAGTGCTGGCCATGGACGGCCGATATACGCTTACCGTCATGGATACGCAAGGCCGCCACGATAGAGTGGTTTTTGAAATCGCTGGCGTTACGCCATGATCGGCATAGAATATGAATCGTGTATTTGCCCGCTTCGATGCGTTACGGAGGAAGCGTGATTTCTCAAGAGCTTGAAGTCAGCCTGCATATGGCTTTCGTCGAGGCCCGTTCGGCCCGGCATGAATTTATTACCGTCGAGCATCTGCTGCTGGCGTTGCTCGACAACGCTTCGGCCGTTGAAGTGCTGCGCGCCTGCGCCGCCAACCTGGACGACTTGCGCCGCAACCTGCGCCAGTTCGTTTCGGAGAACACCCCGGTGATCCCAAGCGGCGCCGAGGTCGACACGCAGCCCACGCTGGGTTTCCAGCGCGTGATCCAGCGCGCCATCATGCATGTATCCGCGGGTGGCACCGGCAAGAAGCCGGTCACCGGCGCCAACGTGCTTGTGGCCATTTTCGGCGAAAAGGATTCGCATGCCGTGTACTACCTGCAACAGCAGGGCGTGACGCGGCTGGACGTCGTCAATTTTCTGTCGCATGGCATTACCAAACAGCCCCAGGTGGAGTCCGCCGCCGTGCAGAAAGAGCAGCAGACCAATGGTGAAGAACAGGGCGAATCGCGTCAGTCCCCGCTGGACCAGTACGCCACCGACCTGAATGCCGCCGCGCTGGCGGGCCGCATCGATCCCCTCATCGGGCGCGAGCACGAAGTCGAGCGCGTGATCCAGGTGCTGTGCCGCCGCCGCAAGAACAATCCGCTGCTGGTCGGCGAGGCCGGCGTGGGCAAGACCGCGATCGCCGAAGGCCTGGCTTGGCGCATCACGCGCGGCGAAGTGCCCGAAATCCTGCAGGCCGCCCAGGTCTTTTCGCTGGACATGGGCGCCTTGCTGGCTGGCACCAAGTACCGCGGCGATTTCGAACAGCGCCTGAAGGGCGTGCTCAAGCAGATCCGCGGCAATCCCGACGCCATCCTGTTCATCGACGAAATCCATACGCTGATCGGCGCCGGTTCGGCCTCGGGCGGCACGCTGGACGCGTCCAACCTCTTGAAGCCGGCCTTGTCTTCCGGGCAGCTCAAGTGCATCGGCGCGACCACCTACACCGAATACCGCGGCGTCTTTGAAAAAGACCACGCGCTGTCGCGCCGCTTCCAGAAGATCGACGTGCCCGAACCCAGCGTCGAACAGACCGTGCAGATCCTGCGCGGCCTGAAGAGCCGCTTCGAAGAGCACCACAGCGTGCGCTACTCGGCCGCCGCGCTGTCGGCCGCGGCCGAATTGTCGGCGCGCTTCATCAATGACCGCCATCTGCCGGACAAGGCCATCGACGTGATCGACGAGGCCGGCGCCGCGCAGCGCCTGCTGCCGCGTTCGCGCCAGAAGAAGGTGATCGGCAAGGTGGACATCGAAAACATCGTGTCCAAGATCGCGCGCATCCCGCCGCAGTCCGTCTCCAACGACGACCGCAGCAAGCTCGCGACGCTGGACCGCGACCTGAAGACCGTGGTCTTCGGCCAGGACAACGCCATCGAAGCCCTGTCCGCCGCCATCAAGATGGCGCGTTCGGGCCTGGGCAAGCCGGAAAAGCCGATCGGCGCCTTCCTGTTCTCCGGCCCCACCGGCGTGGGCAAGACCGAGGTCGCCCGCCAACTGGCCTTCACGCTGGGCGTGGAGCTGCTGCGTTTCGACATGTCCGAATACATGGAACGGCACGCGGTGTCGCGCCTGATCGGCGCGCCTCCGGGCTACGTCGGTTTCGACCAGGGCGGCCTGCTGACCGAGGCCATCACCAAGCAGCCGCACTGCGTGCTGCTGCTCGATGAAATCGAAAAGGCGCACCCGGATGTGTTCAACATCCTGCTGCAGGTCATGGACCACGGCACGCTGACCGACAACAACGGCCGCAAGGCGGACTTCCGTAACGTCATCGTCATCATGACGACCAACGCGGGCGCGGAAACCTTGAACCGTCCGTCCATCGGCTTCGCGAATTCGCGCGTGGTGGGTGACGAAATGGCGGAAATCCGCCGCATGTTCACGCCCGAATTCCGCAACCGCCTGGACGCGATCATCCCGTTCGCGCCGCTGGACCGCGAAATCATCCTGCGCGTGGTGGACAAGTTCCTCATGCAGCTGGAAGACCAACTGCATGAGCGTCGCGTGGAAGCCATCTTCACCACGGGGCTGCGCGAGCATCTCGCCAAGGAAGGGTTCGATCCGCTCATGGGCGCACGCCCCATGCAGCGCCTCATCCAGGACACCATCCGGCGCGCGCTGGCCGACGAGCTGCTGTTCGGCAAGCTGGTCG
>JALDYL010000008.1:0-59244 GCA_032153965.1 Achromobacter sp. | reverse complement strand
TCCGCTACGTCAAGCACTCGATCGACGCCGACGACGTGCGCCGCCACATCCAGTCCGGCAAGCAATGCACGCGCCTGGGGATGACCTGGGCCGACCGCATCTCGTTCGTGCTGACCGAAGACCTGGTGGTCAAGCGCCTGCGCCCGCTGGACGTGCTGCGCGAGAACACCGAGGACATGCTGGGGTCGAACGACGAGGAAAAGTTCGAAAGCGACCTGGCGCTGTTTTCCGGCGAAGGCACCAAGCTCATCGTCGAGCTGATCGGCGCCCTGGGCGGGGAGAAGACGCTGTGAAAGACTTCGACATTTGGGTCCAATACCGGATCGACCACACGGAAAAGGTCGCAACGATCAAGGCCGGCACGGCAGCGGATGCGTTCGGCATCTGGCGCGAAAGCCGCACGGACATCCACCGGGTCGAAAGCAAGCCGCGCCAGCCGTACCACCTGGTGACGTTCACCGGCCAAAACGGTCGCCTGTACTCGCGCCGCGTGACCGTGAAGGAGGCCGGCAGTGCCTAAGCATGTCATCCGGGCCATCGGTGCTTCCGGCCCGCGGTACTTCATGAAGACGACCGAGGCCAAAGCCAAGGCCACCAACCACTGGACTGGTGACCTGGCGAAGGCACGGCGTTTCGACGAGCCGGACGACGCCGTGATCTTCAAGCGCAGGCTTGGCGGCCGTGGCGCCCTGTCCATCATCACGCTCGGCCAGGCGCGCAAGGAGCATCGAGCATGAGCCCGTTCCGCACCATCGTCGCCCAGCTCGCCAACACGCGCACGCGCCGCCGCGCCGGACGCCCGTTCAGCCAGGCGCCAATCACTCGCCAGAAGATCGCGGCGCTGCTAAAGGAGGGTGAGCTGTCGCAGAACGAGATCGCCACGCAGCTCGGCATTTCTCGCCACGCGGTAGATAACGAAGCCCGGCGAATCCGCGCGCAGAAGTAGTTGCGAAGAAACGACAGCAGGCGATAGTATGTTCCGGTACAATTCAACTCATTGTTGAATATTCACCTAATAGGAGAATCCCGTGACCTCGGAACACTACATCGACCTGCTGTTCGTTTGCGGGTTTTTCGGAATGCTGCTGGCGCTGCTCTGCCTGCTGGCCGACCCGCCGCCCACCGCCGCGCGCTGGACCATCGGCTGGTTCCTCGGCTTCTGGCTGGGGATCGCAATTATCATGTACGTGCTCATCGTCCTCGGTGTCTGGACGGTGCTGCCTTTCGCCGGCCTTTTCGGCTGACCACCTCCACGGAGACGTTATGACCCACCAACCCAACCTCCCATTGATCCCGGGCATGGAGCCCTCGGCTCTGTCTACCCAGGTCGGCGGCGCCCACTACAAGACCTACGCCATCCAGCCGGTCGAGTTCGTGATGGCGAACGACTGGGACTTCTGCGCCGCGGCGATCCTGAAGTACGTGACGCGCTGGCGCCAGAAGAACGGCGCGCAGGACCTGCGTAAGGCCATCCATTTCGTGTCGCTGCGTGACGAGCTGACGCGCGTGCGCCGCCTGTTGCCGCAGGGCGCGATCTCGATGACGGACTTCTTGCAGAAGAACGGCATCCATGAGGACGACGCATGGGCTTTGACGCGCCTGGACGAATGGGTGGACACCGGCCTGCCCGGCTATCGCGGCGCGCTGCTGACCGAGCTGAACCGCCTGCTCGATTTCGCCCTGGCGCAGGAAGTCGAGAAGAACGCCAATCAGCCGGCGCCCGGCCCCACCGACACGCAGCGCCTGGACTGGCTGATCCCCGTCATCACCGGCGAGGACACGCCTGAAACCAACGTCCGCACGTTGCAGATCGGCCGCCAGATACTGCGCGGCAAGAGTGGGCGCGACGCGATCGACGGGGCCATGAAGGCGTAAAGAGGGCACGGCGGGGGTA
The DNA here is from genome assembly GCA_032153965.1 of Achromobacter sp. Lineage (GTDB taxonomy): Bacteria > Pseudomonadota > Gammaproteobacteria > Burkholderiales > Burkholderiaceae_B > Achromobacter. The sequence continues at coordinate 57,350 of JALDYL010000008.1, read as the reverse complement.
CAATTCCCCCGTCTCAACCAACAGGAGATTCCGCATGTACGGAGACATCGCTGACCAAGCCAGCCGCACCGAGGAAATGGAGCGCGACGCCCAGGTCCGCCGCCAGCGCGCGAAGGCGAGCAAACGCCAGCTCATCCCCACGGGGAGCTGCTATTACTGCAATTCGGGGGTCCCGGCTGGGCACCTGTTCTGCGATTCGAGTTGCCGGGAAGACTATGAGGAGGAGCAGGCCGCGAAGTTACGCAATCACGGCCCGCACGGACAGCCGAATTAGATCGGGCCCGTGGTGCCCTGGTCGCCGCCAGTCTTCTTTTCCAGAAAGCGCACGGCCAGGGTACGAACCCGATCTACACCCAAGAAGCCCAGCATACCGCCGACGCCAGCAGCAGCCGTCACCGGCACGCCAACAAGCTCCATCAGCGATACGGCCGCAACGGTCAGCCCGCCACACAGCAGTGCTTCAATCACAATCTGCTTCGTCGGCCGCTTCGTGCCGGCCCGCCCATCTTCATAAACGATCCGCAGAGTAGCGATGCAGAACGACAAGCCCGCTGCGTAGAACGTCGGGAGCATGTCCCGTGCCCAACCCGCAGCCTCTGCCCAAAACGTGGGGTCTTTGTCAGGCGACATATTATCCTCGGGGGCCTGGTTGGTCTGGTTGCGTTTGTCCATCTCGGGGTTCCCTTCGAAGGCAACAAACAGTTGCGATTATAACTGCTGGTTGAATCGGCTACCACAATAGAAGCCGTTGTTACAACGGATTTTATCGGCATTGGTTCAGCTCCGGTGTACGAACGCAGTGACGATCGGTAACGGCACGCGCTCGCGAGCGATACCATAGAGCGCATAATCCGGGCTCGCAACCATCACGGCCATGTCAGACACCACCGCATCGGATCGCGCCAGGTCCTTGTCGTCGTAATCGGCGCCCGAATTTACCTGCAAAGCGAACTGGTATACACGCCCCATCGACTGCGGCGGCACCGGATTGGGGAACGCCTGGTCATCGGTCGCGGCCGAAACCACCACCTGCTGGACGCGTGCGGACGACTGCGGAATCGACGGGTCCGGGAAGGACGCATCGGCGCGGCCGGCCATCATCGCGGCGAAGGACGCCTCGACGCCAGAGCGCGGGAACGTCGGGTCACCCAGGTCCAGCTCGCGACCCACCATCAGCGCGGCCACCGACGCCTGCACCACCGAGGTTGGGATCGTCGGGTCCGGCCAGGCCGCTTGCTGCGCCACGGACAGGGCTGCGACAGAATTACGCAGGATGGACACCGGCACCGTGGGGTCCGGCCAGGTCGAAGGCTGTGCCCAGGCGGTGGCAACAGCGGACACGGGCGTGGGCGACAAGATCGTCAGCGGGTCCTGGTATTCGGCCGGCTGCGCCACCATGACCTCGACCTGGCTCACGAAGTTCGGGCCGAAGTTGTTGGCCGGCGACATGACCATGGCCGCGATGAGCGACGCGCGAGCATTCGATGCGCTGACCGTGGGGTCGGCGTAGATGCCGCGCACGGCCGCCAGGTTGAAGAGATGACTGGATCGAGCGTGCGAGCGCACCACGTCCTTGTCGATCGTTTCCCACTGGTTGGCGACGATGATGCCGAGTTGGTCGACCTTCGCCTTCGACTGCGGCATGTCCTTGTCCGGGAAGCCGCTGTCCTTCAGCGCCACGGATTGGGTCACATAGCTTGCCTGGAGCGTCGATTGCGGGAAGTCGGGGTCCAGGTATACCCCCTCGTGCGCAATCATCGTGGCGGCCTGATAAACGGCTGCGGCGGACTTCGGCACAGTAGGGTCCGGCCAGGTAGACGGCTGGGCCACCATTTCGCCCGAGTAGGACACCAGCAGATCGCCTAGCGTGCCCGAGCCCAGCTCCAGGAGGAACCGTTGCTCGACCTTCGAGACGCGCGTGTCAGGCGTCCGCTCGTTCGCCAGGCTGACCAGCACCTTCGAATTGCTGTAGGTCACGCGCGCCGGCTTCAGCGGCTCGTCCTTCAGCGATTGCAGCAGGCGGGTCTGGCTGTAGGTCACCCGGGTATTGGCGCGGAACTGCGGCAGGTTCAGGTGCTTCAGGATGCGCTCGGACGTGGCCGTGACGCGCGCCGGGTAGCTGTAGCGCGGATCATCCAGGCGCAGGAGCAACGTAGAGCTGCTGTAGGTCACACGCGTTTGCGGGTCCGGCTCGAAGCCCTGGAGCATCTTCAGGAACAGCTCGGCCGAAGCCGTGACCATTGTGGTCGGCAGCGGGGACGAGAACACCTGCGCGAACTGCGCAGATACGCGCAACTCGGGCGGCGGCGGCGGTTGCGTGAAGACCTGCGCGAATTGCGCCGAAACCCTGACGGACGGCGGTGGCGCGGGTGTCGAGAGCACTTGCCCGAACTGCGCCAACACCATCACGTCGGGCGGCGGCGTCGCTAGGACCTGGGTGAACTGAGCAAGCACGCGCACGCTGTCCCGAGGTAGGGTGAGTACCTGCGCGAACTGCGCGCTGACGTTTACCGTATCGCCCGCCGCCATCAGAGAGATGCCAGAACCCTTTTTTACGCTGTCGGCCACGTCTTCACCGCGTAGCCAGTGCGCAGATTTTCCAAGTCCGCAATCGTCCAGGGCTGTCCGGTTGCGGGGTTTACGGAAGACACCAGGTTGCTCGCCGAAGATGCGGTAGTGATCGTTAAGGAGGTCTTCTGGAATGACGTTCCTGATCCCACGCCGGCCACCAGGCCCTGCGTGCCGTTACTCGTCCTTGCGACGGTGGTTGTCATAACGGCCTGCACCAGGTCATCGGGCGAATCCGCCAACGGGTTGTCCAGCTCAACGATATCGAGGGCGCCTTCGTTGGGAGAACTGTTGAAGGTGGTCGGGTTCAACGGCGGCGTCAGGGCCTGCCAGTTTTGCGCCACACCGTTCGGGGTGAACGCCGTGCTGACGTTCGCATTTGGCACCGCCAGGTCGACCTTGCCGCGGCCGAGCACCTTGGTCGTTTGCCCCGACTGGTTATCCCAATAGAAATCGTCGACGGTGAATTTGCCGAAGTCCGCCGTGTAAGTCGAGTATCCGCCAAAATTGATGTTGCGGATCGCGTCGAAAGCGGATGCCCCAACACTGAATGAGTTGACAAGTGCGCCGTTGGTGTACCAGCTCACCAGGCCAGTGGATTTATCCAGCACGATCTCAATGAACGTCCACTTGCCGATGTAGGAGCCGTTGTTGGTTCGCGTTCCAGCAAAATACAGGTCGCCCCCGGCTAGAGCCACGAAGACGAAATAGACGTTGGTCCAATCCACCGCCGTGGGCGTGCTCCCAAAACGCATCTGCGAGTACGGGTTGTTGAACTGCGCGTTGGTCGAGTGAACGAACAGATTGAAGCCCAGCACAACCTTCGTCATTGACCCCATGCTGAACGACTTTACCAGCGCCGATTGGCCGAACGCATTGGCATTGGTTGCTGCGGCGGTGATAGTGACGGCCTTGCCGCGCTTGTTGGCATTTACGGTGGACACTTCAATTGCAGTGCGCTGCGCCACCGGAACACTGGGGTCAGCAGAACCCAGCATCCATCCCATCTCGTCAAGCACGCGAGCGGTCGAGGGTGCGATGACCCCCGTGGGCAGACGCTCGAAACCTTCCATATCGAAAATCGGCATTCCTAACTCCTCACACTACCAGGGTTTGACCAAAGCGCGCGCCGGCAGCGCTCGGGCCGTCCCAGGCACCGCCCGTCTTGGGGTTTGCATTGAAGACCGTGGTGCCACGAGTGTAGCTGGTCACCTTCAGGTTCACTCGGTCGCCGATCTCGTCGGAGCCGTCCACCTGGATCATCGGAGCCACCGAGCGCGCCTCGGGTCCTTCCTTCCGTGCAGACACCGACACGGCAACGGCCAGCACGGGCGCGTCAGGATACGGAAGCGCATCGCCGTTGGTATACAGGTCAACCGCGCCGGCCAAATTCGAGTAGACGTAACTGGCATCACCATCGGGGGTTAGGTCCGCCACCTGCGATGCGTTCGAGTCGCCTTTGCCGCGCGAGAACTCCGTCACGGCGTCGACCTTTGGCGCGCGCGTCACGACCTTGACCTTGCCGATGCGCAGGTTGTTCAGCGCCGTCGTGCCATCCGATTCGTAGAAGTCGTTGAAGTAGGCAATAGTGGCGTCGACGGTGCTGACGGCATCCAGGTTCGAGAAGCCAATCCAGTACGACAGGATGGATTCCTGGCCGGTGATGGGCTTGGTCCCGACCAGCTCGTTGTTCAGCCAGGCGCGCGCCACCAAGGCCACCTTGTCGATCTCCAGCTCGACGAAGTGGTAGACGTTGCCGTACTCCATCGGGATGGCCGTGATCTCGCCGTTCAGCGTGCAAAACACCTGTCCGGCACTGCTCGCAATGCCGAAAGTAATGAGGCCCTGGGCGCCCGCAGTCGGGTTGCCGTCGATCTGCGCCAACTGGACCTCGTTTATATTGTCCTGCTTGGGCGCCTGGGCGCGTACCGGCCGAATGAGAAAGCCGATGCAGAACCTGTCGCCCCACCCTGCCGCAACCTGGCGGCGCAGGCGCAGATAACTCTTCACGTTGGAGCCGAACAGACCCTTCACGTCGAGCATCTTGTCACCGTCCGGTGAGGCCACCAGCTCCATCCGCGAAAGGCTGGATTCAAAGGTCCAGCCATTGTCAGCCGCTGGGACTTCCTGATCGAAGCCGTCCATAAAACGAATTGCCATCTGTCTTCTCCTTTACGGCCGAACCTTGACGCCGAACGAATTCGACTCGACGATTTCCTTGGTCCACGCCTGGCCGGGCGCCGGGGCTTCGAACAAGGCGTAATAATACTTGTTCTCCGTCGTCAGCTCGGCGTTGATCTTCTCCAGGCGGTTCTCGCCATCGCCCCACACCAGGCCAATCGTGCGTTTGTCGATGTCGGTCTTGAGTGCGCGCGTGATGATGCCCAGCGCGTAGACCGGGCTGTCGTTCGGCAGCGGCGTGGCGGACTTGAACGTCGCCTCTTTCCCGGACGTGTTCGACTGGATGTAGGAGCTGGCCTCGGGCGGGCGCTTGCTGACCAGTGGGTACAGCGGGCCAGGCACCGAGCCTTCCCAGTCTGCGGTGGCGTCGGATTGGGGAAAACGGGTCGTGATCGCAATCGGGCCTTTGCGCGCGTTGAAGCCCGAGCCCGCCGTGTCGCTCATCACCAGGTCGTCCAGCAACTGCGTGGTCTTGGCGCTGCCGGTCACGGGGCTGCCAAACCGGAGCTTGTACACGGTCATCGGGCCAGCCTCGGCCGGCAGCGGCGCTTCGATGTCCAGTCGATTGTTGATGTACAGCCGCAGCTTCTGCGCGGTCTTGTCCACCTGAAGCTCGTAGTAGTACCAGATATTGCGGATCGGGATTGCCTCGCCGTCCACACCGTTCAGGCGGCAGCCAACCGGCCATTCGAGGTCGATGAGGCCTTCGATCTGCACGATCTTGCTGCGCTCGGTCGCCATGTAGGCAAAGCCAAACGTGACCACGGGGTCGGCCGTCGATACGGTCTTCGAGAACGATGCAGCGTTGCCGGTCGTCGAATCTTGTCGCAACCGGATCGCGAAAGAGCCTGCCTCGCGGCCCTGCGTCACGACCAGGCTGTCGGTGCCCGACGTGGTGCTCTCATAGCCGGCCGTGGCAAGCGTGGTGGACGTGGCGGCGGCGCCGTTGATGTTCGCGAATTGGTCGAAACCATCCATGTGCAAAAGGGTCATTTTCTAGCCTCACATTTCCAGGCGGAACAGAATGCGGATGCCCTCGGGCACTCCGGTGATGGGCGACGGCGCGAACAGGTTCAGCTCGTCGTGTTTGGCGAACGCCACGTCGGCGGTGCCGGTGATGTCGATAACGCCCACCGTCTCGCCAGGCGTGAAGGTGATGGTGCCGATCTGCGTCGTGTTTTTGCGCAGGATCAGCGCCGTCTCTTCGGGCGGCGGCAACTGGCAGCGCGCCACGCAGTCGCTGGCATCGTTGGGCAACGACATGGGCACCGGGATGATGAACGATGCGACCTGCTGGTTGGCCTGCGTGATCTGCGGGATGAACGCGCTGATGCGATAGTCGTCCTCCAGCCAGGCGCCGTCCTTGCGGATATAGCGGCGCCCGTCGACAGGAGCGTCCTCGATCCAGGGCGGCCGGCCCCAGCCGCTTGCGCCAAAATGGACATGCGTGCCCAGGAGCTTGTCGTAGCCGACCCAGCCGACGCGCGGCGTAGCGACGCTGATCCAGGCCCCGTCCTTGTAGCCGACGATCGTCGCGCCGTTCTCTGCGATCGCCAGCATGCCCTCGGCGGGCGGTGTCGGCAGCACTTTGTCCGAGCGCTCCAGCACGAGCTGCACGGCGGCCGACAGGAAGCGCAGGTTGGCGTCCATGCCGGTCTTGTAGCCCGACTCGCCAAGATTCCATTCAGCCGCCAGGCCGTTACCAGGTTGAGATTTTGCAGGCATTTAAGGCTTACCCCCGTAGTAGTTTCCGTAGTTCATGCCCCAGCCGCACACATCGAATTCGTGGTCAACGTACTGGAGCGAGGTGAGGCCATCCCGCTCGGACTCGACGCGGTATTTTACCGAAGGTCCCGGGATGGCGGTGAAAGGTAGGCTGACGGCCGTCGTGGTCAGGCCAGAATTGACCTGGATAACGTTGCCCTTGTCGTCGTAGAACGTGACCTTCGTGGTCTGGCCGGGCTCGACCACGACGGACGCATCCGTCCAGCGCTGGATGACCGACGTTTCTTGCAGTCGCGACCGCGTGCTCCAGGTCAGGTTGATGCCGTCTTGACCGTCGACCAGGTTGCGGCCCCACAGCGTCGTGTTCATGCGGACGTTGGCTGGGCGCAGCGGATAGTGCGGGCGGCCGTTCAGCGTACCCGTGACTTCCGGCGCTTCGGTGATGTCAAGCGTGTTCAGAGACGTGTGCGTCAGCAGCCGGTACTTCACCGTGTCGAAGTCCGCCCGCAGCGTGTCGTCGATGAAGTCGGAGTTCTCGTCGATGAACCGAACGGGCGTTTCCTTCGGCCAGGCGCGCGGCACCGTGTCCAGCGCGCCGCGGCGCAGGCGCCAGCCCAGGTCGTTGTCGAACGCCTCGATAGCAACCAGCTCGGCCAGGCGGTCGCCCACGTCGCCCAGCAGCGCGAAGCCACCGACGACAGGTCCACCTTTTGGCGTGCGGAACTCGACCTTGAGGTAGCTGATCGCCTCGCGCACCAGTTCGGTCTTGGTGAGCGCATAGCCGGTCAATTCCTTGGTGCCAACGTTCTGATAGGCGACGTTGCCCACTGTGTCGGCCATGGGCGTCCACAGCTCGAAATCCTGCGCGTCGATCTGATACGTGGACCCGAGCACGCCGGCCAGGGTTTCCGGGTACTGCGGCTGGTTTGCGGTCGTCTCATCCGTGATACCCAGGAACTGTGCCAGGTAGTAGTAGGGGATCGAGATGATCTTGGTGATCGGGATCGGCGACGCATTCTCGCGGGGATCAGTCCATTCGCCCTCGGGCGGCACGAAATACGACTCGGCCGGCATGAAGAACACATCTTCGACGAGCGACGCGCGAATGCGGGGCTCGCCGGGACGGCCGTAATCCACAGGCCCGACACGCATGACCAGATTGAACAGGCCGTATTCCGGCCAGGTCACCTTCAGCACTTCGCCCGGGGTCAAGTCCCACGCCGAGCGGTCCACCTCGATGTCGCAAGACGACAGCGGTGCCGCGGCGGAACGGAGGTCACGTTCGGCCACGCGCGCGGCCAGAGCGGCGTTGCGGATGCCGTAATAGTTGCGGTTGTCGGTGATCGTCGCGCCCTGCATCGCGATGTTCGCGGTGTCCTGGATTGCGAACGACACATCCTCTTCGTTCTCGGGGTTCTTGTAGGTGACCACGACCTCATTGATCGTTTCCCCCCAGGCCTTGCGCTGGAAATTCTTCAGCACGGCGTTGTCGGGGTCCAGCGTGCGAAGTTGGTTTTCGTCGTAGTCGTCGCGGATCAGCTTGAGCACGAACAGGCCGGTGCGCGGATGAACGAACAGCGACGCTTCGATGTGGTCGAGGACTTCGCTGACGAACTTTTCGATCTCCATCTGATCGGACCACATCATCGACAGCCCGAACTCTTCGTTGAACAGTGTCTGCGCGGCGACATTGAACGAGGTGATGTCGAACTGCGTGCTGGGCGCGCCCATGCCCCAGTCAGTATTGGTCATGACCTCGTAGATGATGTGGGCGGGATTGGCGTCGACGCCGATGCGTGCGAGCGCAGGTGTCAGCCCGCGCGGGATGCGCGTGACCTCGATCGACACGTCCGGGATGCGGTTGCTGTTCGCGGCCCAGTAGAAGGACGGCGAGCCGTAGAACCAGGCGTTGGCGACACCCTGGTAAGCCGGCATGGTGTTCGTCGAGCGGCCGACCTTGTTCGCCAGATTCTCGGGCACTAGCTGGTCGATGGTGCCCATCATCAGATGGCACTGGCCGGAAACGCCGCCCTCCTTCAGCTTGCCGCCGAACATTTCCGGCGCGTTGATGGTGATCGTCGACTGTTCGGTGACCGGCTGACCAATGACCGGGCCGCCGCCACCGCCGCCAGGTGTGGGGCCAACGCCGGACGGCCAGGTGCCGGGCGGATAGAACCACACGCGGTCGCTGCTGCCGTTTTCGTAAACGGTAGGCAGATAGTTGCTATCGGGTTCGCCGGTCGCTTGCAGCCACACCTGGATCAGGGGGCCGTTCCCATCGGACCCCCCATTCCCGTCATAAACGGGGAGCACTCGTGTCACCGAGCGGACGCGCTTAATGGAGGTCAAGCCCGGCCCCATCTCATCCCACTCGACCTTCGTGCCCGGCCCATCGAAGGACTGGTTGTAGGCGACGCGGATTTGCATCTGGTCCTTGATCCACATCCCGTTTTCGTCGGTCACGGGAACGAAAAAGCCTTCCTTCTTGGTCAGCGGGGGCTTGGTGTTGGGCTCGCCGGGCGTGACGTACCCAGCACCCCAGCCGAGCTTGTCGTTGAAGAAAATCTTGTTGATCGAATCCACCGGCCCGTGGCAAATGCCGAAATGCAGAGAGCCATAGTAGAGTGTGACCGGGACCTTCGAGGAACCGCTTTTGCCGCCCATTATTCGCCCTCATCCATGGCCGCCAGCTTGGCGCGCACAACTGCGATAGCCTGGGCATCGCCGGTCACCAGCAGGTCCTTCGCGGGAATGCCGTGTTCGAGCACGCGGCGGAAATCGAAGCCGTAGTGCTCGAACCAGCGCTTGGTGCCGCGCACACAATGGCCGGTGGCCGTAATGTCCTGCACGCGGATCACAAGGTCTTCGACCCTCGGGTCAACGATCTGGCTCATTTCGCTTTAACCTTTTCTGTTTTTTGACTTAGCTCGCCATACCAAAGGACGTTCAGCCCCTTGACCCGAAGCGTGCCGAACACGACCGGAACGGGCCGGCCGGCGTCGGCTGTTGGTGCTTCCAGGTCGCGCGTAGCGGCTGGCTGCGGCGCCTTCGGCTTCGGCATGATGAGGTACGCGACCACCATCATGGCGATGGCTATGAGCAACGGTATCCAGAACATCGCGGCGTCCGATCAGTAATAGGGTGAATAATTGCCGACAGGATTCTTGGTCGGAATCCACGGCATGCCGCCGTATCTCGGCAGGTTGTTGTGAAGGGAGCCGCAGTCGTCCAGGTTGTGGCCGCAGCCGCGCACCAAGTTTACCGGATATCCCTGGGGCATGGCCTTGACGATGCCGGACAAGACGAAGGTGGCGACGCTGCCCACGGCCTGCACTGCAAGGACCGTGCGGGCTTCCAACAGGCCGTCCGGCGTCGTCCACTCCACGGTGCCGCCGCGCATGGTGCGAAGGTCGGTGGCGTTGAGCGTGTAGTTCACCTTCAACTGACGCACGCCATCGGCCGCCGTGTTCACAGTCGCGGCAGACGTGGCGGCGGCCTTGTTGGCGCGGCACATGGGGCCATAGAGGATGTGCGGGCATGCGATCTGATAGCGACGGCGCAGGCCGGGCCGCAGCATCGACGTACTGATCGGCTCGCACATCAGGATGGCCTCGCTGTTCTCCCAGCGCACGTTCAGCACGCGGCCGGTCCAGCAGACGAGGAACTGGCGGGCCGGGTCGTCCTGATGTCCCTGGTAGACCGTCAAGCGCACGGGCTGACTGGGCGGATAGATGCGGAACAGCTCGGCGACCTCGCACTCACGATCGCATTTGATTTCGAGCGCGGCGCGGTCCAGCGTGCCCGAGGCGTTGATGTTGCCGCGCTGCACGGGCTCGGGGCGGTACTGGACACCCTCGAACGCGAAGGTTTGCTCGCCATCCGTGAGGCCCATGCGGTGGCTCTGGCTGGGGCCATATTCAAACAGATACAGGTTCAGCGGCTCGCCGAGCGCGCGGCTTTCTTCATAGCCTTCAAAGCTCACGGGGTGTCCTCCAGCGATACGAATGTCGGGGTGATCCGGGCAACCGAGTCGGTCACCCACGAGATCGTCAGTTGATCGGATGCGAAGCGCCACAAGGGCATCCAGGAGATGCGCAGAATCTGGTCGACCCGCAGGGGCGTGGCCCATTGATTCGACAGCACCAGGATCGTGTCATTGCCGCGCTCGTCGTCCACTTCGATGATCTGCTGGACGTGGTTGAACATGATCGTCACGCCATCCGTGCCGAACACCGCGATGTTCCGATGCACCGAGTCGCCGGACAGCAGCTTGGCGGTGTCGCGGCCCTTGGTGCGAATGCGGAATGATCCGACCGTGATCGGGTCCATCGGCGGCAGGTCATCCTTCCAGGACGGCATGTAGAAGCTACCGCGCCGGCCCTTGGCACGACGGAATGTGTTGAGCAACGCATCGGCTTGCGCGCGTGTCGCCGCGAGGTATTCGGCCTGCCAGGTCCTCGTGCCGAAGTTGATCGGGGTGAAGGTCTTGGTTACGCCGCGGTTGTAGTCGACATCCTCGGTCGGATAGGTGAAACCGAGAGTGATCGGGTTGATGTAGTTCGGCTTGGTCATGAACACTTCCGACCCGCGCCAGGTGGTCGAGGCACCCGGCAGCACCGCTTCATCTTCGCTCGCGGGCGTAACGTTGAACCGCACTTGGATTTGAGCCGCGTCGTCGGTGAACCGGGTAGCACGCAGGTCTTGGTTCATCCGTCCCGTCAAAACCGCATGCAAGCGCGCGCCCGGCAGCCATGGGGATTCTGCGATGCTGGTGAACGTGATCCTGTTGCCGACAATGGATTCGATCAAGCGGGCCTCGGTCTGGCCGCCTTGCATCAGGATGACGGAGCCGCCGATCCTAAGCCAAGCCGGCACAACGTCGATCTCGACTTCCTGGGTCCCGGCCTCCAGCGGCGTGGTCGTCACGACGTTGCGGGTCATGTCCGGCACGATGAACGTGTTCTTCAGCCAGGCGCCCATGAGGCGGTCGAATCGACGCAGCTTGTCGCCGTTCGCCAACGCGGTAAACGCCAGGCTCTTTCGCGGCGTGTTGCGCAGGGCGCGGCGCTGCTCCTTGCCCGAGCGCGTGGTGAAGATGTCGGTCAGGTATTCGTGCGCGATATCGTAGCGCTCGCGCCAGTTGGGCGGCAGGTCCCACAGCTCGGCGCGCGAGCCGAACACCGACAGGACCGACGACACCGGCACGCCCGCGAACGTGAAGGTGTACCGCGCGTCGATGTAGGCAGGTCCGTTCGACGTGGCGACGGCGCGATAGGTCTTGTACTCGGTCCCGGCAAAAGTATCGGGGAGCGTCGGCCCAGCGAGGTTCAGGCCGGCTGCATTTGACGACACGATCGAGGTGAGCGTGACGGGCTTCAGATAGGCGTTCCAGACGCGGAAAGGGCGCTCGGTCGTGCCCGTTACCGCACCGAAGTTCACCGATGTCGGGATCAAATAAATCCGGTTGTAGAAATCGTCGAAGTGGGAATGCAGGCGCGCGCCAGCGATGCGCCGCGATTGCTCCTGCACCGGCTGCGCGGAGCGGTCAATGCCACCAGCACGCATGCCAACCGGGTCGACAAGCCCGTAAAACTCTTGGGGTATCGGATGCTCTCCTGTCCAGCTAGAGGAAAGACCGGGCGTAATCGCCCAGTCGAATGCGGTCATGTAGTGGCCGATCGCCATGTCAGTCTTCCAGGTACGCGTAGCCGACGATCCAGCTCGATTCACTTAGCTGGCCGCCGCTGGAGCCGCCCGTATTCGGGATCGTTTGATCGGCCTTGCGCCACTGCGGAAAACAGCGCCAGGTCTTGTTGCCGACCGAGATGGTCGTCGACGGGTCGAGGTTGGTCATGTTGACCATACGAACGCCGGCAGGCCGACCAATGGGGCTAATGCGGCCAGACGGGCGGACCAGGTACAGGTTGGGCGGCACCAGGATTTGCGCGCCCGCGAACGTGTTGGTGGCCCGTGCAATTTGCTGGTCGTTGATGTTGTCTTTGAACCCACCAATCGCGGTGTTGACGATCAACGGGCTCGTGCGCCGAGAGGTCGCGGCCTTGAAAGGAACCATGATCGTGCCACCGAGGTCGGCGTGGCCCATGCGGATGCCGCCGCTGGTTGCGGCCGGCCAGCACGCTTGCAGCCCCGAAAAGAGGTACTGATTGCTGTCGTAGGTGTAGAGGCCCGCGTTCCAATAGGCGGTGACAGCGGCCGCAGCGATGATTTCGCCGCCCGTGTAGTTGCCCAGCTTTTCCATCGTGCCGAGATAGACGTGTCGGAAGTACCCCGGGGAATATTCGATCACCGCGGCGATGAAGGGCGTGGCGCCAGAAGCGCCGAAAAGGTGCATCTTCGTCGGCGTCTGGCTCACGTTGGCGATGTGTGGCGCGGCGGTGATGGCCTGCTGGAGCACCGTGGTGCCGTTCATCAGCGAGAGGGTCAGCCGGAATTCCATCGGCTTGGCCGCCGTCGACGTGTTGAGCTTGTAGGAGATCGCAGGATCGCCACCGGGCGCACGAACACCATCGGCGCCGACAGCGGTCCAGCCCAAGGTCTGCGTCGCGAAGTCGACGATGATCTGCGCGAGCGTGCCGTTGGTCGGGTTTGCAATGAGAGCGTAAGACATTCGTTACTCCAGGGCCAGGGCCCAGTACGAGATCGGGCTGGTGCGCCAAACGTTCTGCACGACGAGGTGGTCTACCCCGTCGACCGTGATGAGGTTTTCGGCGGTGTTGCCGTTGCCGCTGACATGAAAGACGCCGTGCATGACGCCATAGGTCTGGTCAGCCGGCGTCTTTTGCACCAGGGTCACCGGGAAGAGCGCGTAGCCCCCGCCGAGGCACGGAAGGATGCGTTCGAACAGCGAGGTCCACTGCGAATCGTTCAGCGTGCCAAACACGATGCTCATGCCACCGAGCCAATGATACGGCGCCACGCCAACGGTCGCCGCCTCGGTCGTCGGGCTCTTGTTGTCGACCGGAATCCACTGACCGGACGGGTCGAGAAACAGTAGGGAACTTTTCGAGTTCGGCGGGTTGGCGGCGTCGCCAAACGGCGTGATGAACTGCGAGTGCGAGGCCTGCGTGTTCGTCCAGTTATAGGTCTGGTCGAATTGACTGCCGGCCGAGCCGCCGATCATCAGGGGATAGGGATAAGAGATCGGGTCGCAATAGGGCAGGAACAGCCCGCCGTAGAGCGTTTCATAGACCGTGCTGACCTTGACCACGATGACGAAGCGGCGGCCGTTCGCGACGAACCAATACTTCATCGGGTTCTGGTCGACGAACATGACCACGCTGTCCGAGACGTTGACGTGATCCGTGTAGCTCACGCCGCCCGGGTTCACGCCGGTCATGCCGACCATCCGAAAATGGAAGGACTGCACGAGCGGGGCGTCGACGCGGCGCAGGCCCACGAACACCTGGTCGCCGCCCGCCATGCCTGGGCCGGAAAGGACCATATCGGTCGGGTTGGTCGCGCCGGAACTGGCCTGCCAGGCCAGGCTCCAGTTCTGGCCGGCAGCAACGAGCGCCGGGTTCGTGGTGATGAACGACTTGAATTTTTCCCACAAGTCGAGGTGGCTGCTCGCCACGCCAGTTTCGTATGCCATGTTCGCCTCAGATTCCCGCCGCAGCACGGAAAGCGCTACGGTTCGCTCGCACGAAATTCAGAATGGTTTGCTCGCCGTCGCGCGTTGCCATGGCCGCGTTGAGGAAGCCCGGAGCGTCGAAGGTGTTGATGATTTTAGCATTCAGGGTCGCGCCAGCTTGCGCGCCGCCGTTGTTGATGTGGCGCGGGTCGTCGGCGGTCAGCACCTCCTCGCCCTTCTCAAGCACGGCCGGGACTTCGTTGGGGGCCAGGCCCGCGACGCCGCCCGTGTGGTAGCGCAAGGCGCTCGACAGCCAACCGGCGTTGAACCCAGTGGCCGTTCCGCCTCCCCCGCCAACGACGCCGCCCGAGTGGAGCTTGAGGCCACCACCAACGAGCTGGACCGCGCCACCGCCTTTAGCAGCACCGCCGGCAGCACCAGGACCCATCCAGCCCATCGCCGCGGCCCAGGTCGCCAGGGCGTTGAAGATGATCTGCTGGAGGATCATCTTGGCGATGCCCAGCAGGAAATCCGCAACCATCTGCAAGAAGGCGTCGCGGGTGGCACCTAGGGCGTCCTTCCACGACATCGTGCCGTCGATCGCGCCGGCAATCGAACTCGCCATCGTGTCGAATGCACCGATGGCGCCGTTCGTGAACATGTCCATGGCCTGCTTCACGTCGATCAGCGGCTTCTTCGTGCTGACAATCGTGGTGCTCATGGTTTGGAGCTTGGCGATGGCCGCGTCAGCCTCCGGGCCGCCCATCTTCTGCCAGTACAGCGTGGCGTTGTTGATGGCCTCGCGAAGCTGGACGTTCACGCCTTCGAGCTGCTGGCGGATGCGTTCCGCGCCGTCGAAGTTGCCCTGCTCTTCGTTGAACTTGATCTGCTCCTGCAACGAGCTACGGATCGACACCAGCTCGTTGATGCGCTCTTGCAGGTCAGCCTCTTCACGCGAGGCGCGCACCTTATCTGCCAGGGCACGACCAGCTTCCGATTCCAGGGTCAACCCGGCCTCGGCCAGCTTGTTCTGGACCTCGGCCTCGGTCGTGCTCATCTTCATCTTGTTGATGCGCTCGTCCAACTCCTTGTTGATGCGCGCCAACGCGTCGGCCTGCTTCTTTTCGGCAGCGGCGGAATCCGTCTCGCCCTGGGTGCGACCCGTCCCGAGCAGCGGAGCACCGCCGCCCATCTTGCGGTTCGACCATGCCACCAGGTCACCGGCTGTCATCCCCGGCTTGAACACTTCCGGGTTGGACGCAACGGACTGGGCCTGCACCAGGTCCTTCGCCAGAGTTTGCGGGTTGGCGAGCAGGACCTTGATCGCGTCGCCGGCACCGAGGAAGTGTGCCAGGTAAAGGCTGGTCGGATCGGCCTGAACCCCAGCGCGAGCGAGCTGCTGCTGGTTCTCGGCCGTCAGCCGCTCCAGCATCTTCTTGGACATCTCCTCGTTCGTGCGGAGCGCCAGCTTGGCGGCCTGGTCGTAGGAGGCCAGCGCCGGATACACCTTATCGAACAGGCGCAGCCAGGTGTCTTGCGTGAACTGGCCGAGGCCGGTGGCCGACGAGCGCTTGGCGCGCGCCTTGGTGTCGCCACCGCTTTCGACCTGGATGAGGCGGTTGTAGAAGCCCTCAGCCACGCCGGGCAGCGCCGCGATCACCTGGTCGGCGTACTTCTGTTCGACGGCCGAGCGGGCTTGTGCGATCAGGTCCGAATTTTCTTTGGTCGGGGGTCCAAACGCCAGGACTTGCTTGGCGAATTCGTCGATCTTCGCCAGGTCCTTCAGCTTCTCCATCTCGGCGCTCAGGGACGGGATCATCTTCTTAATGCCGTCCAGCGCGTCCTGGAACTTCTTCAGGCCCTCGGCGCCATCGGTGGCAGCCGGCTTAACGTCCTTCAGACCACCGTTCAACTGGTCGAGCGCGGCCTTGGCTTCGGCGTTGGAGCCGGTGAGCGCGGTCACGACCTGCTCGGCCTGGGTCAGCGAGGTTTCGACCTTCTTGGCCCCGTCCGCAGCGTTCAGCAGGCCCAGGGTCCATTCCTTGACCTTGGAGTTCTCGGTGGCCTGGTTTACGGCGTCGACGCGCTTCTTGAAGTCTTCGAGCGTGATCGAACGCTGCTTGAGATCGTCCAGGGCGTTCAGCACCTCGCGCACCTGGCCGGCCAGCGGCGCGGGCGTGCGACCCATATCCAGCACGCGGCGGAACATCGTGCCGGTGCCGGCCATCTCGCCGGTCAGGTCGGCGAACTGCTTTTGCAGCGACGCCACGTTGGCCTGGGCCTGGGCTTTCGTCACGCCCTTCAGTTTGGTCGACCAGTCGTCTACCTTGTGCCCGGCCTCGTCGTAGGCGTTCTTCACCTCGTCGACGATGCGTTGGTGTTCGACCAGGGATTCAGTGGCGTCGTCCGTGCGCGTGACCCACCAGCCGATGGCCGTAGCGATCGCGGTGATGGCGATGCCCACGGGACCGCCCAGGATACCCAAGGCGATCGTCCAGGCGCGCGTGGCGGCCGTGGCAGCCACAATCGCGGCGCGCGCGCTGCCGGTGCTTACAGCCAGCCGGGTGACGGCCGCCGACGACATCGTGAAGCGCGAGGCCAGCACGCCGAAATTGGCGATGAGCGTCGTGACGTAGCCGGACAGCTTCAGACCGATGAAGGCGCTGGTGATGAGAACGATGGCATCCATGTGCTTCGGGATTTCCGCAAGCACCTTCACGAGCGCACCAAAGGCGCGGCTCAACGTCTGCACGAACGACGCCGCGTCGGCGCTGCGCATGTAGTCGTTCAAGCCGCGCAGAGCCTCGGTGAACGCTTCAATGAAACCCGACTCGGCGAAAAGCAGACGAAGCTTGAACACCTCGTTCCAGAACTCGCCGATTTCCTTCGTGGTCGACTGCAACGACTGTTCGAGCTGGCTGCTGTACTTGTTGCGCAGCACGTCGGCGAATTTGGAGAGCATGTCGGCCGAGAGCTGACCCTTCTCCATCATCTTGCCCAGCTCCTGCGTCGAAACGCCGGCCGCCTTCGCCATGTCCTGGAATGCGCCAGGCAGGCGATCGCCGAGCTGGCCGCGCAGTTCTTCGGCCTGGATGATGCCCTTCGACACCATCTGCGTCAGTGCGGTGTAGGTGCCGCTCATCTGCTCCATCGAGAGCTTGTTGACGCGGCCGGCCTCGGCCACCGCCAGGAAGATTTTGCGGGTTTCCTCGCCTTCCAGGTTGGTGCCCTTCGTCGCCACGGCGAATTTGCCGTAGTCATCGGCCAGCACCTGGAAGCTGATGCCCAAGCGGTCGGACTGGCGGCGCAACCAGTCGATCTCTTGCGTCACGCGGGCGGTGTCACCACCCATCGCGGCGCCCAGGCGGTTCTGCACGGCCTCCAGCGTCTGGAAAGCCTTGACCGTCTGACTGATCTGCTCGATGGCGCCGTAGAGCCCGACGTAGGCCGCAGCGAGCGACAGCACCTGTCCGCGCAGGCGCTGCACCAGGCTCAGGGATTCGCGGCTGCCTTCGTTGAATTTCCGCAGTTCTTCATTGAGCGCGCGCTTGCGGGCGGCCGCACCAGTCGCAGCACCCCCGACCTGCGTGGTGGCGGTAGCCAGGGCTTGCCCGCCTGCTGCTGCTGCCTGGTTGGCGGCGCCGAGCTGACGCGCGGTGGCCTGGGCCTGCGTGGCTGCCGCTGCGGCGCGCTGCATGGACGCCTGGAGCGTCTGCTGGGCGGTAGCCAGGGCGGCGCTGTCCGTCGCGGTGGCGCGGATCGTGGTCGTGAATTGCGCAATGTTGTTGCGCAGGTCCAGGTAGCCTTGTTTGCTCGCCTGCGCGGCCGCCGTCAGGCGGGTGAACTCGTCGCTCTGCGCCTTGGTGGCCGTGCCCGAGCGCGAGATTTCGCCGGCAAGCTGCTTGACGGATTGCTGTGCCTGCGCCCAGGCGGCCTTGGCCTGATCCAGGGTTTCGGTCGCGGCGCGCTTCTGCTCCAGGGCGGCGCGGCGCTGGGCGGCGGACACGGTGTTCGCGGTCGCGGCGGCGCGGTCCTGCTCGGCGGAAAGCTGCTTGACGGCAGCCTCGGCGGCATTGGCGGTCGATCCCAACTGCTGCATCGCATTGCGCGATTGCGCAACGGCGGCCCGCTGGCGGTCAACGCTGGCCGTCAGGCGCGACGACTGGCTGTCAAGGTCGCGGTAGGCCCGGGTGACTTGCGCCAAGCTGTCGGCCGCGCGCCGGCCCTGCTGCTCCTGGTCGACCAGGGCGGCCTTCAAGTTTTCGATCTGCTGCGCGGTGCGTTGGGCGCCGGCCGCGGCAGTCTGCGATTCGGTTGTGGGGAAGCCAGCGCCGGGCGTGCGCGCCGACTGGGCAGTCTTCGACATCGCCTTATACGACGCCTCGGCTTCCTTGAGCTGCTGCTTCAGCTCTGCCGTGCTCTTGGCGCTCTGCTCAACCTGCGCGCGGTACTTGGCCTGCACGCCGGCAGCGGCCGACGCCTGCGTCTGCATCGAGCGCAACTGCGCCTCGGTTTCCGCAAGCTCGGCTTCCTGGCGCTGAAAGGCTGCCGTCGCACGGTCCACGTCGGCCGTGAGCTGGTTGAAGGCCTTCGTGCCTTCCACCTGCGCGAAGAGACGAGCAGTCTCCGATCCGAGTTTGGATAGAGCGCTGCCCGTCTTTTCGGAGCTGCTGGTCAGCTTGTCCTGGCCGGAAGTCAGGCGTTCGAGGGCGTCGTTGATCGCTCCGAGCGTTTTGCTGGCTTCGTTCCGTGCCCGGATTACGAGATCGACATCACCCTTATTTGCCATCATTCAGTCCCGTGACAATTTTCTTGAACTCTCGCGCTGCGTCCTTCGAGAGCAATGAACCCGCCGCCATCTGGAACAAGACCGCCTCGGTGATCGCCTGGCCGTTCAGCCGTTCAACCACCAGGTCGCCCTCATCCCACAACATGCCGATGGGGTACTCCGTGGCCTCCGAGTGGCCGTGGTCGAGCAACAGGCTGACCACTCGTCGGAGGCTCCATAGCCAGGAGGCTAGGGTTAGAGTTTCGCCACCTGAAGATTTAGCCCCGCCACGGCCCGAGTGACGGTTTCGAGGAACTTTCCCACGCCACCTTCGCGCTGGAAGGTCAGCTTCAGGATTTTCTCCAGGGCTTCGATCTGCACGGGCAGCGGCAGCGAAGCCGCGATCAGCAGCTCTTCTTCATCGTCCCCACCGCCAGCGGCAAGGCAAACGATGCTCGCCACCAGGGCCGGCGCGGTCGCAGCGATGTCGCGCAGGATGGCACTGGCGTCCTGCGTGCCCACGGTCGCACCGTCCGCCGTGAAGCGCTGATACAGCGACTCCAGCAGCGACTTGTGCTGGTTGAGCAGCACGGAGATGTCCATCATCGAAATACCCCGGACAGCGAACGAGCTGTCGCTGCCGGGGATGTCGATGAGTTCCTTCGGGAGAACTACTTTCTTCAGGCTCATCGACTTTTCCTTAGTTGGCCGTGGCGGCGCCGTTGATGTAGACGGCTTCCAGGCCGGTCTTCTTCAGCACTTCGAAGTTGAACGGGATGGTCTGCCACTCGTCGGACTTCAGCGCGAAGTCACCGTTCGGGGTGATCTTCACGTAGGGCCAGAAGTGGTCGAACTGCTTGCCTTCCGGGTTGTAGGACACGTACTTCAGCGCGCCCTCGACCGGCTTGGAGCCCGACACCACGACTTCACGGGTCGACGCCTTGATGTCGAACGTGACGCGCAGGTTGTCGCCCTTCTCGATACCGCCGCCTTCCAGCGGGGTGACGGTGCCGCGCTCCAGGTCGACGACGTAATCAACGCCGGCATTGAACGTCGCAGGCGTAGCCCCGTCGTCCTTGACCACCACGTTGTCGACCAGGCGGGCGCCGGACGGCGATGCCGCGGACATGCCGAGCTGGTACGAATATCCCGGCGTCACTTCGTCGAACGAGTCGGTTGCGGCGGTCTGCTCGGCCACCGTCAGCGCGTTGGCGTCGCCCAGGAAGAACAGCGCCAGGTTTTCGGCCTGGATCGAGTCGGTCGTGAACGAGCCAGTGCGGTCGAGCTGGAGCATGATCGACGCGTCCTTTTCGCGGATGCCGCGATCGGACGAGTAGTGATCCAGGTTTTCGCTTTCGCTGGTCGTGCTCAGTTCCGGCGTGTTGCCGAAATAGCGAAAGCCTTCCGGGATTTGCGTGCCCGGCTTGAAGCGAGAGAACCAGAGTTCCCCCCGGCCCAGGGTGTAGTTTTGCGGAGTTGCCATGGTCTACCTCTTGGTTGATAATGCAACAGTTGGTTGAAAGTGGATCAATCGAATGGCTTATCGAGTTGTTCCACCAGGGACAGCGTGACAGAAAGCCAGAAGTACGCTTTGGCCGATACGTCGTCGGGAGGGCGTACCACCCCCGGGCCGATGGTCATAGCCGAGACACGACCGTCCATCCCGAGGATATTGTACTGATTTCCAGGGACACGCTGATCCTTCTTTTGGCTCTTGATCTCGACCAGCTTCTGCCTGGTCAGTGCCAGCAGGAAGTGCGCCGGATCGGTCGGGTTGTCGTGGTCGTCATCCAGGAAGCCCTGGATCAACAGCTCCCACTGCCCGGCGCTCGCCGTATTGTCGTTGGCCGAGCCGATCTGATCCAGGGGCAGCGGGGCCTCCAGGATCGAGATCAGCGGCAGCGGATCGTCGTCGCCGTACCAGTGGCGGCCGCGAAACACCTTGCCCGCCATGTCGAATTCGTACAGGCCGCCAGTCGAAGAAATCTCCTCCAGGCGGGCGGTCAGAGCGCGCAGCACGCGCAGCCGCAACGGATATTGGTCAGCCAAGCTCCACCCCCATCAGGCGTTGAAACTCATTTTCGAGGAAGTCGAACGTGTCGCCAGCGATATCGCCGGACACGGTGCGGAACACCTGGTCCACGGACGGGCCGTAGAGCAGGTAGAGATTGTGCCCGATCTGGACCATCTTGCGCTTGCTGGTGATCGTCTCACCGGGCTTCAGGCGCACGGCCAGGCCGAGGTTGTGATTGGTGTCCGTCAGGGCATTGCCGGCGCGCAGGCGGATCAGGAAGGCCTTCTTCATGAACTTCGCGACGCCGGGCTTCACCTCGACCGTCACGCCGCCCGCCTTGCGCGACGCCGCGGGGTTGCGAGCGGAGCTGAAGCGGGCCAGCGAGGTCGGTCTGTGCCTGCCGGTCACGACGGCTTCGAGGTTGCTGCCGCTGGCCTTCTTGCTGACACGCAGGCGGCCTTCTTCGCCGGTCAGGTAGCGCGCTGCGAAGTTGACCTGCTTGCGGATTTCCCGGGCGGCGTGAGCCTTGGCGCGTTCCGAGGTGCGATTGATCGCCATGCGCGCGGCGCGCACCACGGCTTGCGGCACATCCTCAAACGACTTGATGCTTGCCAGGCCTTCGACGGCAACCAGGTACGCGCTCATTAAACGATGACCTCGGGTACGGGGAACGCCAGCGGCGGCAGCTTTTCGAGCTGGGCCTTGGTCAGGCGCACCACCTTCCAGGTGACAGTGATGTCGTCGAACGGCCGCGATGCCTCGACGCGATAGGCTTCTTCCGGCGCAAAGACGAAAACGTCGCCCTTTACAGGCTCGACTTCGCTGCGCATGAACAGCAGATGGGGGTCGATCTCCAGGCGCTGCGCGTAGCCCAGGCTCTCGATCTCCCCCATACCCTCGTTGCTGGCCGTGGGCCGCGCGACGTGCAGGCGGGCCCAGGCCGGGGTCGGCGCGGCGCCAGATGCGGCTACGCGCCAGCACGCCAGGCGCATGGCCTTATGCAGCACTTGGCGCGCAACGCGCTTCTGGTCGCGCCAGCTCATTACGACAACGGGTCCGTGTCGGTAGCGATAGCGCGCTTGGCCTGCTCTTCAGCGATGGCCGTCTTGAGCTGCGCAACGGTCAGGCTTTCCGGCTCGTGCAGCTCCAATTGCGTGGCGAGAGCGACCAACTGGGTCTTGTTCATCTTCGACACGTCCTTGTCGGGATCGGCTTCGGTGGCGTCGGCTTTGCTGGTGCCGGCGCGCATAGCGGCGCGCGTGTGCAGGTAATAGTCCAGCTCGGCGCCCTCGGCTTCGAAGGTCTTGCCGGCCGGGATGGCTTCCAGTTGGCCTTTGCTGTCGCGGCGTTCGATTTGATGCAGGGCTTTCAGTTTTGCCATGATTGGCTCCTTTGGAAAAATGCCCCCACCTGGGCATCGAGTTCGAGGCTGGGTGGGGGCTGGGGCGCTTGGGAGGCGCGGGTTATGCCAGGACGGTGGCCCGGAGGGTGTTGTTCGGGTTCACCGGCACCATCAGCGGAGCCGACTGGCTCATGATGAACATGGCGCTGGGGTCTTCGGCGATCCACGATTTCACGAACACGTCGGTTGCGACGTACTGCGCGCGCACGTCCACAATGCCACCGAAGGCGCGAACGCCCTGGACATTGGGGCCGGAAAGCACCACGTCCTTCGAGTTCATGAACGGGGCGGTACTGCCGTTGGGCAGCTCGTAGAAGTCACTGTACACCCACAGCTCCAGGCCGGGGCCCAGGGTGCCGATGTATTCGACATATTCGCCTTCGCGGATGCCGATGTTCAGGTTTGCGTTGGTGCCGCGAACCTGCGTGTCCAGCAACTTCTTGACGCCTTCGTTCTTCAGCATCACGTCCAGCACGTCCGAGCCCACCGTCAAACGGTTGGTCGGGCCGCCGAACTTCGCGCGGCGCACCTGGGCACGCCAGCGGTTGATGTCGCCGATGATGTCGGCCGTGGCTTCGCTCCAACGGGCACCAGCGCCCAGGATCACGGTATTGGCGGGGTCACGACCGAAGTCCACCAGGCGAGCCGGGTAGTCTTCGTCTTCGATCAGCACCTTGCCGTCGATTGCAGCGCGAGCGGCCAGCCATTCCTGACGACGGTCGATCGCGGCGCGGTGCGTGCGAACGATGTCGGCCACGATGGCGTTGTGACGCTGCAACGGCGTTTGATTGCCGCTGGTCGCCACTTCGCCGGCCAGGCGCTTGAAGACGCGCGACGGGTTCACCGGGTCCTTCGGCTTGACGTAGGCCGGCTTGAAGCGGTCCAGGCGCGAGCCTTCGCCGTAGATCGGGCGACCCTGGGCAGTCGGCGCAACGAACGGCGCCAGCTTGCGGCCTTCTTCGATCTTCGTGAAGTCGATGTATTCGTCATCGAACGTCACGACGCGCGGGAACAGCAGGTTCAGCCAGTAGTTGCTGGGCGGCGGAACCTCGCGGTAAATGCCCAGCAGCGTGGCGGTGTCATAGGGTTGAAAGTCGATCGGCATCTTGGCGCCCCTTAATCGTAGCGAGGTTTGTCGAGGAAAATCTGAACGCCCGTGCCTTCGAAGGCCGCCTTCTTGTCGGCTTCGGTGGCGAAGCTGGCGTCGAAGTTCAGTGCGTCATAGTTGAACTTGCCAGCGGCCCAGTAGGGCACCCAGCCTTGCGCGCCTGCGACAGTGGTGTCGACGGCGTTGGTAGTGATGCCGATGGGCTCCACGGCGTCGCTGGCGGCCTTGGTCGCCGGGATCAGCTTGCCGGTGGTGGCGTCCTTCCCGATCACGGTGTAGGCGGGCATCGAGACGCCAGCCAGGCCACGTTCGGAGACGATGGGCGGCGTGTCGCCCAGGATGACCGGCTTGGACGACCAGGTTTCGCTGGAATTGCCGGCCATGTGGATACCGTCGTATTTGATTTCGGGCATGATGGCGCTCCTTTACTTGGCCTTGGGGATCACGCCGGCCGCGCGAGCGTCAGCGAGGATTTGGTCCTTGGCGGACAACTGCGCGCCTTCACCCTTGGCGCTGTCGGCGCCGACTTCGGGGTTGCCCGTCTTCATGGCTTCGGCGAATGCCTGGGCCTGGGTCGTGGCATCGGGAGCAGCCGCTTCGGGCTTGGGATCGGCAGGCGCGGCGGCCAGCACGACTTTGGCGGTTTCAACCGACAGTTCGGTATTCATCGCGAGGTTGAAAGCCTGGTCACGGCGAGTCTTGGACTCGTCGAGGGCCATGATCCCCTGGACGCGATCGCGCTCGGCCTTGGCACCTTCAGCCTTGCCTTCTGCGCGAGCTTTATCCAGGTCTGCCTGCGCGAAGGCGGGCTTTTGGGTGGGGTCGCTCATCGTAACTCCTTGGGGTTTGAACTCTGCGGAAAATGCGGCCAGGCCGGTGTCGAGGGCTCCGATCTCATCGGCAAGGCCATTCGCCACGGCGTCTTCAGCGCCAAACGTCAGCGCTTCGGTGTCCCGGATTGCTTTTTCATCCATGCCGCGATTCCGGGCGACCGTCGAAACGAAGATATTGTATAGCGAATCAATGCGCGTTTGAATGCGATCCTTCGCTTCGGGGCTCAAAGCCTCGTAGGGGTTGCCCTCGACCTTGAACTTTCCGGCGTGAATGAAGGTGATCTCGACGCCGGCCTTCTCCATCATCTTGCTCAGGTTCACATGCGACGTGACGACGCCGATGCTGCCCACGCCGCCCGTGCGGCTGACGACGATCTTGTCGGCGACCGAGGCGATGGAATAGCCGGCCGAATATGCGCTCTCGGACGCAAAGGCGCGCACGGGCTTCTGGCCGCGAAACGCAAACATCTTGTCCACCAGGTCGAAGTTACCCGCCACCTCACCGCCCGGGGTGTCCATGACCAGCGCGATGCCGCGCACGTCGGGGTCGCCCATGCCGCGCTCATAGGCGCGCTGGATGTACTCGTAGCCGGTGGCATACCCGAAAAATTGGAAGCTGAAGCCGTGCAGCAGCACGCCGCGCACGGGGATCGACAGGATGCCGTCCTTGACGTTGTAGGGGCGGTACGCCGCGCGCCAGTCGTCCGGCGCAAACCAGAAGCCGTCGTCGTTCGTCGAAGCCTGCTCGGCCATGAGTTTGGCGCCCACCTCGCTGGTAGCGAAGGCCTGGATCAGGTGGCCGAACTCCTGGGCCCGCTCGGGGGCGGCCAGGACGGGCGACATGGCAAAGCGGGCGGGGATCGAATTAGGCATCAGTGTTGTCCTCCGAGCCGTCGTCCTTCTCGCCTTTGGCCTGGCGTTCTTGGGGCGAACCACTCGCAGCGTTGATCGAATTGTCTTCCTGGGCGACGAGGCCGTATTCTTCGGCCATCTCGGTTTCGCGCTTGCGCTGCGCGAACACGCGGCGCCAGTCCTTGCCGAGGCGGCCCAGCTCGTCTTCCTGGGTCGTCAAATTGTACTTGAGGCGCAGCACGGCGGCCTGCGTCTCCTTCAGCTCGTCGATCTGGCCGCGGTTGGCGCCGATCCATTCGCAGGCCGTGAAGGCATCCGCGAACTCGGCGTTGCTGTACCAGAGTTCGGCCCAGTTGCGCGGCGCGGAGGTGATCCGGCCGGCGTTCAGCGCTTCTTCGAGCCACAGACGGAAGCCATGCGTGGCGAACTTGTCGGCGGTGAATTTCTTCCGCGCCTGCATGTGCTTCCAGGTGTTGTTCATCGCCGCGCGGGCGCTGGAATAGTTGGTCTTGGTATAGTCGCGGGACAGCTCTTCGTAGCTGACGCCGAGGTTCGCCGCGATGTAGCGCAGCAGCGATTCTTCGAAGCCCGTGCCGACGCCGCCCGGCGTGCCGGCGTTGCGCAGTTGCAGGCGCGTACCCGGAAAGAAGTGCGGGATTTTCACCCCGTCGATGTGCATGTTGCGCGCATTGCCGGCGTACTGCGCGACGGCCCCCAGGTAGGACGTGGCGTAATCGCTGATCGCCTGCGCGTTCACGTTGCCGCCGCCCAGGGCCGCATAGACCGCTTCGGACGGCAGGTCGGACTCGATGCTGGCCGCATAGGTGGCATTCACCACGGCGCTTTGGAGCGTGATGTCGCGGAACTTCTTGGTGATCCGCATTTCCTTCAGGGCGGCCACCATGGCGGCGACACCACGGGTCTGGTCGGGGCGGGTCTGCTCGAACAGGTGGATGACCTGCATCCGGCCCCAAGGCTTGCGGATGGGCACGCGCTTCCACAAGAACGCGTCACCGTTGTTGAACGACAGGTCGTTCGGGTGTGCCAGGCGGATGTGATAGGCCTGCGGCGCGCCGTATTTGTTGCGTTCCACGCCGCCCCGCAGGCGCGGACCTTCCACGTCACCCATAGGCGTGGATAGGCGGTCGGTGTCGACCATCTGGAGCGCGGTGCTGTACGGGCGCCAGGCGTCGCGCAACCACTCGGCCGTCGCCAGGACTTCACCGCCGACCGTATGCACGCCGACAGCCAGGCGCACCAGCTCGGTGAACGTGTTCTGGCGCGCGGCGTCCATCCAGTTGTTGGGCGATTCGGCGTAGAGGGTGAACTTTTCCTCGACTTCTTCCTGGAACTCCTCGGCCCATTTCTCGTCGAGGCCCAGGACCTTGAACGAGGGTTTCGAGTTCAGCAGGTAGGCCGCCCCGACGATGTTGTCCTGGTGCAGCGTGACACCGCCCTGGACGTAGGCATCGTTGCGGTGCATGTCGCGGTTGCGCGCGTCGAGCTGGAGCTTATCCGGGATGATCTCTTTGTCGGCCGACATGATCGCGGGCGACCACATCGCCAGCTCGCGGTTCGTTCGACTGGCGCCCTCGTAGGCGCCGCCAATGGCGAGCGGCCCGGCCGGGATCGCTCCACCCAGCAGGGCCTCAGTGTCGGCGTAAACCTGAACCGCGCTCAAAACAGCACCATCATCGGGCCGGAACCGACGCCGCCGCAACCGAGCTGGCGCCGAAGCTCCTGGATGTAGGCCATGAGTCGGCCTGCGTTCGACGGCGTGAACTCGACGCGCTCGCCGTTCTGGTCAACGATCACGCGCGCCTGCCCGCCGATGGTCAGCGAGTGATACGCCGACTCGGCTTCAGCGAGGCGCGTTCGCAGCACTTCAGGGAGGATGGACAGGCATGCGGTCATAGGTTCTTTTTCAGGCGAGAGAGGCTGCAAGGTCTTGCAAAGTGTATTCCACCTTCAGTTGAGATTCAAACCTTCTGTCGAAATTCGCCTCCAAAATCAAGTCGTTATTGTCCCAATCTGCGGCCCATCCAGGCGGGTCGTCCCAGTGAATCCGCTCCAGTCCGACGCGCCGATCGAGCACCAGGGCCAGGGTGTAGACCAGCAAGTCCCAGGCCTCGTTTCGGAGCTTGTTCGGGTTTTCCCAACCCTTGGCGGTGCGGCGCTCCACGGTCATTTCGGTGTAGAACTCGTCGGGCAGCCAGTCCGAAAAGTGGACCATGCCTCCACCGGGCGACGTGCGCATCAGCATCTTCAGCGCCCAGTCCTTCACGTCGTTGGTGTTGAGGAAACCCACCGGGATTTCGCCGCGGGCGCCGGCATGGCGGTCCTTCCGGTCGGAGTCGGGATAGGTGATACGGTAGCGCGGGATACCCGGCCGGCTCTCGCCCTTCAGCAACTGGAAACGGCGGTGCAGGTCCGGCGTCCAGCCCTCGGCCAGTTCGCTCCCCTCCTCGGGACCATCCCGCAGTAGGCGGAAGAATTTGTAGGCGTTCGGGGTGGCGCCGGGCACACCGCCCGAGTCGCAGCCGGTCAGCTTGATCTGCATGCGCCGGCCGGAGTCGTCCGCCAGCGGGTAGGTTTTCAGGATCACCTCGTCGATCAGCAGGTTCCAGTCTTCCGAATAGGAGCCCGGGTTGATCCGATGGGGGTCGCCGTCGTCGTCCAGGCGCTTGGACTTGCGGATGGCGAACCGATCGACCACCCACACGTCACCGCCGACGCCAATCCCGTAGACGGCCACTTCGAAGCGGTTGCCCTGCACGTCGACGGTAGCGATCAGGAAGCGCACGCCCTCCGGCACCTGGCCGTACTCGCAAATGAACTTCGCCCGAGCTTTCAGGGTTTCGGGCAGCAGGTCTTCACCTACGACGCGCGGCGAGAACGGCAGACCCTGGTCGGTGTTGACGGTCGTCTTCAGAGCTTCCTGGCTGCCGGTGCGCTCGAACTCCTCGTCGGCCTTCAGGTACTTGAGCACCAGGCCGCGCCAATCGGTGAACGCCGCGCACGGGCCTTTCATCCAGAAGCTGGCAATGTCGGAACGGTAGGGTTTACCCTGCATCGTGCCGTCCGGGAGCCAGACCATCCCGTCTTTCACCCACCGGCCGCCCATGTTCAGCTCGTGTTTGCCCGGCACGCCCTTCTGGCTGTCATGCCACATCACGCCGCCGCAATGCGGGCAGGCCATGAAACTGGCCTCGGCTGATTCCACCATGTCGCTGCTGTCGGGCCAGTGCAGCAGATGGAAGTCTGGTTCGAACGCTTCTTCGCAATGTGGGCAGCGCCAGTACCAGCGGCGGCGATCGCCACGGTTGTACAGCGCCAGAATGCCCCGAGTGGGCGGCGCCTCATGCGGCGTGCGCGGCATCCATTTGGTGGTTTCGACGGCGTAGCCGGGCGACGATTCGGCCACGGTCATGCCGTAGCGATTAAAGGTCTGCGCGCGCTTGGCGGTCAGGTCATAGGCCGAGCCTTCGCCGTCGACCGATTCCGGCATGCGGTCGTAATCGAACAGCCAGTTGCGCGGCGAGGTCTTGCCAGACAGTTCCGTGATGGTCGGCCACTTCACGAGCAAGCGCATGCCGGACAAGAACCGGATACTGTGCGACGACATATTCTGTTTGCCCGGCGCGACCAGGGGGCCGATCTCCTTCGAGTGGCGGAAAAACTTGCGCAGGTCACCCTGCGACCAGTCGCGCGCGGTGTTGATCGTCATGTTGACGACCATCATGTCGGCGGGGTCGTACTTCGCGGTGTGCGCCAGCCAGTTGAAGAACATGTCGGACTTACCTGTCCGGGCCGGGCCGGCGAACACCATGCCGGTGTAGTCGAAGCTGGTGAGCGTCTGCATCGGCTCGACCAGGTACGGGGCGAAATCGTTGTCCCAGTATCCGACGTAGGAACCGGGGTTGTTCAGGTAGCGGACCTTTTCTGCGGCCTCGGCCACCGAGATGCGTTCAGGCGGTTTTACCCCGGCTGCGGCAGCCGCGATCATCTGCTCCAGTGAATCAAAGGCCATCGTCCCCGCCTTCGGCCTCTTCAGGCAGTGCGTCAAATTCGGATATGGAGCTGGGCGTGCGCTTCTTGGCCGGCGCCTCGACCATGATCTGGTTCATTTCCATCAGCAGGTTGTCGGACTGCTGGGTCATCTGCTGGCGCATTTCGGGCGTCAGCCCATGCACGCGGTCCAGATTCTCGACCCACAACTGGATCGACGACTTCAGCGTCATCGCCAGCTCGCCGAAGACGTTCAGCACGTCGTCG
Organism: Achromobacter sp.; assembly: GCA_032153965.1. GTDB lineage: Bacteria > Pseudomonadota > Gammaproteobacteria > Burkholderiales > Burkholderiaceae_B > Achromobacter. The sequence goes on along the minus strand of JALDYL010000008.1, from coordinate 28,033 downwards.
GTCGGCCACAGCTCGCCGGCCTTGATTTGCCATTCCTGGCGCTTGCGCATGGCCGACCAGTAGCTGTCCTGGAGGATCGGCGGCAGGTCATTCGGGCGCATACCCCTGATGTAGGCAGCCACGTCAACCTTCGGCGGCACCAGGTACTGGGCGGCCTGAGCCAGGTCGTAGACGGAGTAGTTGCGGCGGCGCGACTTCGGCGGGCACTCGGCCAGCCGCTTCTTCACGGTTTCAGGCGCCATGCGGAAGACCTTGGCGAGCCAGGTCGCGCTCACGCCCGCGAACACGTTGTCGTTGTCGAGTTCGTCGTGCGGTATTGCGTCCTGCTCGTGCTCGATGGGCGCGGAGGCGTCGCCGAGCATGTCGTCGATGCTCTGGTCAGCGGCGGCTGCCTCGGCCGCGGCGCGGGCGGCCTTCTCGGCATTGCTCGGTCGGCCGCGCTTGCGCTTCGGCAGTTCGGTCGTCACAGTTGTCCCCGAAAGTCAAATAACCGTTGCATTCTAACGGCTTAGGCTGCGGATCGTCCAGCGGCGGCCAGTTTGGCTTCCTGCCAGGCGCGAACCTCGGGATCGGGCCAGATCGACACGCGGGCGCCCAGCTTGACCGGCGCGGGGAACTCGCCCTGCTGGATCAGCTTGTAAATCTGGCTGCGGGACATGCCCACGCGATCACGGACTTCGGGGAGACGGAGGAATTTGACATCGGACATTGTTGGCCTTCCTTTGCTTCGTGTGGAAGGCCAAGATGTATTCAACAAACGGTGGAAATGCCAACAGTTTGTCGTGGCAAATAATGGCGCATCAGGCCGCTCGAAGGCGCCGGACGTTTTTGCCGGCCGCGCGCGCGTCGAGGTAATCGGCCCACCACTTCATCATCTTTGTTCGACCGGGCAGCCATTCGGCCGAGTTATAGGCGCCGCGCACCTCGTCCTCTTCGGCGTGCGCAAGCTGGCGCTCAATCCAGTCCGCGTTCCAGCCGCTCTCGTTCAGGATCGTCGACGCGGTGCCGCGCAGGCCGTGGACAGTGGCGCGGCTCTTGTAGCCCATGCGGTACATCGCATAGATCATGGTGTTTTCCGACATGACGCCCTTCTTGCCCGGCGACGGGAAAAGCAGCTTGCTCTGGCCGGCGAGTGGGCGAAGTTCGCGCAGCAGCGCCACGACCTGCGGCGCCAGCGGCACTAGGTGCTCGACCCGCATCTTCATGCGCTCTGCCGGGATGCGCCACATCGGCTCGTCGCCGTCCAGGCCCTCGAACTCGGTCCATTGGGCAAAGCGCAGCTCCTGGGTTCGCACGAAGGTCATGGCGACCAGTTGCAGCGCGATGCGCGTTTGCGGCTCACCGTCATAGTCGGCCAGGGCGCGTAGAAAGTCGGGTAGGTCCACGGCCTTAAGTGCTGCACGGCTTTTCTTCCTGCCGGCAGGCTTGAGCGCGCCGCGCAAATCACCGCAAGGGTCACGCCGCGCTCGGCCGGTGGCAACGGCGTATCGGAAAATCTGACTGCAATATTGCAGCTCGCGCTTCGCCATCTCGATTGCGCCCCGGTCCTCAACGGCGCGGACCATATCCAGCAGCTCAGGCGCCTCGACGGCGGTGATTGGCATCTTGCCGATGACCGGCAGCACGTCGTCTTCGATTCGGCTCCAGATACGCGTCGAATAGCTTTCCACCCAGCGCGCCTTGCTGTGCTCGAACCACTCCTTCGCCACGCTCTCGAAAGTGCAGGCTTCGGCCAGGACAGCACGGCGCTTCTCGGCCTTCTTCTCTGCGCTGGGGTCGGTTCCGGCCGCCAGCAGCTTCTTGGCCTCATCGCGGCGCGCGCGGGCGTCGGACAACGCCACGGACGGGTAAGCACCGAAGGACAGCTTCTTCTGCTTGCCGTTGAAGCGGTATGCGAGGTTCCAGAGGCGCGTTCCGCTGGTAGCCACCAGTAGGTATAGGCCACCACCATCCGAGAGCTTGTAGGGCTTTTCGCGGGCCTTGGCGTTGCGGAGCGCGGTATCGGTAAGGGGCATGTTGTTGGCCTTTCTGTGTTGGCTTCGTCTTGAGGCCAACAATAAAGCCAACATTTTTGCGCGGTGCGCAAGGCCCCTTGTGGACAACGATGGACCGGAAACCCTTGGTATTGCTGGGGTTTCCGGCCCTTATTGGATGTCCGTGGACTACCTTGGAAGAAGTTTTGGTGGGCCCGGAGGCAACCACATTATCCGAGATAGCTTAGGACTTCCAACATCTTAGGGTGAGGCCTACAGGCCCAAGGCCAACGTTGAGGCCAACAAAAGCGCGCGCTGGACGTGGCCGTGCCTGGACGACAGCACTGCGGCGCTTTGTCCACGGTTATGCCGCCACTCGGGCGAAGCGCGTATAGGCGGCGGCCATCTTCGTGTCGTAGCCCTTCTGGTTGGGGCCGTTGTACCGTCGCGCGAAGTCATTCCAGTTCCGAGCCACGAGGGCGCGGTGCATTGCTGCATCGGCCTTGATGAACCGGACGAACGCCATCAGGTGTTCACCCTCGCCCCGATACATAGCATTCACGAGGTCCTGGACGCTAGTGAACCCGGCAGTTTCCCAGTTGAATCCCATGAGCTGGAAGCGACCCCAGGAGGCGGCGCAAAGTGCGGCGGCGCGGTTGATCTTGATGGCCTCGGCCAGGCGGTCCCATTCGGCGTCACCACCCTTGTAGCCGCCAGTCTTAGCGTTCACCAGGTCGGGCCGGTTTTGCTCCAGGGCGCGGGTATCGACGCCACGCTTTATCAGCTCGCGGCGGAAGATGTGTCGTTCGAAGAGTATTTTCGGGCGGCCGTCCGGCAGGAAGCCGCCACCGTTGGACTCGACCTCCGATACGGCGCGCACCGAGGCCTCGGGCACACCGAGCACCAGCGCCGCAGCGCGGAAGTCGTTGTCAGTCAGTTTCGCAGTCATGGTCTGATCCTTCGTTGTTGGACCAGTCCAGCTTACTCTACTGTTTGTTGCCGTTTCAACCGTTTGGTGAGACGTGCGGTAGCTTTAACTTTGCCAAGTCCTGCTGCCGTCTCGCTTCGAAGTAGGCGGCCATTACCGCTTTGTCGATGACGAGCAGCTTGCCTTCCCGGCGCACCGGCACGGGAAAGGTTTGAGCATAGATGCGGTTCTTCGCAGTCTCATACGTGACGCCAAATAGATGAACCACTTCGCGCAACGCGACCCATGGGCATTCGAACGAGGCGGCCATCACAGACGATCCGCAAAGCTATGAACGCGAGGCCACACGTCGGTGCCTGCCTTGTACTCCGACCCATCCTTGTGGACGGTGATCTCGAAGTATCCGCCCTTCCTGGCTTTGTGCTTCAGGATCAGGTTTTGCGTCAGGTTTAGCACATGCACCCTCATCGGGTACGGATGAACGGCGCCGAGCACGGTGCAATCCTCGAACTCCTTGGGCACATTGAACCTGAAGACACCCTCGCTGACCTGCTGGGCGAGCGCGACGTGGATCGAAAACTGCGCGCCGCGGATTATGGCGTACAGGTCGACGAAGGCCGCACGAGGGTCCTTATCGTCAGGGAACGCGCAGTTCCCGCCGTTCATTTGAATCAGGCCGGCGATCACATTGACCGCGCCATCCGCGATCGCATTGCGCGCGCGCCGTTCCTTCGGTTCCAGGTCAGGAGCGATACCGAGAGACAACCATGCCTCATCGACTTCCAGTATCTTCGACACTTCCTTCATCTTGCTAGGGCGGGGGCGGGCCTCGCCTGTAAACCACTTGCGGACTGCTTCGTGACTCACGCCGGCATTTTCTTTTATCCACGTCTGTCTTCCTTGTCCGTACGGAGGGATGTGCGGGTGGCTGTCACATGCTTGATTAAGGCGCTGTGCAAACGCTTTATCTCTCATTTTGGGGCGTTTCCTTTCCGTGTCTAATCATTCAACACAATGTTGACAGATACGGATGGCCCCCACATGAGTCAAGAGGTCGCAGGGAGCACCAGGCGAACCGCTTGCGTCACGGAATTCTGCGTAGCATCCTTAAAATTCAATGCCTTAAGCTGGATTTCGTCATAAGTTCCGCGTGTGAGAATATGGTGAAGAATTACTGAAAAAAGTTGGCCTGACCGATCCAACCGTTTGTTGAATTGCTGGTAAAGCTCTAGGCTCCAGGTCAGCCCGTACCACACGGCAATGTTCCCTCCGTATTGGAGGTTGAGGCCATGCGCCGCTGACGCGGGGTGCGTGATAAGGAGCGGTATCTTGCCGGCGTTCCATTTTCGGACAACATCACGTTCATCACGCAGCAGGACCGCATGCTTGAACTTTTTCCTGATCTTGTCCAAGTCAAATTGGAAGCTATAGGCGATTAATACGGGCTTTCCGTTCGCTTCTTCGATGATGCGCTCAAGAGCCCCAAGCTTCTCGTCATGTATCTCAATAGCTTTCTTGTCGCCGTCATAGACGCTTCCATTACTAAGTTGCAGAAGTTTATTGGTTAGCACGCCTTGGTTAACCGCTTCGATGTCGTGCTCTTCTAGGACGAACTCGCGCTGGAAGCGGCGGTACTTCTCTAAGGCTTGCTCAGGCAAGTCGACATACACAAAATTGTCAACCCGACCGGGTAGCGTAAGATAATCTTCGCTGCGCAGCGTGACCGCGATGTCACTAAGCTCGCGCATTATTGCCTCTTCGGCGAAATGCTTCGGCTTGATCGAGTGTTCGTACTTGTTGCAGTCGAACCAGCGCTGAAGGAACGCTGACTTGGAGGTGCCCAAGCGTCTGCCCAAGTCAGCGATGTATGCCTGGCCCCAAAGGTCTTCCAGGCCGTTGGGCGACGGAGTGCCGGTCAGCTCGATCACGCAATCCATGCCAGCTCGCATGCGCGCAACGGCGCCGAACTCGGACAGGCCGGGCGGGATCGGTTTGCCGTCCGGGCCGAGCTTGCCGCTGGGTTTGACGCGCTTCTTGCCGGCCTTCAGACGGCTCGCCTCATCGTAGACCAGGGCGTCATAGGGACGGCGCTTGCCCAGGAATTCGACAAGCCAAATGAGCTGTTCTCGGTTGATGATGTGGACCTGCGTGTCCTCCATCACCAGCGCTTGCTTCAGCTCTTCCTTCTTCTCCGTCTCTGCGCGCTGGGCGGCCGCACGGGCGATGCGCGTGGCGTCGTCGGGCTCGGCGCCCAGCATCAGCTCCTCGGCGCGCCTGCGCTTGTAGGTTTCGTTGTAGGCGGCGCGAACACGAGGGTCGTCGTCCTCGACGCGGATCACGGTATAGGTCAAGTGACGGGTATGCGCCCACGCCTCGATCTCGTCGGGCCAGGTGGTTGTTGCGACGAGCAGCGGCGCCACGATGAGCACCTTGGTGATGAACCGCATGTCGAGGAGTTCCTGAATGCCGGTGAGCGTCGCCACGGTTTTACCCAGCCCCATGTCGGCCCACAGCATGACGTAGCGGTCGTTGACGATGCGGTCGACCATGTAGCCCTGGTAGTGGCGCAGGTCCTTCTTCTCGCGCAGCTTCATGCGAACAGCCTCATGCCGGCGTCCACATCGTCGATCACATGCACTTCGATGCCCGCAGCGCGCATCCTGGCGATCTCACGGCGCTGGAGCGCGCGCGGCTCCTCACCGGGGCGCTTGAACTCCACGAAGACCACTCGCCCACCCTTGGCAAAGATGCGGTCTGGCGCGGCGCGGCGGCCTAGCCAGGCAACCTTGCGGTAGAACCATCCGCGGTCTTCAGCGAATTTGATGACGATGGCTTCGATGGATGCTTCAAGCACACGGTGAGAATTCGACATTTGGTTGAAACTCAGGTCAGCAGATACTCGGTGTCGGGGTCGTGACGCAGAACGATATCGCCGGCACCAACCTGGCCGATGAGGTCCTTCGCTTCACGGATGTACCAATCATAATCGAGGTCGTCCGGCAGCTCGTCGACCAGCTCCATCAGCGCGCGAGAGCCATCGCTGCGACCGACCATGTTGCCATTACGGGTGTACTGAATCGGGCCCGGCGATTGCGTCGAGTAGTAGAAGCGCACGGCCTTGCCCAGGTAGTTGCCGTCGCCGTTCCAGACGCGCTCGGTCGCATCGACTTCCTGGTACTCGCCTTTGACCTTTCGCATCTTGGTCCCGACCACCTCCTCGCGGAACGTGGCGCCCTGGACCGCGCCCCCGTCGACCTTCTTGATGGCAATGAACTTGCGGATGTCGGTGCAGGACCGGATGGTGCATTCGACGGGCGTGCCATGGATCAGGTAGTCGGCCACCGCGTCGACGCAAATCTCGGTCGTCGGGTTCTTCTGCAAGCCAGCCGGGGCATAGGCGCCCTTGGCCTTGTAATGCTTGCCTTTCTTCGGCGCGTCGTAGACGGCCAGGTAGTTGTTCACGTCGCGGCTGTATACGGCCTTGTAGCGCGTTTCTTCCGTCTCGAACCCCGTCGCCTCCTCCCACCACCGAACGATCGCCAGAAGGTCGTCCTCGCGGTCGGCGGGACACTTGATGACGATGCCGTCCGTGTTGGCGCTGACGACCGGGATGCCGTCTTCTTCCAGGGCTTCGATCAGCATCAGCAAGCAGAGCTGCCCGGTCAGCGTCACCTGGATCAGCAGGTCGGGCGAATAGAAGATGGACCAGCGGCTGCCGAGCTTGCCGAAGGTCCCGTTGATCGTAATCTTAAGCGCGTCCGCCACGGTGTCGTTGCCGGCGTCCTTGGCGGCCAGGCGCTCTTCGAAGATGGCGCGGTACACCTGCAAGAAAACGCGGCCCAGGTGCGCGGGGTACAGCTCTTCGTTCAGGATGATGGACGGGTAGTAGCTGCGCACGTCGCGGTCGATCAACGTGTTGTTGTCATCGCTGAAGTGCGCGATGCTGCTCTCGCTGCTATGCAGGCCGCCGATGCCCATGCGGTAGACGCCCTTGCCGATGGCAATCTCGGCAGCCTCCAGGGACTCGGGCATGTCGACCTTACCGTCGCGCTTCACCACGAATTCCGTCTCGGTCACCATGTCGAGCACGGCCTGCATCTCGGGCGTCTCGAAGCGCATGTAGCTAGGCGGCACGTAATGGAACTTGCGGCCGACCTTCAGCGTACCCTTGGCTGGGCGCTCGCCCGTGATGTCTTCGATCTGGCGCTTGATGACCGCCTCGGCGATCTGCGCGTCGGACTTGCTCATTAGGTCGACGCCGTAGCGTTCGCTCAACATGCGGCGCAGGTCGAGCTGGGGCTTCAGCTTGTTCAGCAGGTCGTGGGTCGTGCCCAGGTCGTTGCCGCAATACAGCTTCAGGCGCTCGCGGTCTGCCGGCGAGATGCTGGCGTCAGGCTCGATCGGCAGGTCCTGCATCTTGTGGCTGAACAGCCGGCCGCCGTAAATCTTCAGCGAAGCCTGGCCGGGCGCCACTTCGATCAGGTCGATCTGCTGCCATGCGCGCGGGATGCGGAAATCGAAGCGGCGCTCCACGTCCCAGGGTTTGACGCCGCCCCCTTCGTCGTTCACGCCCGTGATGATCCAGTCGCTGACTTCCTTGAGCTGGGCGCACGAGAAGCCACGCAGGGCCAGGGCGATCATCGGCGCGTCGTAGTTGCGAGTGTTGAAGCCGACCGTCTCGTAGTTTTCCATGATGGCGCGCGCGCGATCCTTGTCGAACGGCATGCCGTCGTACATCTCGATCATCACGGATTTGCCAGTGTCGACGCGCTTGCATCCCATCAGGAAGTAGTCGCGATAGCACTCCAAGTCCCACAAAGCCTGCGGTTTTTGGCGGGTAGTCATAAGTTCTCCGGGAAGAGAAACGGGGGAACACAGCCCCCACAAGGAAAAGGGGACCACCCTTCGGCAGTCCCCGGAAATGCAATGCTGCTGTTATGCCAGCGGATCGTCTTCGTCTTCTTCGTCGCCCAGCGCGTCGAACACGTCGTCGGCCTCGACCGGCGCGCCACCAAAGCGATCACCCTTGCGAAGGTACTGGATAGCTTCCAGCGAAGCGAAGATGCCGTTGCCACCCTTTTCCTGGCCGGTGACCGCGTACAGGCGCACAACGGCGTTCACGTAGCAGCCCGGGTACAGAATATCGTCGGACTCGCTCACCGGGTTGCGGTTGCGGTCGACGCGCGGGAACTGCTTTTCGTTCTTGGCGCTGACGATCATCATGCCGGCGCAGCCATCGTAGACCTCGCCGCTTTCCTGGTTCGTCATCTCGTCGCCGTCGAGCAGGCAGATGCGATCGTCCTTGATCTTGATCTTGTCTGCCTTGTCCTTCCAGGTTTCCTTCTTCAGCGCTTCGATGGTGCGTTCGACCAGGGCGAGCGTTTTCTTGCCTCCGGGCGTGCTCGGGTCGATGCCGAACATGGCGCCATACTTCTTCTTCTGACCCTCTTCGAGCGCGACGGGGGTCCAGATTTTCGGGAACAGCATTCGCACGTCGGTCAGCGAAATCTGGAAGGGACTGGGTTCTTTCTTAGCCATGGTATTGCTCCTACAAAAGGTCGTCGATGTCCGACGCGGTGGGTGTTGCGGATTGGGTGGGGGCGATGTCGCCCAGGAGGTCGTCTTCGTCGCCCAGGGCATCGAAGGCCGAGCTTGCGGTGACGAGTTCAGGGCGCGGGTCGTTCTCGTCGACGATGTGGACCTTGCCCTCTGCGCGCGTGATGTATCCGACCAGCTTCGGCCAGTTGCGCGGGCCAATGGCCTTTTCAAGTTGGGTGGGGCTTTTCAACTTATGGTTGAAAGTGGTGTCGCGCGTGTACCGCTTCGCCATGAACTTTTCGACCGCTTCGGGATCGCTCCACTTGCGCGGTCCAGCGCGGCCGCTGACCAGCTTCATGCCGGGCAGCACTTGGCCCGCCTGGGCGTCGGCGATGGCTTGCTCTTTCAGGTTATCCAGCCACTTTTCGATCAGCGGCGCGTGCTTGAGGATGCTGGCCTTTTGGACGGCCGGCATGCTGTCGAGATCGGGCATGATCTGCTCTCCCGTCAGGATTTCGCTGGCGTCCTTGTCCAGCAGGTTGAGGATGAATTCGTTGGCCTCGGGGCAGTGACCCAGGGCGCGGCAGTAGAAGCAGCCTTCCAGGAACGGCACGCGCTGGGCGTCGGGGCGCATCGCCTGCTGCGCGGCAGCTACAACGATCTCGCCGAACAGGATCAGCTCGTCGATGGTGGTGTGCCATTCCTTCATGCCGCCCAGGTAGGGCTGGTCGATGCGGATCAGCACGTTGCGCGTCTTCGTCTTGTGACGCGCGATGTTGTCCCAAAAGCCCAGCGCGTACAGCGAGAGCTGCGGATTGCGTACCGCCTCCACGCGCACGCCGCGGCCATACTTGGCGTCGTCGATCACGATGAGGTCGGGCAGGATGATCCCGGCGTCCAGTGTGCCGAACTGCTCCGGCATCCAGGTGCCCAGGTCCACGCGTGTCTCGACGTGCAGCTCGCCCCCGAAGTCGCGAATGGCGTCCAGTCCAGGCTGGATGCGGTCGGCCCATTCGTCGTCGCAGGTGAACTCATAGCCGCCGACCTCGTAGTCACGGCCGATCAGGTCGTAAGCGTCCAGGCCCTTCTCCAGGCACTCGGCGCGCACCAGGTGCTTGGCGGACCCTTCGGCTGCCGGCTCGGTCGTAATGTCGGGGTAGTTGGCCTCGGCCTGCACGGACCCGTGACATTTGAGCCAGCGTACCGCGCTCGAAGGTCTAAGTGTTGCGTGTTCAGACATTGGTGCTCCAGTTGGCGAGCCCGCCGAAGCGGGCCCACGTCAATCGCCGTTCAGCTTCAGGCCAGCATGTCGTCGTCTTCGTCCTGGACGCTCTCGGCCACGTCGAAGCTCGGGTCCTTGGCCTTGCGGTCCATCCACAGCACGAGCTGCTTGCGGCCGTCGTCGTCGGCTTCGGTGACCTTCTTGACGCCCAGGCGCGCCAGCGCAGCCATCAACCACTTCTTGCGGGCCTCACGCTCGGCCGAGCCTTCGGGGTGCTCGTTGAGCCACGGGCGCAGCTTACCGGCCACTTCTTCGGGCGTCGGCGCCGGCAGCTCGCCGGTCTTGGTGTCAGAGGCCGAGGGCTTCGAGGTCGGCTCGGCGTCGGCGTTCGTCTTCTTGTCGGCGTCTTTGGTTTTCGTCGACTTGCGCGAGGAAGAGGTCGAGGCCGCGGCAGAGGTTTGGGTCTGCTGTTCCGCAGAACGGTCGGCGTTTCCCGCGTCGGTCAGCTCCTTGGAGACACGCTCGCCGGCCTGTTCGGCGGTTTCGCCAGGTGCAGCCGAGATCGTGGCAACGGTGGTGCCAGCCATCTTCAGCAAGCCCGCCAGCAGGTTCATTGCGGCGGTCTGTTCCTTGACGGCGGCGGTGTGCTCTTTCTGCGCTTCCACCAATTGTTGAAGGGTTTGTTCGATGCTCATCGTGTTGCTCCGAGTGTGATTCGTGGGAAAAATCTGAAATCGCGTTATAGCGAGAACACATTGGAACATAAAGGCTTTTCGGCTGTCAACCTCGTGTTGCATAATTGCAAACAGTGGTTGGTAGTTACAGATTCACCAGCTTGTGCTCGCTGTTCACACACGTTTAGAATACGGCCATTCAACCGTTTGTGGAATTACTGGAGAAGCTAATGGCCCGCAAAAAACCCGACCCCACCATCCGCCGTCTGTCCGATAAGGGCCCGCTGCACGACCTGCTGCTGAAGGCCTGCCCGCCAGACGCTGAAGGTGTGAAGTCGATTCCGGTTCTGGCACGCGCCATGAAGCTGTCGCCCTGGGCGATCTATCGCTGGATCGAGAACGAATACATCTCGCCGGAGCGCGCGCAGGAAGTCGTCAAGCTGTCCAAGGGCGGCGTCACCCTGGAAGAATTCTATCCCCACGTTTTCAAGGCGGCCTGATCGCGCCCTTGTAGGGAAACAGAACTCCTCCAAGGACCGATATGCTGGAAGAACTCAAGGCCTTGGCCGGCAGGGGCTTTGCCCTTCACTGGCTGAAGCCAAAATCAAAGGCGCCCGTTCGAGACGAGTGGTCCACCGCTCCGGTGCAGACCGTCGCCGAACTTGAGCGCTCCCATCGTGACAATTTCAACGTCGGCGTGCGGCTCGGTGAGCACTCGCTGATCGGCGACCTGTATCTGCACGTCATCGACGTGGACATCCGGGGCGACGAGCATGCAGACGACGCCCTGGAGGCGCTGCACGACCTTTTCCCGGACATCGACGACTACCCGGTGGTCCAGTCGGGCTCGGGCGGCGCCAGTCGGCACTTCTACATCCTGTCGGACACGGCCTTTGCGTCGCGCAAGCTCGCGCGCAGCGAGGGCTGGAAGATGGTGTTCGACGACAAGAAGCAGCGCGAGGTCAAAAAGCGCGACTGGGAGATCGAGCTGTTCGGCACGGGCAAGCAGGTCGCCATGCCACCGTCGATCCACCCCGACAGCGGAAAGCCCTATCGCTGGCTGCGCGAGTTCGACTTCGATGACCTGGACCTGGGCCTCGGCCCCATCGTGTCGGCGGAAGCGCTGATCGCGGCCGGCGCCGTCGAGGCGAGCGGATCGACCGACAGCGGCGACGACACTGACATGCTGCTGGCGCTCGCGCGGCAACCGCCGCAGGGCCTCACCGAAGAAGAAATGCGTGACGCGGTGTTCGCCCTGGACATCGACGAATGGTGCGAGGACCGAGACGGTTGGCTCAAGGTCGGCATGGCCCTGCATCACGAGACGAACGGTAGCGACCTCGGCTTCAAAATCTGGTGCGACTTTTCCGAGCGCAGCGAGAAGTTCGACCTGCGCAACAGCAAGCAGGTGTGGCGCTCGTTCCGCCAGAAAACCTCGTCGTCCGTGACCATGGCGACGGTGCTGAAGGAAGTGCGCGAGGAAGGCAGCGACTTCGCCCAGCTCCAGCAGAAGCTCGAAATTGCGGCCACGCTGAAGAAGGCCCTGGCCGACGTGTCGCTTTATGATCTGTCGCCGATCGAGATGACCACCATCCTGCCGCGGCTGAAGAAGCTGGCGGAAGATGATGGACTGAAGGCCTCCGACGCGGACCTGCGCCGCACGATCAAGGAACAGCGCAAGGAAGCCGTCAAAGAGTCCGAGCAGCGCCGCCGCAAGAGCCTGGAAGACTGGCTCGCCGACGAGACGCTGCGCCTTTTCTTCAACGAGGGCGATCACCTCCTGTTCCTGGACAAGCTGTTTTGGGCCTATGACAAAGGCCTCTGGCGGCCGTACCCGGGGTCGGTGGTGGACAACCGCGTCTACCGACTCATCACCAAGGTCTTGAGCGGGGGTGACGAGAATTCCAAGGCGCTGCTGGCGGTGCTGGAAGATTCCGGCCGTGCTGACACGCTGAACGCGCTGTCGAACTCGGTGCGCGGCATCATTGAGAAGAAGTGCGGCGGCGACGGCACGGAAGACCCGATGCGCGTGCGCGAAATGCCGTCCGACTCGATCATGAACTGCCGCAACGGCGAGTTATGGTTCGAGGACGACGACTACGACTTCCGCAAGCACGACCCGTCGAACCGCCTCACCGGCCAGCTCGCGACGGACTATGACCCCATGGCCGAATGCCCCGAGTGGGATGCGGCGATTGCGCGCATCATGCGGGACCAACACGAGCCCGAGCTGGTGATCCGCCATCTCTATGAGGTCATGGGCTACCTGGTCCAGACTACGCGCGACATGGCCTGCTGGGTGATGTTCTATGGCACTGGCTCGAACGGTAAAAGCTTCGTGACCAGCGTGCTCCAGGAACTGCTGGGCGCCAACAGCTCGGTGAGCCAGAGCCTGCGGGATTTCGGCTCGGGCAAGTCCAACCACGCGGAATCGTCGCTGGTGGGCAAGCTGCTGATGGTCGACGACGACTTCGAGAAGGGTCTGATGCTGCCGGACGGCACGCTGAAGAAGTTCTCGGAATCGAAGCGCATGACCGCCAACCCGAAGTACGGTTCGCCGTTCAACTTCGTGTGCCGCGCCACGCCGCTGATCCTGACCAACCACTGGCCGAAGACCGCCGACCTGTCCTATGGCCTTACCAGGCGCGCGCTGGTGTTCCACTTCAATACGACCCTGGTCGAGGCCGAAGTCGACCGTGGCCTGCTGACGCGCATCCGCAAGAACGAGCTGCCCGGCATCCTGAACCACCTGATCGAGGGTTGGGAGCGCTTGAAGGCCCGGGGACGCTTCGACGTTCCGGTCGCCTGCGAGCGCGCCAAGTCCGTCTGGCTGGGCCGGCGCAACGTCGTGGCCGCATTCATCAGCGAGCACATTCAGGCCACCGGCAATGACCAGGACCGTGAGCGCGCGTCGGACGTTTGGGACACGTTCCAGGCCTACGTCCAGAACGAGAACGCCGGCAACAAGTGGGGGCGCAACAACTTCTACGACGAGCTGTTATCGGTGCCTGGCATCACGAAATACACGCCGAAGGGCGTCCTGACGTTCCGAGGACTGTTGCTGAAGAAGCCTGGGTTCGATCCGTTCGACGACAATGCGGGCGAAGATGGGTTGGGAAGCGCATCAGGCACGAAACCAACCCGCCCTTCAGAAACCTTCCCGGAGGACATCGAAGTCTTCTTCTGAAATCCGAAAAAACCGAATTCAGCTTTTTCCCTAGTTCAGCCCGGCCAGTCCGGGCACTTTTTTGTCCCATTGGGTTGGATTGTTGGGCGATGCCCCCTAACCCTTTACGGGTGAGGATAAAAAGTAAGGTTCGATATTGTCTCGTACCTGTTAATGGGTAGGGCAGCATCGGCCAACAATCCAACCCAGACCACTTTTATGTACAATAAGGGCACCCTAACCACTTTTATGTACGATATGCTGACCATTGAACGAGGCCTCCCAATTCCCCCCGTCAAGCAACCCGCGAAGAAGCGAAAGCACGTCAGGATGGGAGAGGTGCTGCCGCTCCTGGAGATGCGGCCGGGCGACAGCGTGCTGTGGGAATGCGCGCCCGAGGACATCCACAAAGATCGGCCGAGGCTCTTTGCTGCCTTGGTGGATTTCCGCAGGCGCTATCCGCACGAGACGAAGAAGTTCGTGATGCGCACCGTGGAAGGTGGGATTCGGCTTTGGGTCGAGGGCTACGTCCGGCCCGACGACATCGACGAACTGCTGGCGTAAAAAAGCCGCCCGTAGGCGGCCATGCCGGAGACTGCCCCGTCACTGGCTCGGGGTGGCGCTCTCTTTGGCCTTCACGTCCGCCTGATACTGGCGGCCCGCGGCGATCTGCTTATTGCATTCTTCCAGTGCGGCCTTGCGGCGCTCGGCCAGGTCGATGGCGCCCCGGTAGGTGGCCGCGCCGTAGGGCACTGGGCACGGCAGCAGGTAAACGTCCGGCAGGTGCTGGTACACCGTGCGCGTCCGCATCACCGGATCAGGGCTGGCGCAGGAGGCCAGCAGCGGCAGCAGGCAGAGGAACATCAAGGCATTCGAACGACGCATCGCTATCTCCTTCGGAGCGGGGCAGGTTTTGGATCAGGGATTGGATTTGAGCGAGGCCATCGCGCACGGCCTGGCGGTCGCCGGCCAGGATAGTCAGCGACTGGTCGAGGATGCCGGCCCGCGTGTTCGCCAGCGCCAGGTCCTTGCCCTGGTCGCGGATGGTCTGGTCCCGCTGCGCGACGGTGGCCGACAACTTGCCCTCGCGCTCGACAGCGGCGGACCAGCGCCAGGTGGTGAGGCCCAGCAGCGCAATCAGCACCGCGCCGGCCCCGAGGACGATCTTGTTCATTTTCAACCTCGTGGTGAAGTTCCAACAGACGGTTGACTGTCGGAGCAGACGCGGGGAGAATGCACCTGCCGGCCGAGCTTACCTCGCGCGCGGCACGGTTTCCACCTCTTGTTGAATCACAAGGACAACATATGCGAAGTTCATCTATCGGCCGCACCCTGGTGCTGGCAACCATGGGAATGTTCGGTGCCACCAGCGCAGCAGCATCCCGCCTGGCCGAGGCCATCACCAAGTCCTCTCGCCAAATCGACACCATGATCGCGCAGCGCGTCGACGAGCGCGGACGCCCCATGCTCTACAGCGGCGCGGCAGGTGGCGGCAACAAGCGCAGTCGTAACACCGTCGCCCAGGCCAAGCGCGCAGCCATCAAGGCCCGCAACCGGAAGCGCCGCTGATGCGCCGGTCCCGCGCACGCGCCGCAATCGAGGCCGTGACCATCCGGGTCGGCATGTTCATCGTCTGCGTGCTGCTCGGGGTGCAGGCCCTGACGAAGCCCCGTGAAATCCAGTCGGCGCTGCTGCCGGTCCTGCTGAAGCTTCAGCGCCAGTACCCGTTCCGCTGGCCGTGGGAGCGAAAGGCCGGCACCCGCGGCAGATGGTCCGGGCCCACCAACCATTCCTGACCCCAGCCCCGCCGAGTGCGGGGTTTCTTTTTGCGCTGACGCCTTGTTCCCGTTCTGTTCCGCTGATATGAGTCCGGCATGGGCGGAAAGATTCCACATGACTACCGGATCGAGGTCTGGAACGAGCGCGAGCAGGTGGAGGACACCCTTGCCGAGTGCTCCAACTATTTCGTGGCTGAAGCGGCATTCGAGGAAGCGTGCAAACAGCGGCCCGGCAAGGAAGTCACGCTGCACCAAGGCGCCCGCGTACTGGCGAGTTCAAAGCGGTAGGTCAGGATCGGCGCACGGGCTTGCGCTTACCCCAGCGTTCGACCTTCCCCGTGCCGGGCGGCCGGGTTGGCGTCTCCATGAAAATGTTGGCCTCGCGCGCAGCCTCGACAAACGCCACCCGTGCGACCTGCGCCGAGCAGCCGCCCTCAAGACACTTCAGCAAAATCTCCTGCGCCAGCCGGTGCTTCGGGCCACCCGCTTCAGGCGGCCACTGCTCCAGGATGAACTTCGCAGCATCGTAGACAGACGTGATCCCGACGAGCTGGCCTGGTTGCCGCCCGAACACCGAAACCATGGGGAAGGGTTTGTAGTCCTCGTAGTACATACCGGCAATGTAGGACACCTGCCGCCAGATTTCGAATCAATCGAATTTCTTAACGCCCGCCACCCCGGGGGGTCCATAGCCAGGCCCTATCGAAAGTCGGGGGTCACGCAGGCAAACCCCCGCCCATCCGCCAGCCAACCCCAGGAATTCGGAACTCGCGATAGCCTGAGCCTATTATCGGGATCAACCTATTAGCCAAAATCCAAAATTTTCGGAAACCGCGGCTCTGCGCCCCCGCGCCCAGCCCGAAAGCCGGGAAGGACCCTAAGCGACCCCCTCGCCGCCCCTGCAAAGCGGATTCCCTTATTTATCAATGACTTACGGCCGGACTGCCCGCATTACGGCATTCCCGCATTGCCGAATTCCCGTATTCCCGAGTTCAGGTATTCCCGAATTCCCACGTCCCCACATACCCCGCACATAGGGCAGGCGTGCGCCCCACATGCCCCGCCTATTAATCCGGGATTTCGGAATTTCCGGCTTTCGGGGCTTCGCCAATAGCCAGCCTTAAAAGGTTGATCGCGAATGCCCTTGTCTACGTGGGGCTACGCCAAGCCGTAAGCCCATGGGGCGAGCTGACCCCCGGCATGCGATAGGTTTTCGCTATCGGCCTCATTAACAAATTCAATCAACTAGGGGTTGAAACCGTGAGAGCATGGCAACACTGACAATTCAACTAAGGGTTGAATCATGGAAATCGTCGTTTTGGGGTGCTGGGTTGCCTTCTTTGCGCTGGCGTCCGTGTTCGCCGTTGCCTTTGACTAATCGCCATTCCCTACAGGACTTGAACCCTATGGACTTCATTACCGCCGCCCGCCGCGCGCACGTCATAAGCGAAGCAATCGCCAACGCTGACGCGCACACCAATAACGCCGCCCTGCCCACGTATTCCGAACTGGCCGATGCACTGGGCGCGCTGGCCGCCTACATCCGCACGGACCTGGAAAACAACAATCCCGAGTGGGCACCCCTGGACATTCCCGAATACGCCAGCGCCGCCGCGCTGCTGGAACGCTTGCCCGCCGAACCTGGAGCCTGACGCCATGCAAACCCCTATCGAACAATTCGAGGCGCACGTAAACGCGGGCACGCCCGCCGCCGTGGTCATCCGCCCCGCGCCGAAATACCCGCTTTGCCATACCGTTGACTTCGGCGACGCCGGGCGCGGCAAGGTTGGCCGCGTCACCTATCGCCCGGACTGGAGCAATTCCGCGCCGTGGGTTTCGTATCTGGCCGGTACTGCCGGGCGGCACTTCGCCACGCTGGACGAAGCAACCGCCTATTTCCGCGAACGCCATAACGCCTACCCCGTGGGCGGCACGTTGGCGGGGGCCTGACCATGAGCACGCTACGCCTAGAACGCCTGACGCGCTACACGATCGACGGGCAGACATTCACGACGGTAAAGGCCGCCCGCGAACACGTAGACAACGAGGCCGCCGCCATCCTGCAAAGCATGCTGCGCATTCACGACGGCCGCCATTCGAAAGCGATAGCCGCGATTGAATCGGTACTGACTGACCCGGCACGCCGGGCACGCCTTGCGGCATTGCTGACGGCCGAATTCGACCTAGACCACGACGAGGAATAACCATGCAATTGACCGCCCAGCAAATACAGGATTTGCACGTTTCCGCCGTGCGCGCCCGCATTCCGGGCAACCGGCCCCCGCTGCATTCCCGCATTGTGCGCGACCCGCAAACGGCGGCCGTGTCGCACCATGTGACTATCGGCGAAGCGCATACCGCCGTGCATGTGCCCGAGCATGTGCGCAGCGTGTCCGCCTATGCGCGCCGCCACGGGTACGCGCCAGCCGAAGCCCGGCCCCGCGTGCAAATCGGCGCAACCGCGCCCACGTTCCCCACGGTATCGCCCGCCCTGGAGGCGTTCAAAGCCCCGTCACGCCGTTTTATGCGCGTGGGCTATGCGCTGGCCGGATTGTGTGCCGTGGGCCTGTTGTGGGCCGGTTTGGCGCTTGCCTATGGCCTGCCCGTGTAGCTGGCCCGCATTCCCGAATTCCCGCCCGGCCGCGTGCCGGGTTTTTCATGCCCGGCGCAATAGGGAACGACTATCGGCCCGATTAACAAATGCAATGAGACTTAGACATTCAACTTTCATTAGAATCTCACTTATCGAAATTCAACCCGGAGTTGACACCATGAATAAGCAACGTTTCTACGACCAGGGCCGCGCCGACCACGCCAAGCCGGGATGCGGCTTTGCCCGTGACCGTATGGCCAAGTACACCGGCTGGCAGGGTCAGGCATACCGCGACGGATTCCGCCACGCGCAAGAAGTGCAAGACGGCCACCACACGCCCGCCGCTATCTGGATGCGCACGCCCCACGCTGAACGGCTGGCGCTGTTGCATGACGCCAAGCTGGCCGCGTATCTGGCCGGTAAGCCGTTCGCCGACATGCGCCAAGCCGCACAAGAAAGCCTGACGGTTGCCATGGGCGACGCGGTGGAATACCCGGCCAAGCAGGAAAAGACACCGGCCGAACACCGTAGCGAAACCATCGCGCTATTCACCGCCCGCGTGAACGATGGCCGCGAACTGCTGGACAGTATCGAAAACGGACCGGTTAGCGACGTGTTTGTACTGCGCCAGGAAACCGGCAATATCTGCTTGCGGTTCGACATCGAGAACGGCTATTGCACGACCGCGCACCCGGCCACGCCTCACACGGCTACGACGTTCACCGACGAGGCCGACGCGCTGCGCATCGCCCGCCGCACGACCAACGGCTACAACGAGAACCCGCGCCCGGTTCGCCTGTCGCAAGCACTGGCCGACGACATCGCCACGATGGAACACCTGATTACCACGCTGCGCGCGCTGCTGGACCGCTGAACATGCACACCGTGCAAATCGTTTCTATCGCCATGATGATTACCGGCCTTGCCGGGCTTGCGGGCCTCTACGCCTTCGCCCCTAACCACCCTTTGGACAACTGACGCCATGACCATTACCCGCCAAGATTTGTTTGCCTTCGTTATCGGTGCAACCGTCGCAACCGTTGCCGCTATATCGCTCATGCCCGCCCCCGCGAAAAGCGCGCCCGCCGCCGAATGCGAGCCTATCGGCAATAGCATTTGCCGCACCGATGACCGCGAGCGCGGCGTGTCCTGCTACACGACGCGGCACGCCCGCATTGAAAAGCTGGATTGCGTATATGTGCCGGGCCTACGCGAGCAACGCGAAACCCGTTAACCCTGACCGATTTTTTACGTTTCATTCATTCAACTAATTGTTGAATCATCACCTTTCAATTGCTAGACAAGTTCTAGACACAACTGGAGTTATGACCATGAGCAAGAAAACCATTTACATGCGCGGCACGTCGGGCGAAGTTTTCAGCACGCAATTCCCCGAGTATCACAAGGAATGCGAAGTATTGACCCGCGCCGAAGGTGAACGCATTTACCGCGACCAAACCGCCGCCAGCCTTCGCAAGTGGATCAAGCCCGGCACCACGATTTACACGAAGTTGGAAAGCGTTTCCTCCTCGGGTATGTCGCGCCGCATTTCGCTGTATGCCGTGACGCCCGCGAAGAAGGGCCAGCCCGCGCAAATCGCGAATATCACGGGTAGCGCCGCCGTGGTCATGGGCCGCACGGTATCCGACAAGGGCGGAATTTCCGTAGGCGGTTGCGGTATGGATATGGGTTTTTCGCTTGTCTATGACTTCGGTCATTCGCTTTGGCCCAAAGGCACGCGCAAGCCGCACGGCAAGCGCAACGGCGAACCGGATAGCGCCGGGGGCTACGCCCTTAAACATTCCTGGCTTTAACGCGCTCGCAATTTCAACTGTTTGTTGACCATTCACCCCGGAGTTAGACACCATGGCAAAGCCCACTTACTACAACGACGGCGACACGTTCGAGCACAAAGGCCGCACGTTCCGCGTTTTCATCGAATACGACGACGACGGAACACCCCCGTGGGAACGGGCGGACGGACACGGCCCGGTTTCCGACTGGACCAGCCGCGACAAACGCCCGGGGGAATGGGTCCTGTCTAGCGACCGGGGCAGCAAGCGGTTTTACGATGCGCAAGAGGCGGCACGGCTGGCCCGTGTTGACGGCTGGGGCCTGGACGACAACGAACGCGCCCGACTGGCCGCCAAGCTGGGCCGCGAACCGAAGCCGGGCGAAGTCCGCGCCGAAGCCGTGCGCCGTGACTTTGAATTTCTGCGCCGTTGGTGCGCGGACCAGTGGCATTACGTCGGCGTGGCCGTTGTCCACGTTCCGAACGGCACGGACCCGGACGAAGTAAAGCGGAATTATTCTTACGCCGTGTGGGGCATTGAAAGCGACGCGGACGAATACATCGTGGAAACGGCCAGCGAATGCGCCGACGAATGCGCGCACGCCCTGGACGCCGAAGCCGCGACGATACGCGCCAAGCTGCGCGCCCAGCGGGAAGCCGTCCGCGCCTTGATTGCTGATATCCGGCAGTCCGCAACGTTGCGCCCGGCAGTGTGCGCGGCAGTCCGTGAAAGCCTGACCCGGCACATGGAAAAGCGCGCCGCCGAACACGCCCGCCTTGCCGAACTGGCGGGGGCCTGACCATGCGCGGCCCTATCCCGATTTTCAACCATGACGGCTACCGCCTCGAAAGCTGGGGCAATGGGGCCGCCTACACCCTGACCCGCGAAAGCGACAACGCAAGTGCGCTTTTCCAGGGTGACGACGCGACCCGGTTTCGCGCCGACTTTGACGCCGCTTTTGCCATCGGCCGCGAGCACGTCCGCCGCCTGTTTTCCGACTATGACGACATCATGAGGTTTGAACCATGAGCACCTATCAGCAATCCGAAGCTTTCCGCGTGTGCCAGCACTGCCGCCGCGCCCGGAGCTATCACAAGTGGAACGGTTCCGCGCTGGCCTGCCCGAAGCCTAAGCCGCTGACCGGGTATCGCTTCTATGCCGAACTGCCGGACGGCCGCACCAGCAAGGCGGCCAGTAAAAAACATGCCGCGTTCACGGTCGCGACGCTGCGCGAAGTGGCCGCCCGTGGCCTGCATAACAATTGCGTCGCCGTGGTCCTGGACAACTTCAATAATCCGATGTGGCAAGGCGCGACGTTGAACGCGGACGCGGTTGTATCCGTGCGCGGCACGTCAAACAGCCCGGTTTGCGGTGGGTCCACAAGCCGCGACTATCTGCGCGCCCGTTGTGTGCGCGTCCCGCAAGCGCTGGCGCGCCAGCTTCACCCCGCACTGTTCGCGTACCTGGAGGCCTGACCCATGAAACCGTTCATTTTCGGCAAGTGGCACGCGTGGCAAGGCGCGGCGGCCGTCATGCTTTCCAATGAAAACGCAAAGAACCTTTACGAATTCGCCAGCGCGGACGCCTGCATAAACTGGCTCTACGTCAACGGCGAACGCGACGCCGCGCGCGCCCTCAATGCCCACATGAAAGGATAAGGCAAATGCAGCTTTCGAACGTTTCCAGCCATCGCGGCGCGCCCATGGGCCGCACGCAATCCCACGACGCCGCCGACACGGCCAGCGCGCCGCGCCGGTTCTACCTGGAGCGCGTCCGCCTGAACAATGGCGGGTATGACGCCGGGGGCGCGTACTGGGGTATCGGTGCGCCGTTGTATCGCGCCTATTCCGACACCAGCGCGAACGGCAAAGAGAACTTGCCCCGCGTCGAAACCTACAGCCGCGCACGGTCGCGCGACGATGCAAAATCCGAAGTCCGCAAGGCGTACCCCGCCGCCCAGTTTTTCCGATAGAAAGGCCCCCGCAATGAATCCGTTTCTTGCTCAATTGTTCGCGTGTCCGTCCGTCAAGCTGTACGCCGTGGCGTTTCCCGGCCTGGAGCTGACCGATAGCGAAAAGGCCGCAATCCGGCACATGCAAACGCTGATTATCCTGGTGCGCCTGATCCAGGCCGCATGCCTTGCCTATGGCGCGTGGTGCTTGTGGGCTGACCGTTCGCTTATGGGGCTGGTTATCGGCTTCGCGGGCTTCGCGCTCATCGGCACGGCCCGCCCCACAATGCCCGCTAGCATATCGGCGAAGATTACCGCTTACCTTGCTGCCGAAGAGAAAGAGGGCCGATAGCCCCGCCAGCAGCAAGGCCCAATTCAAAGCCCCGCCCCGTGCGGGGTTTCTTTTTGCCCGGCGTCCGGCCAGCAGCGCCAGCGCCAGCACCAGCACCAGCACCAGCACCAGCACCAGCACCAGCACCAGCACCGCGCCCAGCGCCAGCACCAGCACCGCGCCCAGCGCCAGCACCAGCACCGCGCCCAGCGCCAGGACCAGGACCCGGACCAGCGCCGCGCACCATGGCGCCCTATCCCCTGGAAATCCGCCAGCTTTCCCCATGGAATCAAGGGCTTACGTGTGGCGGCCTCATGGCCAAACCCGCAAACCGATTTAACGGGCCTACAGCGCGTTTTCAGCCCTTACCCTAGCCTACCCCTTACCCCAGCAAATCGAACGCAGCAGCGGCCCCGCATTCAAGCCGGGCGGGCATTCCCGCGCCCCCAGCACCCCGCCCCCGGCCCGCCGCCGCGCCCGCCGCCCTGCCCGAGGCCTTCGTGCGGTACAGGATTCGGCAGGCCTGGCGCCGGGCAGGTGGGGCTCAAGGTCGCCAGGCACCGCTTACTTTGGCGCTCTGGATTGGTACTTGGCAACGGCTGCTTACTTTGGCGCGCGAAATTGGTAGCCGGGCCCGCCTTACTTTGGCGGCCGAGATTGGTACGTGGCGCGCGCTTACTTTGGCCGGACGGATTGGTTGCGGGTAGCCTGGCGACGCGGCGGCGCGCGCCAACCCGAACTCTCGATCGCCGCCCGCCTGGCACGGACGAAAAAAGTCCCGGCGAGCAGTGAGGTGCAGGCCGGGACAAGGGGGTCGCAGGTGGAGGGAGGGACCCACTGCGTTCGGGGCAACAAGGCGGCAATTCGGAACTGAGTATAGCCCGAACTCCGGCAGATCGGCACGGCGTTGCGACCGTGCAACACGACAGCGCAAATTCAACCTAAAGTTGAGATTCAACGAAAAGGTGACTTATACTTTCACCATCAGCTCGGGATGCCGAGCACCACCAGGAGAACAATGTGAGCGAGAAATCGGTCGTCATGACCGCAAAGAACACCCCGTTTCGCAAGGGTCAGATTTGGACAACCCGGAAAGGCGAGGAACACCTGGTCTTGGTTCTGAGCGGGGTCAGCAACTACATCGACCAGCATGACCTGGAAGGCCAGGTTCGGGCGGTCGCGCTGACCTCTTTCCCGACGAAGGTTCGGGCCTATCGGCCGGACGGTCGGTTGAACAGGCACTGCAATGAAGCTGACGACCTCATGCGTTGCGTCGGCCACATCGAGATGCCGGCGTTCGTAGCCTACGAGTTGGAGTTCGTCGAGCGCGTGAATAGTTGCACCCAAATGCTTTCGTCTTTCCCTGGACCTGAAGTGCAAAGCGACTTTGCGGGTAGTTCAACGCAAACGCAAAGCGACTCGCGCCAGGTCGAAGTGCAAAGCGAACGCGCGCGCCTGGCGCAGGCCATCCTGGCGCAGATGGTCCGCGGCGTGACGAGCACCGTGCTCCACACCTACGCCAAAGACCACGCCACCGCTGCGGTGAAGCTGGCCGACGCGCTGCTGGCCGAGCTGGCGAAGGAGCGGGCATGACGATCACCTTCGGTCCCGGTCGGGTCTACGTCCCGGGCGACGCTGGTCCGGTCTGCGTCGGCACGACCACGGGCGGCAAATGCGAAGCCATGAACCTCCACCCGCATCAGCTCGCAGTGCTCGAAAACTACTGCCTCGCCGACGTGAAGATGGCCTATCACCACATTGAAGCTCACGGCTATCGAGCGTTCGCCGAGCACGCCGACCGCATCGAGCGCATCCACATGCGCCTGCGCCTGTTCATGGGCGCCGTGTGGGCCGATCAGCTCATCATCGCCATCAACAACATCGCGAAGAAGAGCCCCGTGTCCTACGCCGACCTCATCGAAGCGGCGGCGGCCATTGCAGTCCAACATTCGGGAGAGTGACTGTGACCGAAAAGAAGATCGTCGAGATGACGCCCCCGGAGCTGCGCCGGCACGCCGCGCACTGCGCCGATCAGATGGGCAACTGGGCGGCCGGTGCCATCAAGGCCATGAACACGCTGATGCCGCAGGGCACGCGCGTGGAGGTCAAGCTGTCTGGCGTGCAGAAGGTTTGGTCGAAGGGCACGGTCCACTCGTGCGGTGTGACCTCGCACGGCTGCCATGCCTACCCGTTCGTGAAGGTCGAGATCGACAACGCCAAGGCTCGTAGTCGCCAGCGTTTCCGCAGCATCCCGCTCGCCAGTGTGCGGCGCCTCGAAGACGTGGAGGGCGAGTGATGGTCAACCAGAACAACGCCGGCCCCGTGGCAAGAGCCGGGGAAGCGGTGGTCGTGGAGGTCTACGTGCATCGCGAAGGTAATCGTTATCTGGCGAGTGCCTTATTGCCTATCGACACGCCTTTGCGCCCTGGGCTGAACAAGCTCTACGCCTCGCCCCAGTCCAGTGCAACCGTCAAGGAATCCTTAAAAGTTGCGCCCCAGGTCACGCTCGAACAGGCCCAGGCGATCGTCAAGGACAGGTCCAACGGCACCTTGTCAGGCATCAGCTCCGGTAAGGGCGGGCGAGCCTGGCTGGACGGCGAGTGGCAGCTTTGTGAACTGGAAGCGCTGTGCGTCATGATCCGCGCCGAGGCTGGCGATCATGCTGAAGGCGCGGCGGAACTGATCGAATACTGGAAAGACGTGGAGGGCTAGACCATGAGCGCAACCGCAATATCACCCGACCGCTACCAGGTCGTCGACGGAAGCGAGAGCGCACACTGCTGCTTCGAAGCGACCGTGGTCGACACGCACACGCCCCACCCGGTCTACCGCGATCAGCACGCATGGGTCTGCGAGTGCTTCGAGCGCGTGGACGCCGAGAAGATCGCCAGCTCGCTCAACACCGTGGCTCGCATCGAAAGCGCGAACGCCATGATGAAGGGTCTGACGCAAATCAACGAGGAGCAATCATGAACTGCAACTGCATCACCGAAATCGAGGGCAAGGTGCGCGAGCACATGCAGCCCCAAATCAAGGCGCCCATTGATAGCGTCGAGGTCGGCAACAAGGCCATCGTGGTGGAGGGCGGCCGGGGGCGCACGTCGCTGTATGTGCCTGTCTTCGTGAAGGACAACGCCCCGCGTTACCGCAGTCAGCGCGGTGGCGAGGTCCACATGCACGTCTCGTTCTGCCCGTTCTGCGGCAAGGCCGTGAAGGAGCAATCGTGACTCTCATAGACCTGGTGCGCAAGCCCTTCATCCAGGAGTTCAAAGACGCCGCTGAATGCGGGTGTCAGCCCCGCGGCGGTTTCTACCTGTCGGCCGAAAACTATGCCGATGAAATCATCAGTCGCATGACGACCCTCGAATTGCTGGCGGCGATCAGCACCGCCCTGGCAGAGGCCCAAGCCAAGGAACAATCGTGAATTCCATCACCATCAAAGACCTGCAAACCCTCGTCGCCCTGGCGCGCAACAACCTGCTGGGCTTCGGCCACCAGCAGATCATCATCGCCGGGGGCGCCGTGCGCGACCTGCTGCTGGGCGGCCCGGTCAAGGACATCGACTTCTTCATTGGCCCCGACAGCACGCTCACGGATGTCGACTATAGCGGCGAGGTGAACGTCTTTACGGTGCATGCCCTGATGTTCGCGGAAAACCATCTGCGAGCCAAAGGGAAGGCCCAGCCGGCACACGACAACTATCCCGACTGGTTCGACCTGGTGGACGTTCCCGGAAGCCGGGTAACCCACGGGCTGCCGGTCCAGCTCATCGGCATCAACGTCAATCCGATCGACGACGTGATGAACTACGACTTTTCGATCAGCCAGTGCTTCGTGACGCCGGGCGGCCTGTTCATGTCCGACCAGTGCGGCAAGGACATGCGCGACAAGATCATCCGCTTCACGCCGGAAGACGACCAGGACGGATTCCAATGGGAGCGCAGCCGGAAGCGCCTGCATCGCCTGCGCCAGAAGTATCCCGACTGGACGCTCATCAACTGCGACGAATTGACTCGCGTCACCGCGGAAGACGGCAGCTTGCGGTGGGTATCGGTGGCGGACGACGAACTCCTCTGACCTATTGCCGCGCGCGCTGCGATAGGAACATTCAATCAACTAGAAGTTGAATCTCCGGCATAATCTGCCTCACGATAAACAACGCGCTCCGGCGCAAAAGGAAAGGTATGAAAAAACTTCTTCTAGCTTTGACCGTCACGGCCCTGCTGGCTGGCTGCGACACCGACGCAACCGTGGCGTCTCGCAATCTGTCGAAGGCGGCGGACATGTTCGAGATCAACCGCCGCATCGTCTTCTACAACGGCATCACGGACACCTACATGCTGACGATCGAGGGGCGCTGCTCCATCGACACCAACTCCTCGGGCACGTCGTTCCATGTGACCTGCAAGACCGGCAAGAACGAATTCAAGAAGCACTTCCTGGGCCTCTCGGACAACGTGACCTACTTCGCCGAGCAACTGCAACCGGCCGATGTCAGCGTCTACCACTACCGCGTCGTCTTCAAGCCGCAGGCGATCCTGCCCGACATCGACTTCGCCGGCAGCGTCGAAGGCCTGAAGCAACTCGTCAAATAACGCGCCACGGCGCAAAAGGAAGGACGTGGACCAACTCAAATTTGATTTCTTCGGCTCCGTGAAGGAGTTCAACACCCTGGCCGGCGTAACGACCGACCATTTCAACCCCAAACAGGTCGGGTTCTACACCGGCATGCAGTGTGAGGAGCTGGCGGAAAAGCTCGTCGCCGTCTTCGGCTGGAATGACAAGGGCTGCCCGGCCGGCCGGTTCATCGAACAGATCATCCTCGACCTGGAAACCCTCGGGCAGCGCCTGAAGGAAAACAAGTACGAGACGGAATGCGCCAGCGCCGACCGCCAGGACCTGCTGGACGCCGACATCGACCTCCAGGTGGTGAGCGAGGGTTCGATCTTGTCGCAAGGTGCTGACGGCGCTGGAGCCCGCCGCGAGGTCTGCCGGGCCAACATGGACAAGGTAGTCGACGGCAAGCTGCGGCGCCATCCCGACACCGGCAAAATCCTGAAGCCCGAAGGCTGGCGCGCGCCGGACCTGACGCCGTTCCTTTTCAAGGGCTGACCATGGCCGAGCCCACCGCCCCCTGGTCCGCCGACCCGTACTACGAAAGCACCGACAAACTTCCCTACGTGCAGGCCGCCTACGCAAAGGTGCCGAACCGCGATCCGAACTTCAAGTTCTACCTGTTCGAACGCATCGGCACGGATGGCATCAAATGCACGGGCTGCGTGATGCGCCCCCTGACCAAGGGTCCCCGCAAAGGCCAGCCCATGACCACCAAGGAAGGCAAGAAGGAGGTCGTCGTCGTGGCGGCCGAGATCGAGAAGTTCACCCCCAACCAAGGAAACGTATGAGCGACCAATTCTTCCGCACCCTGCGCATCTATCGCCTGAACGAAAACGCCGCCCAGCTCGTGGGGCGCGACCTCAACACAGACCTGGCGAAGCACACCTTCCGGCCCGGGCAAAATATCGAACTCCAGTCCATCGGCTGGGCGCCGTATTCCGAGCATAGCGATAACCTGGCGCACGCCGGCCAGGGCGATAAGGTCCAGTTCTTCATGCGTCTGCGCGTCGAGAACAAGGTCATGCCGCCCGCTGCCATCAACCAGATCACCAAGGCTCGGGCCGCCGAGATCGCCGAGCAGCAGGGCTATCGGCCTGGCCGCAAGCAGATGAAGGAGATCAAGGAGCGCGTCATCGACGAGCTGCTGGTCAAGGCCCTGTCTGTGACCCGCGACACGCGCGTGTGGCTGAACCTGACCGACCGCTTCCTGGTGATCGACGCCGCCAGCTCCAGCCGCGCCGACGAAGTGATCGGCATGCTCGCCAAGGCCATCGACCCGTTCCCGCTGGAAAACCTGTATGTGGCGCAATCGCCGGCTGCCGCCATGACCGGCTGGCTGGCCGAGGATGAGGCGCCGGCCAACTTCACGATCGACCAGGACACCGAGCTGCGCTCCTCGGGCGAGAGCGGCGCTGCCATCCGCTACGTCAAGCACTCGATCGACGCCGACGACGTGCGCCGCCACATCC
>JALDYL010000119.1:0-14207 GCA_032153965.1 Achromobacter sp. | reverse complement strand
CGGAATGGCAAACAACTTGTCCCCCATCCCCAGGATGCCGCCGCGTGACAGCACCACGTACGCAACCCGTCCGCGCGGCACATCGATCATGATGTCCTTGATGGATCCCAGCCCCTCTCCCGCAGCGTTGACCACGTCGTTGCCCTCCAGGGTGTCCGCGGCCATGATTTCAGGGCCCGGCCCCGTCGCCGAGCTTTTGGGTCCGCCAACAATATTGGTTTGATGCTCCATGCGTTTCTCCTGTGCGGGGCCTATCCCCACGTTGAACTCCGGTTGCGGCGGCGTCTCGTGCGCCGCTCCGGGCTGCCCCCATCCAGCAAGCGTCATGCCCGACTGGCGCGGCGCTGCGCGCGGCATCCCCGGATCATCCTTTGCTGCGCGCGCCGGCGCCCCGGTTACGCTGGCTTTGCCGATCCGGGCCCGAGCCGACCTGGCTCACGTGGCCGTCCTTCTTGGTCCGGTGCTGGCTGTCCCGATGGCTGGCCTGTATTTCACGCGGCATGTCATCGCTGGCCGGATTGGTTGGGTGTGCTGTCCTTGGGTTTCATGGCAGGCATCCTCCAAAGTCCGTGGCGCCTGGACTTCAGAAAACGGCATGCCCGTCGCGCCCGGAATACCTCGCGCGAAGGCATCTGGAGCGCTTGCGCGCACATATTCCACTGATGGGTATTTTTTTCCGGCGCTTGCGGTGCTATCCCCAACGGCGCAGACCGGGCATGGCGCTTGCGGATCGTATCCCGCTATCCCACATAGGAGCGTACTCATGAAATTCCGAGCCTTCACCTACGCGCTGGCCCTGTCCGCCGGACTGGCTTCGGCCGGTGCGCTGGCGCAGTCCGCCATGCCCACCTCGCCGTCCAACACGCCGAACGACGGCACCGCCGTTCCCCCCAACCAGCCCGTGCCGCCCGGACAGAAGCCGCCCGCGCCGAATGCGACGCCGAACACGCCGACCAACCCGCCCAACCTGAACAAGGGCGACCACGCCAGGTCCGACAAGCACACGACCGACAAGCAGGGCCGCCACCGCGAGGCCAACGACAACGTACCCACCACCAAGGGCAGCGGCGCCACGCCGCCTCCGGGATACCCGAACACGGGCGGCTCCAAGTAGCCGCGACGGCATGGGCGGAAAGCGCCGTAGGCGCCCAATTGTTTAGTTGTGTGCACCAAACCCAATCGGTTCTTCACACTCCTTAAAAGACCTCGGAAAGATTCATTTGACTGGATCGATACATTGCGCGGCAGCGGTCCCCCGGACCCCAAAAAACCCTGCCGTGCAAACGAGGTTGCCCATGCCGGAAATCGTTGTCTATGTCAGAAGCCAGCCCCGGCTGGGCGACCAGATCGTCGCCCTGCCGGCGCTCTATCAACTGAAAACCTGGTGGGCATCCAGCCGGATCCGAGTGGTCGCCCGCGACGACCTGGCGGGCTTCTACCGCGGCGTGCCCTGGGTCGATGAGTTCGTGCGCGCCGCCACCTTTGGCGACTACCTGCGCACCCTGAGGAAGCACACCCCGGTCTGTGTCAGCCTGCATCACAGCAGCGAGCGCTTCGGCCTGCTCAATCTGCTGCGGCGGCCCGCGTTGCGGTTCGGCTTTCATAACGCGCGGATGAGCGACCTGGCCTGGACGCACTTCCATCGCAAGAGCATTGCCGAATACATCGGCCTGGCAAATCTCCGACTGCTGGCGTCGTACCGGCAGTTCGACGCCGAAGCAGCGGCGCGCCGCTGCTTCGAGACACTGGCCCATCCGCATCTGCATACGGGGCAAGCGGCCGACGTGGTCATGATTCCGGGCGGAGGCTCCGGAGCGTTCAAGCGCTGGAGCCTGCTGAACTATCTGCGCCTGGCCGAAAGGTTGAAACTGCTGCTGGGCCAGGATACCCGCTTCCTGTTCGTGCTGGGGCAACAAGAGACGGCCGAACGCGACAAGCTCGAAGCCATGCGGCGCCCGGAATTCTCCATCGCCTACTGCCGCTCGGTGCCCGAGCTCAGCGCCATCATGCTGCGCGCGCGCCTGATCGTCGCCAACGACTGCGGCCCCTCGCACGTGGCGCAAGGCGCCTGCGTGCCCTATGTCGGCGTATTCAACGAGGCCAATCCAGAGTGGTTCTGGGACCGCCCCTACTCCGCTGCGGTCGTCCCCCGCCATCCCCGCGACGGCATCAATTCCATCACGCCCGACGAAGTGCTGGGCGCTTGCCGCAAAGTCCTGGAGCATCATGCGCATCTTGCATACGCTGGCTGAACGCAGCCTGGGCGGGCTGGAGTTCCGCGTCCTCGAGCAGTCGGCATGGCTGCAGCGCCATGGATACGAAGTCGCCATCGCCGCGCCCGCAGACAGCGAAATCGGGCGCGAGGCGCGGCAACGCGGCCTGCGCGCCGTGGACGTAGACTTCGACTCCGCCTATTCGCCGGCCACGGTCCTGAAGCTGCGGCGCGCCGTCAAGGCGCTGCGCATCGACATCATCGACAGCCACAGCCGCGCGGACGGCAAGACCGCCGCGCTATGCCGCGATCTGTGCGCGGTCGTCAGGACGCGCCATTTCGCCAAGCCCATGCGCAGCTCGCCGCGGCGCCGGCTGGAATGGAAACTGGGTTGCGACCACGTCATCGCGACCAGCCTATTGGGCAAGCAGGAAATCCTGGCCGCGCGCCTGGCCGCCGCCGAGCAAATCAGCGTGGTCGGGGAATGGGCCGCCGACGAGTTCTTCCAGGAAGGCGACGCCGTGCAGGCGCGCCTGCACACCCGGCAAACCCTGGGCATGCGCGCGCCCGACAGCGCCTGCGTCATCGCCACCATCGGCATGCTGCGTCCCGAGAAGGGCCAGGCCGACCTGCTGCGCGTGGTGCAGCGGCTGCGCGCCCAGGGCCTGCCCGCCACCGCGCTGGTGGTCGGCATGCCCACAGCCAGCACCAAGCCCTATGCCTATGCGCTGCATCAGCTGACCGTCGATCTAGGCATATCCGAGCATGTGGTGTTTGCCGGCCATCGCAACAATGTTGCAGAAATGATCCGAGCCGCCGACGTGGTGCTGGTGCCGTCGGCCACCGAAGCCTGGTCCCGCGTCGTGCCCGAGTCGTTTGCCGCGCGCCGCCCCGTTGTCGCCAGCGACGTCGGCGGCCTGCCGGAAATCGTCACGCCAGGCCAGACCGGCTGGCTAGCGCCGCCTGGCGACATCGCCGCCTACACGGAGCGCATCATGCGGATCCGCGGCAACCCCGCGCAGACCGCGGCCATGGTCGGCAATGCCCGCGCCTTCGCGGACGCGAACTTCCGCCTGGCGGGCAAGATGTTCAGCACCCTGGAGGCCTACAAGCGGGCCCTGCGTCCCGCTTGACGAACGGCCGCCACGGCGGAAGGGGTATCATGGTGCCCCCGATTTTCTTACCCGATTCAGTACCGTGACCAAGCCCGCCCTACTGCTCGTCCTGGCAATCGCCTTGACGGGTTGCTCCAAGCAGGAAGAAACACCCTGGGAACGGCTTCAAGCCGCCACGCCGCAGCTGCAGCTGGCCGCCAACACGCCGGAAGCGGCGGTGAAATCCTGGTGGCAGGTCCGTGACGCGCACGACCGCTACACGGCCACCGCCTGCAAGGAAATGGCCGAGCTGTACCGCCCCCTCAGCGCCGCCGAGGACGCCCTGACCACCGCGCAACTGCAGGCCCGGCAGAACGGCGACGAGAAGTGCAGCCTCGAAACCTACGAGCGCAACGTCGTCAACGTCGACGTCCAATCCGACACGCGCGCCTTCGTGATCGCCCAGATCAGCAATTCGACCCCTTCGACGCCGGGCTTTCCCGTGGACAACGATGAGCGCGACCGCAAGCAAAGAGGCGTGCGCATGCAGTACCTGCTGGAACGCGCCGACAAGACCCAGGACTGGAAGATCGCCCAGGTATATGGCCGCAACCGGTATTGCGAGGTTGCGCCGGTGAACGGCTGGTGCCCGCTGTACAACCGCGCGGCCGGGTCGGCGAACAGCTATGTCTTTGAGTTCAGCCAGTAACTGAATGAAGCGCGGGCAGAAGCCCGTTCTACCCGCCTGCGGCGGCTCGTCCTGGTCAGGCCGCCAGGATTGCGACAGGCCGGACCCGCACGGTCTTGCCCAGCGTGCGCGCAACCGGCGACGACTGCGCCGCGCCACGAACCAGGTCCTGCTGAGCCGCCGTCAGCGCCGCGGCGACGCGCAAACTCACCTCGAATCCGGTTTCGTCATCAAGACGGTCGATCACCACCTGTACTGTGGCCTCGGGCAACGTGACGCCTGCGCGGTCCGCGGCCATGCCGATGGACATGCAGACACAGGCCGCAAGCGCGCTTTCGAGGAGTTCGTGCGGCCGCATGCCGGCAGTCCCGCCCCTGCTCTCCTTTTGCGTATCCGAGAGTACGACGTTGCGCCCGTTTGTCACCTCGACGCAGTATGGCTCGCCTAGCCGTTTCGCCGTCACCATGGGGATCTGCCTCTGCAGGATGAAAGAGCTGACATGCTAGGACTGGCGCTGGCGGCAAGGAAGGCCAGTGGCGATACTCGTATGGATAGTGACAGGCGTCCGAATGCCGGGCTCCAGCTGCTGGACGGCGGCCACAGGCTGCGGGAAGCGCCTCTGGATGAAATCGTCGCGCCAAGACGGGCATGCCAGCAATGGAAGAATTTTTCTGGAAATCTTGAGCAAAACTCCGATATAAAGAGGTGGTTTACCCACGCCTGGGGCAAAGCACCGCGTGCCATGCCCGCCCTCTTCGGATTCCACGATGACCCAACTTCAAATCAACGGCCAAGCGAAGGATGTCGACGTCCCGGGCGAAACGCCCTTGCTCTGGACCCTGCGGGACGAGCTCGGCATGACCGGTACAAAGTTCGGATGTGGCATGGCATTGTGCGGCGCCTGTACGGTGCATATGGACGGCGCGCCGATCCGGTCCTGTATCACCCCACTCTCGGCCGTGGCCGGCCACAACATCACCACCATCGAAGGGATGGAGGCGGATCCTGTCGGCCAGGCGGTGCAGCAAGCCTGGATAGAGCAGAACGTGGCTCAGTGCGGCTACTGCCAGGCAGGCCAGATCATGACCGCGGTAAGCCTGCTCAAAGCCACCGCTCAGCCGACGGATCAAGACATCGAAGACGCCATGAGCGGCAATATCTGCCGCTGCGGCACCTACCCCCGCATTCGCGCCGCCATCCAGCAGGCTGCCAAGCGCCTGGCCCAGGGAGGCAAGCAATGACGCACACCGCTCAACTTACCCGGCGCAGCTTTCTGCAGGGCGGCCTGGGCGCGCTCACCCTGGCTATCACATCCAAGGGATTGATTACGACTGCCTGGGCCGCAGACGCCTCCCCCCAGAAATACGGCGCCGACAGCATGCCCGGCGGCACCGTGGACGACCCACTGGTTTTCGTCAGCATAGGCGCGGACGGCACCGTTACCATCGTTGCGCACCGCGCAGAAATGGGCACGGGAGTACGCACCAGCCTGCCCATGGTGGTGGCCGACGAGATGGAAGCGCGCTGGGACCGCGTCAAGGTCGTACAGGCGCAAGCCGACGAAGCGCGCTATGGCAACCAGAACGTGGATGGCTCGCGCAGCGTCCGCCACTTCTTGATGCCCATGCGGCGCGTTGGCGCGGCAGCCCGCCAGATGCTCGAAGCTGCGGCGGCGGCGCGGTGGTCGGTTCCGCTGGCCGAGGTCAAGGCCGTGCAGCATGAGGTGCAACATCAGCCCACCGGGCGCCGTCTGACATATGGCGAACTGGCGGCCGATGCCGCCAGGCAGCCCGTTCCCACCGGCGACGCGCTCAAGCTCAAGACCAGGAGCGAGTTCCGCTACATCGGCAAGGACCAGGTGCGCCTCGTGGACCTGGAAGCCATCGGCAAAGGCCAGGCGACCTACGGCATGGATATGCACCTGCCAGGCATGGTCTATGCCGTAGTGGCGCGCCCGCCTGTCGTCGGAGGCAAACTGCGCCGCTTCGACGGCGCCCGTGCGCTGGCCGTGCCCGGAGTGCTGAAAGTCGTGGAAATTCCCGCGATGAAAGGCGCGCCCGCGTTCCAGCCGCTGGGCGGCGTCGCGGTCGTCGCGCGCAACACCTGGGCTGCCCGCCAGGGCCGCGATGCGCTGGTCATCGAATGGGACGACGGCCCTAACGGCAACTACGATTCAGCCGCCTACCACCAGACGCTGGAGTCGGCGGCGCGCAAACCGGGTACGGCGATACGCAACCAAGGCGATGCCGGGCAAGCCTGGGCCAAAGCGCCCGAGGCCGAGCGCCTGGCCGCGGAGTACTACGTGCCCCACCTGGCCCACGCCTCGATGGAGCCGCCGGTGGCCACCGTTCAGATCAAAGGCGGCAGCGCCGAAGTCTGGACGTCGATCCAGAACCCCGTGGCAGCGCGCGATGCCGTCGCTGCCAGGCTGAAACTGGAACCCGCCAACGTCAAGGTCCATGTCTTGCTGCTGGGCGGGGGGTTCGGCCGCAAGTCCAAGCCCGACTTTGTGGACGAAGCCGCGATTGTCGCCCGCGCCATGCCCGAAGGCACGCCGGTCAAGCTGGTGTGGACGCGCGAGGACGACATTCATCATGACTACTTGCATACGGTGTCGGTCGAGCGCCTGGAGGCGGTCCTGGACAGGAGCGGGCAGGTCCAATCCTGGCTGCACCGCAGCGCCTCCCCCACCATCGCCTCGCTCTTCTCCGAGGGGGCCCGGGGCCAGCAGATGTTCGAATCGGCCATGTCAGCCATCAACATGCCGTACCGCATTCCGAACGTCCGGGTGGAAACCGCCGAAGTGGAGGCTCATGCCCGCATCGGATGGTTCCGCTCGGTCGCCAACATCCCGCATGCCTACGCGGCGCAATGCTTCATTGCCGAGCTGGCCCACCGCGCAGGAAAAGACCCCAAGGATTTCGCGCTGGACCTTATCGGCCCTGCGCGCCGGATCGACCCGGGCACGCTGGCCGACACCTGGAATTATTCGGAATCCCCCGAACTCTACCCTTACGACACCGGCCGCCTGCGCGGCGTGATCGAAGCGGCTTGCAAGGGAGCGCAATGGGGCAGGACACTGCCCAAGGGGCATGGCCTGGGCCTGGCATTCTGCTACAGCTTCATGAGCTATACCGCCACGGTGGTTGAAGTGGCCGTGGACGAGAAGGGCGCGGTCCGCGTCGTTGCCGTGGACATGGCGATGGACTGCGGCCCACAGATCAACCCCGAACGCATCCGCGCGCAAATGGAGGGCGGCGCCGTCATGGGCCTGGGCCTGGCGCTCGCCAGCGAGATCACCTTCGAAAAGGGCCGCGTCACGCAAAGCAACTTCCACGACTATGAAGTGCTGCGCCACAATGCGTCCCCGCGCGTGATCCGGACCCATCTGGTCAACGACGACCACGCGCTGCCACCAGGCGGCGTCGGCGAGCCGCCAGTTCCACCGGTGGCGCCCGCGCTGTGCAATGCCATATTCGCCGCAACGGGCAAGCGGATCCGCAATCTGCCTGTGCGCAAGGTCACCTGACGCGGTTCCATGCATGGAATCCGGCCAGCTCGTCCAGACGCCCATCGGAAGGGTTGGCCCGTCAGACGTTCCGTCTAGCAAATAGTTGAAATTGCGAGGAATTTTGGCGCGGCAGGAGGGGCTCGAACCCCCGACCCCGGGCTTAGAAGGCCCGTGCTCTATCCAGCTGAGCTACTGCCGCGCGGCGTGGTGATGGCCCGGAAAGGATCCGGGCGCCGCATTTTACCTTGTTGCGGGCGGCTTGGGCGCCCGGCCCGCCATACCAGGGTTTGGACCCTACTCTTCGCCGATGTCCGCATGGGTCGACACCCACAGCACCAGGGCGTCGTCCGGGCTCAGGCTGATCACCCGGTGGCCCATGCGGCTGTCTATATAGAAGCTTTCGCCGGCCTTCAGGCGGGCGGGTTCATAGAACTCGGTGTAGAGCTCGACCTCGCCTTCCAGGACATAGACGAATTCCTCGCCGCGGTGGCGGCTCCAGTCGTGGAACTGGTCGAAGGAACGGGCCTTGACGCGGGTATGGAACGGCATCATGCGCTTGTGCGACAGCGCGGTGCACAGCAGGCGGTGGTCGTAGTACGGGGTTTCGTACTGGCGCCCTTCCCCCTGGCGGCTCAGGCTGCGGCGGCCGGTGCCCATGTGGGCGTCGGACGCGGTGAAAAGTTCGGCCACGTCCAGTTCCAGGCCGGCCGCGATCTTGATCAGGTTGTCATAGGTGGGCGACAGCAGGCTGTTTTCGATCTTGGACAACGTGGACGCGGACACGCCGGTGGCCGCGGCCGCCTGCTTCAAGGTCCATGCCCGCGCCTGGCGCAAGGCTCGCAGCCGTTGTGCCAACACGCTCTGTTTGTTGCCTTCCATCTATGCACCCTGTCATGCCCGCGACCGCCGCTCCCGCCACCAGTCGCGCGCCTGGTAAGACCAATAAGTAAGTTGCACTGCCGCCATGCCGAGACTGCCCCCGTTCCAGGCCAGCCCGAACGGCGCGAACAGCTTGTAGCGCTGGGTGTCGCCCGCGATCCCTTCGGCGACCACCCGGCCGCCGATCGACGCGGTGTTCATGCCGTGTCCGCCGAACGCCGTGCAGTACCAGACGTCAGGCGACAGCTGGCCGATCTGCGGCATCAGATGCCGCGCGTAGGCCATGCGTCCCGACCACGCCGTTTCCACGCGCAGCCCCTGCAATTGGGGATAGACGGAGAGCAGTTCGCGGCGCAGCGACTGCGCCAGATCGGGCGGGTCGTCGACACGGGTGGTGATTCTACTGCCCCAGCCGATGCGCCCGCCATCGAGCACGCGGTAATAGTTGCCGGCGCGCCGGTCGTCGCCGATGGCGGCGGTGGTGCGGATGGCGTCGAGCACCCGGTCGCCCAGCGGCTCGGTCAGCATGATGTAGGTGGCGATGGGCAGCATCGCGCGGCGCAGCGCAGGCACCACGCCCTCGGTGTAGCCGCCGGTGGCCAGCACCACGCTGCGGGCATCGATCTGGCCGCGCTCCGTCTTCAAGCGCTTGACCGCGCCGTCCAGCGTCGCCTGCGTGACGGGCGAGTCCTCGTGGATGCGCACGCCCAGGCGCGCGCACTCGCGAGCCAGCGCGCGGGCGTAGTTCAGGGGATGGAAGTGGAAGGACGTGGGGTCCTCCACGCCCTGGAAGTAGACCTCGGACAGCAGCCGTTCGCGGACCTGGCCGCGGCTCAGAAGGCGCACGTCGCGGCCGAAGTCGCGCTGCTGGCTGTCGCACCACTGCCGCAGGGCGTCGGTCGCCTCGTAGCGCACCACGCGCAGCCGGCCGTCGACCTTGCGGGCCTCGGCGATATCCAGGTCGCGGATGTTGTTGCGGATGATCTCCACGCCTTCCATCGACAGGCGGTAGAGCTTGCGGTAGTGGTCTTCGTCGACGTGCTTTCTGATGGCGTCGGCCCCGGCGGAGAATGCCGGCGAGACGGAGCCGCCGTTGCGCCCCGACGCGCCCCAGGCGATGCGCCGCCCTTCCAGCAAGGTCACGTCGCGGCCGCGGCGGGCCAGCTCCAGCGCGGCGGACAGGCCCGCCATTCCCGCCCCGACCACGCAGACATCGGTGCTGGACGCGCCGGACAGGGGCGCATAGCGGGTGTCGCTGTCGGCCAGCGTGCGCTTGTAGTAGGTGTCGACGTACTCGGAAGCCATGGTGGTCGGCGTCAATTGAGGCCCGCGCCCTGCAGGCCGCCCGTCAGGCGCTTTTCCAGCCAGTTGGCCAGGCGCAGCAGCGGGTAGCAGTAGATGAAGTAGATGGCGGCGATCATGCCGTAGATGAACAGCGACTTGGCCGGGAATGTGATGATGAAGACCTCGCCCTGCCGCGTCAGCTCGGTAATGCCGACCACCGACAGGATGGCCGTGCTTTTGATCAGCATGACGTAGACGCCGCTCATGGGTTGGACGATCAGGCGCATGGCCTGCGGCAGGATGACCAGGCGCAGGATCTGGAACGGTCTCAGGCCCAGCGTCATGGCGCCTTCGGTCTGGCCGCGCGGCACGGCCTGGATCGCGCCCATGACGATCTCGGCCACATAGCAGGAGGTATAGACCGACAGCGAGACGAAGGCGGCCGTGCCGGAATCCCAGTGCAGCATTTCAATGCCGGTACTGGGCAGCACGAAATAGAAGATGTAGAGCTGCACCAGGAACGGCGTGCCACGCAGGACGTGGATGTACAGGCCCAGCAGCTGGTGCACGCCGCGGATGCGGTAGCTGCGGATCACGCCGATCACGAAGCCCAGCAGGGACCCGGCGATGATGGCCACGAAGGAGATCTTCAAGGTCTCCCAGAAGCCCTTCAGCAGGAAGGGCAACACGACGCCCGCGGTGGAGAGATAGGAATCCAGCATGCTTACCTCGCGTTCCAGGCGGGACCCGCCAGCCACAGGCTCACGCCGCGCGACAGCAGCAGCATGCAGGCATAGATCAGCAGATAGCCGGCCGCGATGGTCAGGAAGCTTTCGTTGGGCACGATGCGGTCGCTGTTCATCTGTACGCCGGCCGCGACCAGTTCGAACACCGTGATCAGCGACAGCAGCGAGGTGTCCTTGATCAGCACGGCGGTCTGGCCCAAGAGCGGCGGCAGCGTATTGGCGAAGGCTTGCGGCAGCACCACGTAGCGCAGGCGCTGGTGGTAATTCATGCCGCAGGCCTTGGCGCCTTCGATCTGGCCGCGCGGCACGGATTCGATGCCCACGCGGATGATTTCGCTCATGTAGGCCGCATGGTGCAGCGTCATGGCGAGGATGCCCAGCAGCATCTCGCTCCAGCCCTTGGCGCCCGGCACCAGCATGGGCACCGCGTAGTAGACCAGGTAGATCTGCACCAGCAAGGGAGTGGAACGGATGAATTGCACATAGGCCGCCACCGGCCGCCAGACGGCGGCGCGGGGCGACATATGGGCAAGCGCCAGCGGAATCCCGGCCAGCACCGACAGCACCAGGCTTGCGCCCGCCGCGATCAGGGTGTTGGCCAGGCCGGTGGCGAACTGGCCCGTGTACTGGCTGACGATGCGCCAGTTGTAGAAATCGAGCAGCCAGTCCATGGGCTCAGTGGTCTTTCTTCCAGTCGGTGGAATACCAGTACTTCACCTGTTCGGGCAGCGTGTTGTCGGCCGTCTTCAAGGTCTGCCAGTTGTCCAACCAGAACTTCAGGCGGAAGGCGTTGGGACCCACGGCGAAGGCCAGGGGCTCGCGCACCATGATGCCGTCCAGCACGCGCAGGTTGCCGAAGTCGACCAGGAACTGGTTGGCGGTGGACAGCGACATGATGCCGGCGTCCAGGCGGCCGCTGGACAGGGCCTGCCCGACCGGCGCGCTGCCGCCCGAGAATTCCTTCATGGTGGCCTTGGGCAGCATCTTCTTGCCCACTTCCGCATAGGTGCTGGCGCCCAGCACGCCCACGGTCACGCCGTCCTTGTTGAGCTCCTCGTAAGACTTGTAGGGCGAATCCTTGGGCACCACGGCCACGGTGTCGGCGTAGAACATGGGCGTGGAGAACAGCACCTGCGCGGCGCGCTGCGGCGTGGGCGTCATATCGGCCGCCACCATGTCGGCCTTGCCGGACAGCAGCGCCGGAATCAGGCCCTTCCACTCGTAATCCTGCAGCACCAGCTTCACGCCCAGGTCGTCGGCCATGCGCTTGGCCACTTCCACCGCCAGGCCGGTGCGCTTGCCGCTCTTGTCCATGAAGCTCATCAGCGGCCCGGAGGTCTGCACCGCGACGCGCAGCTCGCCGCGCTTGAGGATGTCGCCCAACTCGTCCGCCTGCGCGGGCAAGGCCACCGTGGCGGCCGCCAGGGCGATGCCGGCCACGCCCAGCCATTGTTTGATTTTCAGCATTTCCTACCCCTTGTGGTGAATGGACTCGCGTCGTTCCGGGCAAAGCACAGTGCGCCGGCAGCGCCCGGATCAGCCGGACCGGCCCTGGTTACCGCCGGGCGCCGCACACGCGGACGACCCGTTGCTTCCTTGCAGCTAGGGACTACAGAATCTTTTCCAGGAAGGCGCGGGTGCGCGCTTCCCTGGGGCGGCCGAACACCTCGTCCGGCGTGCCCATTTCCACGATGCGGCCGGCGTCCATGAAGAGCGCGCGGTCGCCCACGTCGCGGGCGAAGCCCATTTCATGGGTCACCACGGCCATGGTCATGCCGTCGCGCGCCAACGCGCGCATCAGTTCCAGAATGCCTCCCACGGTTTCGGGATCGAGCGCCGAGGTGGCCTCGTCGAACAGCATCAATTTGGGGTCCATGGCCAGCGCGCGCGCAATCGCCACGCGCTGCTGCTGGCCGCCGGAGAGCTGGCTGGGATAGCGCGCGCCGTAGTCGCCCATGCCGACGCGGCCCAGCAGTTCGCGGGCGTAGCGTTCAGCGTCGGCGCGGGCGCGCCCGCGCACCACGCGCTGGGGTAGCGCGACGTTGTCCAGCGCAGTACGGTGTTGGAACAGGTTGAAGTGCTGGAACACCATGCCGACTTCGGTGCGCCAGCGGTTGACGTCGGTGGCCGGGTCCGTGAGCGAGACGCCGTCCACGCGGATGGCGCCGCTGTCGATGCTTTCCAGTCCGTTGAGCGTGCGCAGCAAGGTGCTCTTGCCGGATCCGGAGGGGCCGACCACCACCATGACCTCGCCGCGGCCGAGCTGGCAATCGATGCCGTCCAACGCCAGATGCGGGGCCTGCCCGTCGCGTTGATAGGTCTTGGTGACTGCCTGGACTACCAGCAGAGGTTCCGCCACGGATCCACCTTCGTATGAGTGCTGCCTTGGTTAAAAAGGTTTCGCAATTCACGCTGGAGTTTCGTATAGTAAATTTTTTTCCAGAATCGCCACTTAGGCATAACCCTTAAGCGAAGGCAGACTCTTCGCAGGCAACCCAAGGAACCGGCATGGACACTCCCCAAGACATCCTGCGCGCGCTCGGGCTGAACCCGGAATCGCTCGCGGGCGGCACGCTGCGCGCGCGCAGCCCGATAGACGGCGCGGAACTGGCTCAGGTGCACGAGCACACGGTGGCCCAGGCCCATTCCGCCATCACCCGCGCGCGCCAGGCCAGCCTGGCATGGCGCGACGTGCCGGCGCCGCGCCGCGGCGAACTGATCCGCCTGTTCGGCGAAACCCTGCGCCAGCACAAGCGCGCACTGGGCCGCCTGGTCAGCCTGGAAGCCGGCAAGATCGTGGCCGAGGGCGAAGGCGAAGTGCAGGAAATGATCGACATCTGCGACTTCGCCGTGGGCCTGTCGCGCCAGCTATACGGTTTGACCATCGCTTCCGAGCGCCCCGGCCACCGCATGATGGAAACCTGGCATCCGCTGGGCGTGGTCGGCGTGATCAGCGCATTCAACTTCCCGGTGGCAGTGTGGTCCTGGAACGCCGCGCTGGCGCTGGTCTGCGGCAACGCCGTGGTCTGGAAGCCGTCGGAGAAAACGCCGCTGACCGCGCTGGCCTGCCAGGCGCTCTTCGCCCAAGCCGCGCAACGCTTCGGCGACGCGCCCGCGGGCCTGTCCGAAGTGCTGATCGGCGGGCGCGACATCGGCGAGGCGCTGGTGGATTCGCACGCCGTGGCCCTGGTTTCGGCCACCGGCTCGACCCGCATGGGCCGCCAGGTGGGTCC
The DNA here is from genome assembly GCA_032153965.1 of Achromobacter sp. Classification (GTDB taxonomy): domain Bacteria; phylum Pseudomonadota; class Gammaproteobacteria; order Burkholderiales; family Burkholderiaceae_B; genus Achromobacter. The sequence goes on along the minus strand of JALDYL010000119.1, from coordinate 560 downwards.
GCGCGTGGCGCAACGCTTCGGCCGCGTGCTGCTGGAGCTGGGCGGCAACAACGCCATCATCGTCGGCCCCACGGCAGACCTGGACATGGCCGCGCGCGGCATCGTGTTCGGCGCCATCGGCACGGCCGGCCAGCGCTGCACCACCACGCGCCGCCTGATCGTGCACGAAAGCGTGGCCGACGACCTGGTACAGCGCCTGCACAAGGCCTATGCCAGCGCCGCCATCGGCAACCCGCTGGACAGCGCCACGCTGGTCGGCCCGCTGATCGACCGCGTGTCGTTCGACGCCATGCAGGCCGCGCTGACGGCCGCGCGCGAACAGGGCGGCAAGGTCACGGGCGGCGAGCGCGTGCTGGCCGAGCAGTATCCCGACGCCTGGTACGTGCGCCCCGCCATCGCCGAAATGCAGGGCCAGACCGACGTGGTCTGCCACGAGACCTTCGCGCCCATCCTGTACGTGATGCGCTACACGGACTTCAGCCAGGCGCTGGCCTTGCAGAACGGGGTGCCGCAAGGCCTGTCGTCGGCCATCTTCACCAATGACCTGCGCGAAGCCGAGA
>JALDYL010000118.1:0-14236 GCA_032153965.1 Achromobacter sp. | reverse complement strand
CCCTGCGCCATGACACCCCGCCTGTACGCGCTCACCCTGCTCTCGATGCTCGCCTTCGCCGGCAACTCGCTGCTGTGCCGCCTTGCGCTCAAGCAGACCGCGATCGACCCCGCCACCTTCGTCGCCATCCGCATCGTTTCCGGCGCACTGGTGCTGTGGCTGGTGTTGCGCCTGCGTAAGCCCGCGAGGCAGCTGGAAGGAAATTGGCATGGGGCGTTGGCGCTGCTGGCCTATGCCCTGGCCTTCGCCTATGCCTACACCCAGATCCCGGCGGGCACCGGCGCCTTGCTGCTGTTCGCGTCGATCCAGATCAGCATGATCCTGTACGGGTTCTTCATTGGCGAAAGGCTCACCATCACGCAGGGGCTGGGCATAGGCCTGGCGGTGGCCGGCCTGGTGATCCTGCTATTCCCCAGCGTCAGCGCGCCGCCGCTGTTGCACGCCTTGCTGATGATCGCGGCCGGCATCGCCTGGGGCGCCTATTCGTTGCTGGGCCGCAGCGCCAGGGACGCGGCGTCGGCGACGGCAGGCAACTTCATCCGCGCCGCGCCGGTCGCGCTGCTGCTGTTTTTGCTGCATGCCCTGATCGCGGGCGTGGGCTACGACGCGGCGGGCGTGGCGTATGCCGTGGCGTCCGGCGCGGTGACCTCGGGCCTGGGCTATGTCTTCTGGTACGCGGCGCTCAAGGGCCTGAAAGTAACCCACGCCGCCACCGTGCAGCTCAGCGTGCCGGTGCTGACGGCGTTCGGCGGAACCCTGTTCCTGGATGAGCCCGTGACCGCCATCCTGGTGACGGCTTCGGCGCTGATTCTGCTGGGTATCGCGTTGGTGGTGCTGGTCAAGAAACGGACCGCCTGACAGCCCGCCTCAATTCACCCGCCTGGGCAGCACAGCCCGCATCCAGCGCGACAGGCGTGGCCGGATGCGCTGGTTGTGCAGCAGCACGGCGCCCACGGCGCCGATGAACGCGCCAACCACTGTGTCCAGGAAGCGCGCCTCGATGACGGCTTCGGGATAGCCCTGACCCAGATGCGGCGCCTCGGCCAGGAAGATCGTCAGCGGCGTGATCAGGACCACGGCGCTGGCGTAATGGCGCACCACCAGCGTTTCTATGCCGAACGACAGCGCCATCATCACCAGGCTCAGCGTCCATACGTTCAGCGGCAAGCTCAACAAGGCCCATGCCACGCACAAGCCCACGGCGGTGCCCAGGATGCGATGCAACTGGCGGTTCCATGCCGCCATCAAGGTCGCGCCCTGGATGATGGCCAGGCAGCTGACGGGCACCCAGTAGGGACGCGGCAATTGCAGCAGCTCGGCCACCAGCAGGGACACGCCCACGAAGAGGCCGATGATCACGGAGTCGTAGACCACGAAGTCGAACGTGGGCCTGGGCAGCGCGGTTTCGGGCGGCGGCGGCGCGACCCGCGTCATGTGCAGCGAATACACAAACGCCACCAGGCACGCGACCAGGCTCCCCAGGGCCACCATGCCGACGCGCGTGGGGATTTCTTCCACGGTCCCCGGCGTGTAGGCCGCGATCGCGGTCGCCATGATGTAGAACAGGCTGCCCGGCGGACCCAGCCGGTAGCAGCGGCAAACCATGTTCACCACCATGGCGATGAAGGTCAACGCCACCAGCATGACCGCGGGCCAGAACTGGGTCAGCGCGCCCACCGCATAGCAGGCCACCATGCCGAAGGACGCCGCCAACAGCATCATCATGCGGTGCTGCAGCGAGGAATTGGGCAGGCTCAGGAACACCATGCCGCCCAGGCTGGACATCAGGCCATAGTCCATGCGGCCGAAATAGGCGCCGACCAGCAAGGGCAGCCCCGAAGACAGGGCCGCGGCCAGCGGCATTTCCCAGGGCCGGTCGCTGGCGTTGACCCGGATCAGTTCGCGCCAGACGCCCGACAGCCGCGCTTTCGCAAGGGCGAATAGACGCCAGGAATCTGCGCGGCCGTCGCTGCCCTGCGGCTCGTCGCTATTGTTCATGAATAGGCCCGATCGGAATTTCCATGCTTGCCATTGTCGCCGCCTGGCTGCAATGTGGATAGATGCGGCAAGGACGCCCAACTCGCGGCATCACAGTAAAATCCCGGCTCAGTCCGTATGTTCAGCACGTCCAATGCGTGTGCCGTTGACAAAAATCATGATGCTCATTGCATTGCTTCGGATAGGCTTATGCGCAATATAAAAGGCAAGTCCTCGTCCAATACGGATGGCTATTTGTTTTCTGATCAAGTCGGTCACCTGCTGCGACGCGTCTACCAGCGGCATACCGCCCTCTTCCAACAGTACATACCCGACTCCCAACTGACCGCGGCGCAATTCGTCGTGCTGTGTTCGGTGCGGGACAAAGGCGCGAGTTCGCTGGCCGATCTGGTCAAGGCGACGGTCATCGACCAGGCGACGGTACGCGGCGTGGTCGACAGGCTTAAGCAGCGTGAACTGGTCCAGGTGGACCACGACCCCGTAGACCGTCGCAAAGTCGTCATCAATCTGACGCCCGTTGGTCAGGAACTGGTGCAGCAGATGGAGCCCTTCGCCAAGCAGATCACGGAAAGCACATACGGCAACCTGAATCCGGCCGAACGCCTGGCGCTGAATTATCTGTTGACGAAAATGCTGAACGGCGACGAACAGGGTTGACCCGCTCGCCGCCGCCGTCGGTCAGGAATAGATCAGTCCAGTGCGCGGTTGCGCGACTCCACGTCGACCGACCAGATGGCAACGGCGCCAGCGACCAGCATGCTGGACAACACAGCCAAAGATAGCGTGAAGTGGCTGGCCATGATGGGTGCGATGATGGCCGGCGCGAAGAGCCCGCCAAAGCGCGCAACCGCCCCCGCCATGCCCATGCCGCTGGCACGCAAGTCGGTCGGGTATACCTCGGGCGTGAACGCGTACAAGGCGCCCCACGTTCCCAGCAGCGAGAAACTCATCAGCAGGGTGGAGCCAATCACCACGAACGGTGACGTGCCCAGGCTGTACAGCATGCATCCCACCGCGCTCAGCAACAGGAATCCGACCAGCGTGGGCTTGCGTCCCCAGCGCTCCACGCCGTAGGCGGACAGCGCAAAGCCAGGCAATTGCACCAGGGCCAGCACCACCAGGAATTCCTGTCCGCGCATGAATGCGAAGCCTTCAGTGCTGAGCTTCACAGGCAGATAGACAAAGACGCCGTAGTACGCGATGGAAATCAGCGCCCACGCCAGGAACAACCCGATGCTGCGGCGTCGATAGCCGCCCGAGAACAGTGCGAACATGGATTTATGCGCCGGCGTCTCGGGCTGCAAGTGGGGCATGTCCACGTCGCGGCGGTTGACCCGCGCCACTCTCTCCAGCACCTTGCGCGCCCGGTCCGATTTGCCGTTGCGGTTCAAGTACATGGGAGATTCGGGGATATAGAAGCGCAACGCCACCCCGATCAGCGCAGGCAGGCCGGTCACGAAGAAGATCACGCGCCATGCATCATCGCCCCACGAGGTCGCCGCCAGCGCCAGCAGCGCCAGGAAAATTGTGCCCACGGCCCAGAACGATTCCAGCAGCACGAGCCAACGGCCGCGGCGGTCGCTGGGCAGGAACTCAGCCATCATCGTGTAATCCACGGGCAGCGTGCCGCCCACGCCGATGCCGGTCAGGAAGCGCAGGAACAGCAGCCAGGTGAACTCCGGCGCAAAGGCCGACGCCACGCCGGCGCAGGCGTCGATGACCACCGCCATCATCAGGACGGGACGGCGGCCAATGCGGTCAGCCATCCGCCCGAATACGAACGCGCCGATCAGCATGCCGATGAAGAAGAACGTACCGCTTTGCAACGCCTGCGGCACGGTGATGCCAAAGGTCTTGGCGATCGACGGCGCGCTGAAGCCGATCGACAGCACCTGCATGGCATCGGCCATCCAGACCAGGCCGAAAATCACGAAGAGCCGATACTGGAACTTGCCGACGCCGGCCACCAGTATGGCCTTGTCCACTGAAACCAATGAAGCTGACATAGATGAAACCCCTTGTTGTGATCAACACAAACTGCCGCACGCGTTGTGGCCGCGCTTCCTTTAGTTCAGCTCCGCGTGCTCGCGCAGCTTGCTAATCGTGTTCGTCGTGTCTGGCCAGGCGGCTTTGCCCGGCGCGTGGCGTTCCCGCAAGTAGCCGATCAGGTCCGCAATCTGCCTGTCGTCGAGGCTGTCCTTGAATCCCGGCATGTAGCCCAGCTCGTCGCTGGCCGGGTTCTGGATGCCGTTGAGAATGACCTGGATCAGGTTGTCGGGCGTCGCGGCGTGCAGATTGGTGTTCGCGCTCAATGGGGGTTTGACGCCAAACAGCGTGGGGCCGCTGCCGGCTTCATGGCAGACCGCGCACGCATTCTGGTAGACGCGTTCGCCATTGGCGCGCCGCCCCAGGATGGATTGGATCGTGGCCGCGGCCGGCGCCGATTGCGCCGCGGCTGCGGGAGCGGGCATCGCCTCAGCCGGTTTGGATGTGGCGGAACCCGCCGCCTGTGGCAGATCCAGCAAATAGGTGGTGATGGCCCTTACGTCGCTGTCCGGCAGCTCGGCCAAGCCCTGGACAACCGGCGCCATGGGGCCCGCCGCCACCCCGTGGCGAGGCGAGTACCCCGTGCGCAGATACTGGAACAGTTCGTCTCCCGTCCAGGCCCGCGAGCCCGCGGCCAACTGGTTCAGCGCGGGCGCGGTCCAGCCCTCGGCCTCGCCGCCAGCCAGGTAGTGCACGCCCGTCTTCTCCGCGCCCAGGCGGTTGCGCGGCGAGTGGCAAGCCGCGCAGTGGCCTGCCCCCTGCACCAGATAGGCTCCCCGCAACCACTCCGCGCTGCGCGACGCATCTGGCGTGAACGGCGTGGCGTCGTGAAACAACGCATTCCAGCCTGCCAGCAGCGGACGGGAACTGAAGGGGAACGCCAGCTGAGTCTTGGCGGGCTCGGCCCGTACGGCAGGTTGCGACATCAGATAGCCGTACAGCGCCTGCATGTCCGCGTCGCTCAGCTTGGCGTAGGCCGTGTACGGAAACGCGGGGTACAGCTGACGCCCGTCCTGATGCACGCCCTGGCGCATGGCGCGGTCGAACGCGGTGTACGACCAGCGGCCGATGCCCGTTTCGTTGTCGGGCGTGATGTTGGTGGTGTAGATCGTGCCGAACGGCGTGTCCAGCCCCAAGCCGCCGGCGTTGGCCTTGCCGCCAGGCGCGGTATGGCAGGCGACGCAATCGCCCGCGGCCGCCACCAGGCGCCCGCGTTCGATCGCACGTGACGAATACAGCGACACGTCGGGACCGGCCGTCAACGGCAGCGCCGGCTTCACGGGCCAGAGCGCGGCGGCCATTCCAGCCAGGCCCGCCATGCCGGCCGCCAGCCATACCCAGCCGCGCATCAACGGATTGCGCACGCGTTCGCGGCGACGGCCGGCAAGCGCCAACCGCAATTGCTCGGAATCAAACGGCGCCTGCCGCAGGCGCACGCCCGTTGCATCCTGGATGGCATTGGCGATGGCGGCCGCGGCAGGCAGCGTAACCACCCCATCCATGCCCAGTTGCCCCTCGGCCAACGCGCGGCCTTCGGCCGGGTCACGACGCAACAAGCCATTGCGCTCGTCGTATCTGCTCAATGCGCCGTTCCGTTCGTCGGTGGCGTCGAGCGCCGGACTGCGCCAGTCGTCGAAGGCCGGCGGCCCCGCCAACAGGCGGCGGGCATTGGCCAGCAGCCGGGGCGTCTGGTGTTCGATTGCAGCGCATACCGGCGCGCCTTGGGCCTCCTGCAAGCGCTGACTATCATGCCCGGCCACCACTCGCGTCACATCGACCTGACCGGTATGAGGCTGCACGGTGACCTCGGCCACCCAGGCGCTCCATACCGTCCGGGCGGCTCCCGTCTCGTCCACGCATTGCACCTGCGCAGTGGCGAAGCCCGTGCCGCGCAATGCGCCGACGCGCGGTGCGCCATCGTCGTCGCCCATGGGCAACGCCGCCCGCTCCACCACCTGGCGCGCGAGATCCAGCCCCGGCCCTTCCGGCAAGTGCCGCAAGCGCCACGCGAGCGGCTCTTCGCCACGGGCCAAGGCCTGCTCATGCCACAGGCTTTCCTGGGCAAACACTTGCGCCGCATTCAACTCGTCCACGCTGGCACGCAGGGGAAGCGCCGCCCGCTTGCCAGCCTGCACCATGAAATCGCCGCGCACCGTCGCCTGCGCGGATGCGCGCGCCTGCCCAGACTGGCTCAACAAGCGCGCCAGGCTCGGGCGCATCGCCCAGGATGCGTCCGACAACAAGATCGCAGGCTGAGCGCGAGCGCTCTCGGCGCCGGGCCGCATCGCGTCCGCGCCCGACGCGGATTCCGGCGCTGCCGCTGGTTGTGGGGCATGCAACACCAGTTCATCCACAGCCTCTGCGCGGCAGGCCACGCAGACCGGCCGGCCCACGGCCTGGGACAGCAGGGCCGCATCGGCAGCCGCATCCATCAGATCCAGCGGATGCGGCATGTCCCGTTCGATTGCGGCCGCGCCATCGGCGTCGACGACCGTCAGCCGTATCGCCGCCTCGGGCAGCTGCAGCAATGCCGCCAGCTCACGCCGCAGGATATGCTGCACGGCGCGCGTGCAGGCCGGCAGCCACACGGCAACGTGCCCATCCACGCTCCACGCCGTGACGCGAACGCCGTCGAGCAGTTCGATTGACGGCAGTCGCAGGCCGTAGTGGATCTGCCCCGCGTCGGGCGCCGACACGCGCGGCGTCCCGTTCGCGTCAGCCGCTAGCCACACGGGAGCCAAGTCTGCCGCGGCTTGCCGGGCATACAGCGGCGTCACCGCAATCACGCCCACGAAATGCGCACGCTGCACCGTCGCCACCACGCCGGCCAGGGCTTCAGCCTCTGCCAGCCTCGCGCTCAGCAGCCGGCTGCCGCGGTAGCGCATGCCGTCCCACGCCAGTTCAGGCGGCCGCAACGCGACGCCATGCAATAGATCGGAGGGCAACACGGCCGGCAGGCCGCCATTTGCCGGCGGGGCGGCGAAAGCGTTCGCGTTCATTTGGCGGAATCGTCCGCGACGCCAGCCGTGCGTAACTGCACAGCCCGCACGGCCGCCTGCATGATTTCCACATGCGTGCCGCAGCGACACAGGTTGTGGTGCAATTCGCTGCGCAACGCCGCTTCAGTGGGGCAGGGATTGCGCCGCAGCAGGGCCTCCACCGTCATGATCATTCCGTTCAGGCAATAGCCGCATTGCGCCGCCTGGCAGTCGATGAAGGCCTGCTGGGTCGGTCCGGGCCGGTGCCGCGTGCCCAGACCTTCCAGCGTGGTGATAGCCCGCCCTTGCGCCGCCCTGACCGGAATCACGCAGGACCGCGCCGCCACGCCATCAATCAACACCGTGCAGGCCCCGCACTCGCCCAGGCCACAGCCATACTTGGGGCCGTTGAGTTCGAGGTCATTGCGCAGCACGTGCAGCAGCGCCGTGTCGGGTGCCACCGGCACATCGTGGGCGCATCCGTTTACCATCAGGCGAATCGGCTGCGGGGCGCTGCTCGGATAGACTGGGGATCCCATGGGCGTGGCAGGTGGCTAAGTTTGAAAGGTAGCAAGGTTGCCGCTGCGCGGGCCGGGGATCAAGCCCCTTTTGCCCCGCGCAGCGCAAACCCTCACGCCACGGCCCGCGCCTTGGGTTCGACCAGGGGTTCGCTGAACACGTCGTAACCGAAGCACCACGAAGGATCCTCATTGGTACGCAACCAGGTGTTGTCGTGCGAAATGCGCTGCACCTTGCTGGCGCGTTCCGCGCGGTTCGCTTCATACAGCGCAAACGCCAGTTCGTGATTATTCATGCCCACTTCCTTGAAGCACCGCGCCAGCATTGCGCCGTCTTCGATCGCCATGGCCGCGCCCTGCGCCATGTGCGGCTTCATCGGATGGCAGGCGTCGCCCAACAACACCATGCGCCCGCGGCTCCACAGCGGCAGCGGATCGCGTTCCAGCAAGGACCATTTGGTCACCTCGACCGTGGCATCGATCAGCGCCTGCACCGTGGGATGCCAGCCGTTGAAGGCCTGGCGCATTTCATCCTTGCTGCTGGGCAGCCAGCGGTCGTTCAAGTCCCAGTGCTCTACCGGCACGCCGGTCACGTAATAGAGTTCGTCGGCTTTGCCCGTCACGAAATAGACCATCATGTGGCGGTCGTCGCTCCACCACTTCACGCAGGAATCGAAGGGCAGCATTCCGCTCTTGACCGGCGGCGTGGGGAACACCGCGCGGTGCGCCAGATAGCCCGCGTACTTGGGCAACTCCGGCCCCAGCAACTCTTCGCGGATGCGGGAGTTCACGCCGTCCGCGCCGATCACGATATCGGCCTCCTCGGACGTACCGTCGGCAAAGTGCATCGTCACCGCATCGCCCCGGTCCTCGACCTTGGTCAGCGATTTGCCGTAGGCAACGGCGCTTTTCGGCAAGGCGTCGATCAGCAGTGCGTGGAAGTCGCCCCGATGTACCGTGAGATAAGACGCGCCGTAATTCTTGACGGCGTAGTCGCCCAGCGGGATCTGCGCCAGGATATCGCCCGTTTCCCAATGGCGGCTGTACCAGTAGTCCGGGTGGGAGCCTTGGGCGTTCAGCGCGTCTTCGACGCCGATCCGCCGCAGGATCTTCATGACGTTCGGCCCCACATGGATGCCGGCCCCTAGCCGCGAAAAACCCGGCGCCTGCTCGTAGACGCGAACGTTCAGTCCTTGCTTGAGCAGCAGCGCAGCGGTTGCGGCGCCGCCAAGACCGGCGCCAACAATGGCGATACGGGGGGATGTGGACACGGGGGCTTCTCCTTGCTGGATGATGAATGACTGGATAAGTGATTGCTTGAACGCGTTGCCGGCCGGTGCGAAACGATGCCGCCGCCAGGCGATGGAGTTGAAAATTTATGAAGTACACACTTCATTTTTTTGCATCAAGGATTTCAACTCATGCGTGACCGGGCTAGCCGATAGTAAAAATATCGTTTGTTTTTCACTTGATTAGGTGAAAACCACTACTAAAACCAGGTTGGCTATCGACCTCACTCTTTGCAAGAATAGAGCGTATACACTTTATTTTGAATTTATCGGAAACCCTAGGTCCGATTCTCGAGGCATCCCATGACGACAAACTCCAGCACCTATCTCCATGGCGGCCACGTCCATGCCAACGGCATCCGCCAGCACTACCTGCGCTATGGCGGCATTGCGGGCGGCCGCAGCGACCGCCTCGCGGTCATCCTCATCCCCGGCATCACCAGCCCTGCCGTGACCTGGGGCTTCGTGGCCGAGCGTCTGGGCCGCCAATTCGACACCTATGTACTGGACGTGCGCGGACGCGGGCTGTCGGCGTCCGGCCCGGACTTGGACTACGGCCTGGACGCGCAAGCGGCCGACGTGACGGCATTCGCCCAGGCGCTGGGGCTGGAACGCTATGCGCTGGTCGGCCATTCCATGGGCGGTCGCATCGCCGTGCGCGCCGCGGGCAAGCAGCCGCAGGGACTGGCGCGCCTGGTCATCGTCGACCCGCCTGTCTCGGGCCCGGGCCGCCGCGCCTACCCCGCCAACCTGGCGTGGTACGTGGACTCCATCCGGCTCGCCACGCGCGGCATGACCGCCGAAGACATGCGGGCGTTCTGCCCGACCTGGACCGAGCCGCAACGCCAGTTGCGCGCCCAATGGCTGCACACTTGCCATGAACCGGCCATCGTCCGCAGCTTCGAGGATTTCGGCCGCGACGACATCCACGCCGACCTGCCCGGTATCGCCCTGCCCTTGCTGCTGATGACCGCCGAGAGGGGCGGCGTGGTGGGCGACGAGGACGTCGCCGAATGGCAAAGCCTGGCGCCGCAGACCCAGCACGTCCGGGTGCCCGGCGCAGGCCACATGATTCCGTGGGACAACGAGGCCGGCTTCTACGCCGCCTTCGGCGACTTCCTCGGCCACGCCGTGGACTGATACCGCACCTGGGGCTTGCGCGCCCCACTCCCACCCCGCCGCCCCAAGGAACCCACATGTCCGTCAGCGATATCGATCTGATCCATGCCTGGAAACAGGTGCTCACGCTATCCCGGCTGGAAGCCGGCCAGATTGTCACGGTGCTTACCGGCGCCGACACGCATCCGCAGACCCTGCGCTGCGCCATCGCCGCCGCCACCGACATGGGCGCGCGCGTCAACCGCTTGGACCTGCCGCCGGTCAACGCCGACAAGTCCATCAGCCGCGACGCCCTGGCCTATCTGGGCACCACGCCGCTGACCGGCAACGCCGCCGCCATCGCGGCGCTTACGGCCAGCGACCTGGTGCTGGACCTGATGACGCTGCTGTTCTCCCCCGAGCAGCACGAGATCCTGCAGACCGGCACCAAGATCCTGCTGGCGATCGAGCCGCCCGAAGTGCTGTGCCGGCTGGTGCCGAACGAGGCGGACCGCAGCCGCGTGCAGGCCGCCGCCCGCCTGATCGAAGCGTCGCGCCAGATGCACATCACGTCCGCCGCCGGCACCGACCTGCGCTGCCAGTTGGGCGACTTCCCGGCCATTTCCGAATATGGCTTCGTGGACCAGCCTGGCCGCTGGGACCATTGGCCCAGCGGTTTCGTGCTGACCTGGCCCAATGAAGGCCAGAGCGAAGGACGCGTGGTGCTGGACCGCGGCGACATCCTGCTGCCCATGAAGGACTATGTGACCGATCCGATCGAACTCGTCATCGAAAAGGGCTACGTCACCCGCATCAATGGCGGACTGCAGGCCGACATACTCAAGGAATACATGGCCGCCTATGAAGATCCCGAGGCCTACGCCGTATCCCACATAGGCTGGGGCCTGCAGCCGCGCGCCCAATGGTCCATGCTGGCCCACTACAACAAGGAAGCCCATATCGGCATGGACGCCCGCGCCTTCGAAGGCAATTTCCTGTGGTCCATGGGCCCCAACAACGAAGCCGGCGGCAGCCGCACTACCGCCTGCCACATCGATATCCCGATGCGCCATTGCAGCGTCGCCCTGGACGGCCGGCCAGTCGTGGTCGACGGCGTCGTGCAGGATCCGCCGGGACTGGTACGCGCCGCGCGCCGAGGAGAGTTCAAATGAGCGCACCCAAGCAAGCCATCCGCATCGACGACGCGGCTGGCGATATCTCCGCTTATTCACGGCAAGGTTTCGGCAGCCCACTGCCGCTCAAAGCCCCCTATGGGCTGCTGATCATCGACTTCGTCAACGGCTTCGCCGACCCCGCCGTCCTGGGCGGCGGCAACATCCCCGAGGCCATCTCGCGGACTCGCCATCTATTGGCCCACGCCCGCGCGCAGGGCTGGCCGGTGGCGCACAGCCGCATCGTGTTCTCGGACGACGACGCCGACAGCAACATTTTCTGCCTTAAGGTGCCAGCCATGCTGGCGCTGAAAGAACACAGCCACAACAGCGCCATCGTGCCGGAACTGGCGCCCGCCGCCGGCGAGTATGTGGTGCGCAAGAGCACGCCGTCCGCCTTCTTCGGCACCATGCTGGCGCCATGGCTGGCACAGCGCGGCGTGCAGACCCTGCTGGTTGCCGGCTGCGTGACCAGCGGCTGCGTTCGGGCCAGCGTGGTGGACGCCATGCAGGCGGGATTCCGGCCGCTGGTCGTGTCCGACTGCTGCGGCGACCGCGCCCTGGGGCCGCACGAGGCCAACCTGTTCGACATGGCGCAGAAGTACGCCGCCGTCATGCCCATGGACCGGGCGATTGACGACACGCGGCCATGACCGGCGGCCCCGACCTTGGCGTCCGGTAATGCCGGCATAATCATCCACCGGCCCGGACTCTGCCAGCCCCATGAACCTGCCTCAGCCTAAAGAAATGCCTGGCGCGCTGCTCGCCCACACCGACGCCTTGCTGGTCGTACGGGAACCCACGGCCCCGCCGCGGCCGGCCCCCGGCCAGCCCGGCGTGGCGTCGGACTATGTCCAGGCGACTCCGGAGATCTTCATCGCGGTGCTGGGCGACAGCAGCCCGCATCCCGATGAGACCGCGTCCGCGGGCTGGCGCGTGCTCGCGTTCAACGGCCACGTGGACCTGGGCACAGGCATCCGCACTTCGCTGGCGCAGATCGTCGCGGAAGAGCTTGAGGTTCCGATGCCGCGCTTGGAGATGGTGCTGGGGCACACCAATGCCGCCCCGAACCAGGGGCCCACCATCGCCAGCGCCAGTATCCAGATATCGGCAGTGCCGCTGCGGCGCGCCGCGGCCCAAGCCCGCGAACATTTGTTGACGCTGGCGGCGCGGCAATGGGACATCCCGCGCGACGCTTTGCAAGTGCACGAAGGAGTGATCCGCCCCGCCGACGCCGGCGACTCGCGCCGGTTGCACTACGGGCAATTGCTGCGCGGCCAGCACATCCGGCTGCTCCTGGCGCCCCCCGACCAGGACGTTCGCCTTAAACCCGCCGAGGAGTACCGGGTCGTTGGGCAAGGTGTCGCCCGCGTGGACATTCCGGCCAAGGCCACCGGTGAACTCAGCTTCGTGCACGACGTGCGCGTGCCCGGCATGCGCCATGGACGGGTGATCCGTCCTCCCCATCCAGGACGAGATGCCGGCAGTTTCATCGGCCGCTGCCTGGCCGATCTGGACCGCGACTCCGTCGCCCGCCTGCCTGGCAACGTGCAGGTGGTGACGCAGGGCGATTTCATCGGCGTGGTGGCGGATCGCGAGGAACAAGCGATCGCCGCCATGCGAGCGCTGAAAGTGCGCTGGAAGCCGGTTCCGCCCGCCCCCCGCCTGGATGACCTGGAGCAAGCCATCCGCGCCAACCCGTCGACCACCCGCCCGCTGGTCGAGGAAGGCGACATCGATGCGGCCTGCGCCCGCGCCGCCGCGCATCTGCGCCGCAGCTATGTCTGGCCCTATCAGATGCACGCCTCCATCGGTCCCTCTTGCGCCGTCGCCGACTTCAGCGACGGCCGCCTGACGATCTGGACCGGCACGCAGAATCCCCACATGCTGCGCGCCGACTTGAACCGCTTGCTCAAGCTGGGCGAGGACCGCATAGACCTGATCCGCCTGGAGGCCGCAGGCTGCTACGGCCGCAACTGCGCGGACGACGTCTGCGCCGACGCGGCGCTGCTGTCCATCGCTGTCGGCGCCCCGGTCCGCGTACAGCTCACGCGCGAACAGGAACACCAGTGGGAACCCAAAGGCACCGGCCAACTGATGGACGTGAGCGCCGCTATCGATGCCAACGGCGACCTGCTGGCCTATGACTTCGGCGTCCGCTACCCGTCCAACGACGCGCCATTGCTGGCCCTGCTGTTGACTGGCGCCATTCCCGCCGAACCTCGCACGCTCGAGATGGGCGACCGCACGGCCGCACCGCCCTATCGGTATCCAAACCGGCGCATCGTCTGCCACGACATGGCGCCGCTGGTGCGCGCATCGTGGTTGCGCGGGGTGTCGGCGCTGCCCAACTCCTTTGCGCATGAGTGCATGATCGATGAACTGGCGCACGCGGCCGGCGCCGATCCCGTCGCGTACCGTGTCCGCCATCTGGACGACCCGCGCGCCATCGCGCTGCTGGAAGCCACCGCCGCCCGCGCGCAGTGGCGCCCGATGGCCCCGGGCAGCCGGGGCCGCCCCGACGCCGACGGCCGCTTGCATGGGCGGGGCGTCGCCTATGCGCGCTACGTGCACAGCAAGTTCCCTGGCTTCGGCGCCGCCTGGGCGGCATGGGTCATCGACCTGAGCGTGGATCCGGCAAGCGGACGCATCGATGTCCACCGCGTCGTCGTCGGCCAGGACACCGGCATGGTCGTCAATCCCGACGGCGTCCGCCACCAGATCCATGGCAACGTCAACCAGACGCTAAGCCGCAGCCTGTTGGAAAAAGTTGTTTTCGACGACGCCGGCGTGGCCTGCCGGGAATGGGGCGGATACCCCATCATCGGCTTCAAGAACCTGCCTGCCATCGACGTGCTGATGATGCCGCGCCAGGACGAGCCGCCCATGGGCGCCGGCGAATCCGCGTCGGTTCCAGGCCCCGCCGCGATCGCCAATGCGCTCTTCGACGCGACAGGGCTACGCTTTTACGAAGCGCCTTTCACCCCCGAGGCCGTGCGCGCCGCACTATTCGCGGCGGCCCGCGAACCGTAAATTCCGCCTCATGGATTTAACGGGAATTCCCTGATATTCCCGCTCCGGCCCGCTGGCTACCATTCGCCGCACCTCAGCCTTCGGCTGATCGCTACAAATGCGCC
>JALDYL010000400.1:0-3111 GCA_032153965.1 Achromobacter sp. | reverse complement strand
CGCACCATGCCCATCAGGTCCTCGGCGTCGCCGCGGTCATGGATGGTGAAGGCTTCGGACAGGCCGATGCGTTGCGCGCAATCGCGCAGCAGGCGCGCGCCGATGGCGTGGAAGGTGCCGGCCCAGGGCAGCGACGGCGCCTGCTGCGTGGCGCGCAGCTTCATCACCCGCTGCAGCACCGAGCCCACGCGCCGCTCCATTTCCAGCGCCGCGCGGCGCGAGAAGGTCAACAGCAGCATGCGCTGGGGATCGGCGCCGTTCAGGATCAGGTGCGCGACCCGATGGGCCAGCGTATTGGTCTTGCCCGAGCCGGCTCCGGCAATCACCAGCAGGGGGCCGTCGTCGCCCGGCGCGCCGGCCACGCCGAACTCGGCGGCCTCGCGTTGGGCGGGATTGAGATCGGCCAGGGGATCGGGGCGCTCGGCGGACGGGGTGGGCGTATCGGTTTGGTCGGACATGGGGCGGGGCCGCAGCACTGCGGCCGCTGAAAACGGCGAGCCCGGACATTGCCGGGCTTCGGATGAACACTGTATATTTATACAGAATTTTTTCGATAAAGTCTGATTTGCCTGTGGCCATGCGCCTCTTGACCGGCACCGCCTCCTGGACCGACCCCACCCTGCTGGCCTGCGGCCGCTTCTACCCGCACGAGGTCCGCAGCGCCGAAGCGCGGCTGCGCTTCTATGCCTCGCGCTTTCCCATGGCCGAGGTCGATTCCAGCTACTACGCCATGCCCTCGGCCGAAAACGCCTACTTGTGGGCGCAGCGCACGCCGGACGATTTCATCTTCAATATCAAGGCTTTCCGACTCTTCACCGGCCACCAGACGCCGCTGTCCGCGCTGCCCGCGGACATCCGGCGCGAACTGCCCGACTGGCCCGACCCCGTCATCTACCACGACCAGATGCCCGCGGATTTACGCGACGAACTCTGGCGCCGCTACCCGCTTGCGCTGGAACCGCTGCGCATGCCCGGCAAGCTGGGCGCGGTGCATTTCCAGTTTCCGCCCTGGGTCCGGCGCGATGCGCGCGGCCGGGCGCGGGTGGCCGACTGCGCGCATCGCATGGAGGAACACCTGGTGTCCGTGGAATTCCGCCACCGCAGCTGGTTCGAGTCGCCGGCCGCCACCGCCGACACCCTGGCCTTCGAACGCGATCTCGGGGTCGTCCATACGGTGGTCGATAGTCCGCAAGGGTTCGACAACACCGTGCCCGCGGTCTGGGAATGCACTCATCCGGAACTGACGCTGCTGCGCCTGCATGGGCGCAACACGGCCGCCTGGAACGTGTCCGGCGCCGCGTCCTCGAGCCGCTTCCAGTACGAATACTCGGAACAGGAACTGGCCGAGCTGGCCGAGCGCTTCTCGCGCCTGGCGGCGCAAAGCGCCCAGGCGCACGCGGTGTTCAACACCAACTTCGAAGACCAGGGCATGCGCAACGCCGCGGCTTTCGCGGCGGCGCTAGCGCCCGCCTGACGCCGCCAACGCGGCGGGCGCGCGCGCCACTTCGTTCAGGCTTTCCAGCAGCACCTCGAACTTGCGCGCGATGTCGTGCTCGGGCACGCAGGCGTAGCCCAGCAGCAGGCCGGGGCGGCGACCCTCGTCGTTGACGTAATAGCGCGACAGCGCGCGCGTCAGCACGCCCTTGCCGCGCGCCACGTCCACCACGCGCAGGTCGTCCATGTCCTGCGGCAGCGTCAGCACCAGATGCAGCCCCGCCATGCTGGCGTCGCGATGCAGCCAATCCGGCCCCAGGCGCCGCTCGATCAGGTTGACCAGCATGGCGCGGCGGCGTCCGTACAGCATGCGCATGCGGCGGATGTGGGCGGCGTAGTGGCCTTCCGAGATGAAGGTGGCCAGGGCCGCGTGCGTCATCAGATGGCCTTCGCGGTAGAGCTCCGCATGCGCCGCCTGGAACGCGGCGGTCAGGGGCTTGGGCAGCACCAGATAGCCCACCCGCAGGCCCGGGTACAGGGTTTTGCTGAAGGTGCCCATGTAGATCACCGGCGCGTCCGGCTCCAGCCCCAGCAGCGAAGCGATCGGCCGGCCGGAGAAGCGGAATTCGCTGTCGTAGTCGTCCTCGATGATCCAGCTGCCGCTTTGCCGCGCCACGGCCAGCAACTGGCGCCGGCGCGTCAGCGACATGACCGGCCCCAGCGGATACTGGTGCGAGGGCGTGACGAAGATGAAGCGCGGCGGCGTGCCCATGGTCTCCGGCAGGCGCATGCCCTCCTCGTCCACCGGCAGGTGCACGGTATGCAGGCCGTTGGCCTGCAGCACGGTGCGCGCGCCCCAGTAGCCCGGGTCCTCGACCCAGGCGGTCTCGCCGGCCTCGCCCAGGATGCGGGTGGTCAGGTCGATGGCCTGGTGCGAGCCCTCGGTGATGATGATCTGCTCGGGGTCGCAATCGATCGAGCGGGTCAGCGCCAGGTGCTGCGCCAGCGCCTCGCGCAGGGCCGGCAGCCCGCCGCCGTAGGCGTAGGTCAGCAGGTCGGGCGAGGGATTGCGCCACAAGGCGCTGAAAATACGGCCGAACTTCTTGTGCGGGAACTCGGTCAGGTCGGGCACGCCGGGCATGAAGGCGCCCCACTGGTAGGGCGATGCGGACACGCCGTCGACGATGGCCGCGCCGCGCGGCGACAGCGCCGGGCGCGGCTGCGCGGGCGGCGGCTGGCGCTTGCGCCGGCCGCTGTCCAGGTAGGAGTCCGGCACCGAGGCATTGACGAAGGTGCCGTTGCCCTGGCGGCTGCGGGTGTAGCCTTCAGCCAGCAGCTGGCTGTAGACGTGGACCACGGTGTTGCGGGCGATGCCGAGCTCGGCCGCCAGGTCGCGCGAGGCGGGCAGGCGCGAGTCCGCGGCAATGGCTCCGTCCAGGATGGCTTCCCGGATGCCGCGGTACAGCCGCTTGTTCATGGGCTCGCTGGAGCCGTCCGCCAGCCGCAGCTGCAGCAAGTCACCGACTATGGACCGCAATTGGTTCTACCCGATTTATAAAAGTGGTTCCCACAAGTAGGGCCATCGTAGCATTAAATAAGGTTTTCCCGCCCCATCATGCTCGCAGAGGCTGAGATGAAGAATCAGGACCTGAATACCCGCCGTTCCCTGGCCACGCC
>JALDYL010000399.1:0-3120 GCA_032153965.1 Achromobacter sp. | reverse complement strand
CCGGACTATCCGGCCGGCAAGGACGCCTTGAACGGCTTCAAGCGCGGCTACAAGACCGCCCCGGGCGACGAGGTCTATACCAAGCTCGGCCAGATCGACTACGCTGCGGAAATCGCGCAGATCCGCGCCGCCAAGCCGGACGCCGTCTATATCTTCCTGCCGGGCGGCATGGGCATCAACTTCGTCAAGCAGTTCGTCTCGGCCGGCCTGTCGCAGAGCGTCAAGCTGATCGGCCCGGGCTTCTCGGCCGACGAGGACGTGATCCAGGCCGTGGGCGAGCCCATGCTGGGCATGTACAACACGGCGCAGTGGGCGCATGACCTGGACGTGCCGCAGAACAAGACCTTCGTCGAAGCCTTCCGCAAGGAATACAACGGCCGCTACCCCTCGGTGTACGCCGCCCAGGCCTACGACGTCATCATGGCCATGGACGCCGCCGTCAAGCAGGCCGGCGGCAAGGCCTCGGACCGCGCGGCCGTCGTCGCCGCGCTGGAAAAGGCCGACTACCCCTCGGTGCGCGGCAAGTTCACCTACGGCAAGAACCACTATCCGATCCAGGCTTACTACCTGCGCGTCGTCGACAAGGACGGCAGCGGCCGCATCACCAACAAGCTGGTGGGCAAGGTGTTCGACAAGTACCAGGACGTCTACGTCGGCGAGTGCAAGCTATAGCCCACCCCCGAAGCGCTGCGCGCTTCCCCCTCAAGGGGGCATGCCTGCGGACCGGCAGAGCCGGCTCCGCGGCATCCGGATGGAGTGACACCAGTGCATGCGCCGCGCGTGGTGCGCAATCAGTTTGGCTTTGGTGATTTGACCGCGAGCTAGGCCATCGGCAATTCGCGGCAAGGGGGAAGTTTTCATGACGTTTACGCTGATCGTCGAGCAATTGCTGAACGGTCTGCAGTTTGGGTTGATGTTGTTTTTGATCGCGGCCGGGCTGACCCTGGTGTTCGGCATCATGGACATCATGAATCTGGCTCACGGCTCGCTCTACATGGCCGGCGCCTATGTCGCCGCCGAAACCATGCAGCGCACAGGTTCATTCACCGCCGCCGTCCTGGTGGCGGCCGTCGCCACCGGCATCGTCGGCGTGGTGCTGGAACTGACGCTGATACGCCGCCTCGCGCTGCGCGACCATCTGGCCCAGGTGCTGGGCACCTACGCCGTCATTCTCATCGCCAACGACCTGGTCAAGATGATTTGGGGCCCGGCCCCCGTCATGCTGAACATGCCGGCCGCGCTGTCCGGCCCGGTCCGGCTGCTGCCCGATCTGCTCTATCCCGCCTACCGCCTCATGATCATCGTGTTCGGCGTGGCCGCCGCCGCGGGCCTGTACTGGTTCGTGACGCGCACCCGCGCAGGCGTGCTGGTGCGGGCGGGCGCATCCAACCGCCAGATGGCCACCCTGATGGGCGTGCGCGTGCCGCTGCTGTTCCTGGGCGTGTTCGTGCTGGGCGCCATGCTGGCCGCCGTGGCCGGCGCCTTGCTCGGTCCGATCACCTCGGTGCAGGTGGGGATGGGTGAAGAAATCCTGATCCTGGTGCTGGTGTGCATCGTCATCGGCGGCATCGGATCGATCCGCGGCGCCTTTGTCGGGGCGCTGCTGGTGGGCATGGTGGACACGGCGGGGCGGGCCTTCCTGCCCATGCTGCTGCGCCAGGTCTTTTCTCCGGCCGTGGCCTCCAGCGTCGGTCCGACGCTGGCCGCCATTGCCATTTACGTATTGATGGCGGCAGTGCTGGTGTTCCGGCCCTCCGGCTTGTTTCCGGCGCGGGGTTGACCATGAAATCCATGATCTGGACCGTGGTCCTGCTGGCCGCGCTGGCGGTGTTCCCGCTGGTGGCGCCGGCGCTGGGCCTGGACTTCTATATTTCCTTCGTGCGGCGCGTGCTGATCTACGCGCTGGCCGCGACCAGCCTGAACCTGATCCTGGGCTACGGCGGCATGGTGGCGCTGGGGCATGCGGCCTTCTTCGGGGCGGGCGCCTACGCGGTCGGCATCCTGGCCATGTCGGGCGTGACGTCGGCCCTGATCGTCTGGCCCGCGGCCATGCTGCTGGCGGCGGCGCTGGCCTGCATCACGGGAGCGATCTCGCTGCGCACCCGCGGCGTGTACTTCATCATGATCACGCTGGCCTTCGCGCAGATGCTGTTCTATATCTTCATCTCGCTGCGCCAGTATGGCGGCGAGGACGGGCTGAACCTGCCGGGCTACTCGACCTTGCCGGGCATCGACCTGGCCAATGACGTCAGCTTCTATTACCTGGTGCTGGCGCTGTTCGCGCTGATCATGTGGGTGTTCGGCCGGGTGGTGGCTTCCCGCTTCGGCACCGCCCTGCAAGGCATACGCGAAAACGAGTCGCGCATGGAATCGATGGGCTATCCGGTTTATCGCACCAAGCTGATGGCGTTCACGCTGAGCGGCGCGGTGGCCGGCCTGGCCGGCGCGCTGCTGGCCAACCATAACCTCTTCATCTCGCCCAGCCTGATGCACTGGACCCAGTCGGCCAACCTGCTGATCATGGTGCTGGTGGGCGGTATCGGCCTGCGCTATGGCGGCGTGGCCGGCGCCGTGGTCATGCTGACCCTCGAAGAAGTGCTGCGCCTGTGGACCGAATATTGGCATCTGCCCCTGGGCGTGCTGTTGCTGTGCGTGGTGTTCGGCGCGCCGCGCGGCCTGGTCGGGCTGTTCGGCCCCTGGTTCAGCGGCCGCGCCGCTGCCGCCCAATCCGGCAAGGTGGGATCATGAACGCTACCGTAACGCCGGCCCTGCAGGCTTCGGGACTGGTGCGCCGTTTCGGCGCGCTGGTCGCCACCGACAATGTGTCGCTGTCCCTCAACCCGGGCGAGATCCACGCCCTGATCGGCCCCAACGGCGCGGGCAAGTCCACGCTGATCCATCTGCTGTCCGGCACGCTGGCGGCGGATTCGGGCACGCTGAAGGTGGGCGGACGCGACGTCACCGGCATGAACGCCCATCAGCGCGTTTCCGCCGGGCTGTCGCGCTCGTACCAGATCACCAATATCTTCAAGCAGTCCACGGTGCTGGACAACCTGGTGCTGGCAGTGCAGGCGCACGCGGGCAGCAGCTTCCGCTTCTGGAAACCGCGCGCCGCCGACT
>JALDYL010000398.1:0-3128 GCA_032153965.1 Achromobacter sp. | reverse complement strand
GGCCGGGCTGGCTGCGCTGGCCGTTGACTTCCACGAAGGGCACGCCCTGGCTGATACCGATCAGCAAGGCATTACCGGCATCGCGGCGGGCATAGACAAGCTGTTCGCCGGCCGGCTGGTCGGCGCGCACCCAGGCGCTGAAGGTGAAGGCGCCCGCGGCGGGAATGGCCAGCGAGGGGCTGGCGGGCAGCATCAGCGGCGTCGTGCCCGCGAACTGCGCGGCGCGGCCGATCACGCCGTCCACGGCGGCGCCCGTCGGGGTCTGGCCGTGGTTGCTGTAGGCGGTGGTGTCGCGCGGCGGCGCGCCGGCGGCGCCGTCGAAGTGATAGACCAGCGTGTAGTTGGGGTCGAAGCTCAGCTGGCCGTTGGCCGAAGCCGGCGCCTTCTGGTTACCGTAGTACATCCAGATGTCCTGGCGCTGGCCGTCGGCCACCTCGGGCACGTCCACCCACACCAGGGCCATGCCCAGCAGCGGGTCGAAGGCTTCGAGCTGATGGTTCAGCACGGTCTGGTCGTCGGCCGCCACGAAGCGGATGTCGGCGCCCTTCTCGTTGATACCGTCGAAGGTGAAGTTGCCCGTATGCAGGCGCACCAGCAGCGGCATGCGGCCGGCGGGGCCGCCCAGCGGCATGCCCTGCGCGGTGCTGTCGACGGTGATTTGCTTGCGGTACTGCCAGTCTGGTTGCCACCAGGCGTTGGCGGCGGACGGCAGTACGCCGGCCAGCACGGTTAGCAGGAGCATCAATAGGCGTTGCATGAGTAAGACTCCGGGGGTGAATGGGGTAAGCGCGTGCGCTCAGAAGTTGGCGCGGACGCTGAAGTTCAGACGGGGATCGTGTTTGCGGGTATTGGGGCCGTCCTTGAGCGGGTAGCCCCAGTCCAGCGAGCCGGACAACCAATCCAGCACTTGCAGGCGGGTGCCCAGGCCCAGGCTGGCCAGTGAATAGCTGGCGTCTTGTTCAGGCAGCGGGTCACGCAGGCGCAAGGTGGCGGCGTCGGCAAAGGCATAGAAGCGCCATTCGTTGACGTTCGCGCCCAGCCAGCGCGCCAAAGACGGCGTGCGCCATTCGACCGAACCCAGCACGCCGTCGTCGCCCGTGCGTTCGGCGGCCAGGTAGCCGCGCACACTGGTCGCGCCGCCGGCCGAGAATTGCTCGTTGGACACCAGCGCGCCCGAGGCCAGCTGGAACGAGCCGCGCAGGCCCAATTGCCAGTCGCCGAAAAGGTTCTGCGTGTGCGTGCCGTCGCCGCGCAGCAAGGCAAAGCTGGGGCTGGCCTGATAGCGCTTGTCGTCAAACTCCTGCCAGTCGCTGCCCTGGTTGAAGAAGGAGCCGCTGGCGCCCACCACCGACAATCCCAGGCTGCTTTGCGATGACTCGGAATAGCGGTAGCCGTTGTAGGCCAGCGTGAACGGCAGGTACTTGATGGGGATCTGGTCTTCGTTGTCGCCGAAGCGGGTGGACTCATCGAACTTCTTGTAGTCCAGCCCGATGGATAGCGAATTGCTCCAGTCGCCTTGCGGATCCATCGTGTAGATGGCGGAAAGCCCGAAGGAATAGCCCTTGCCCAGCACGTTGGTGCCGCCGATGGTGGCGACGTTGCTGTCGCTCTTGTAGCCCGCGAACTGCAGGCTCCAGCGGCTGGACAGCGGCATGGAATAAGACCCGGACCAGACCTTGGCGTTGTCGGTTTCCTCCGGCGCGGTGAAGAAGGTCAGGCTGACCGAATGGCCAAGCTGCCAAAGGTTGTCGTAGCCCAGCGACGCGGTGCTGCGCAGGTGCGTGGTGTCCGCGCTGTAGTCGTTGTTCAGGCCCAGGCTGGCGTGCCAGGGGCTCTTGTCCTCGACCTTCAGGTCCACGTCCATGGTGCCGGGCACGCGGCCTTCCTTGACCAGCGGCACCACCTGGCGGCTGGCGCCCTTGTTCAGGTTCGTCAGCTCGGCCTGGGCCTTGTTGAAGTTGGGCACCTCGCCTTCCTGCAGGGCCGGCACTTCGTCGCGGATCGCCAGGGGCGAATAGTGCTGGGCGCCGACGACGCGCACGCGGCCCACCTTGGTTTCGGACACCTGCAGGAACACGATGCCGTCCGCCACCTGCTGCTCGGGCAGATCCACGTAGACCGACTGGTAGCCGCGTTCCTGGTAGATGGTCTGCAGCGCCTCGCGCGCGGACTCGATGTCAGCCAGCGTGCGCTCCGGTCCCAGGTAGGGATACACGGCGCGCTCGATGTCGCGCGCCTCCAGCACGGTGTTGCCGCGCACGATGTATTCATTGATGTTGACGCGCCGGGCGTCCGCCGGGGCGGGAGCCGCGGCGGGCGCGGCGTCCTGGGCGGGCGCGGCCTGCGCCCACGCCGCATTGATGGCCAGCGTCAGGAAAATCGCTTCCGGCGCGCGGCGCAATATGGCGCGCAGCGCGCTACTCCTACTGTCGAAATCATGCATAGCGATGCACTCAGTTCCTTGTGTGAAAACCGGTCTGGCACCGGCCGCTACCGTGCAGTTCGCTTGCGACAATTCCGTTACGGTTTTTCCCCGCAACCCCGCGGCTACAGCTTCTGCTTGTTACTAGACGTACCGGGAAGGCGAAGACCGCGCGTTGTAAGAAAAACTTCATGAAAAAGAATCGCGGCCCATCCGTGCCGGGATTCTGGCGGCGCGACATGACGGCTATACCGGCGCGGCCGCACAAGAAAAAAGGCCGGCGAATCCGCCGGCCTTTTCGATGACGCTGAGGTGACTGCCGGCGGGACCGCCCGGCGCAAACGCTTACATGGCCAGCTTGCGCCGTTCTTCCATGCTCAGCTTCGCTGTCTCGCCCGCATCCAGCGTCCCCGCTCCCAATACCTGCACGGCGCTGGCGGCGTCGTACCTCGGAACGGCGGCGGCGGCCGCGGCGCCTGGCTGGGGCATGGGGGCAACGCCCGCCACGGGTTCCTCGCCATACCCCAGGATCTGCACATTGATCACCGAGGGCTGGTTCTGGCGTGCCGCGTTCTGCGCCCGCTGCGCCGAGTCCTGCGCCGCGTTGACGGCGGAGGTCGCGGCGGCGCTGGCCGAAGAAAGCGCCCCGGTGTTCACGGTGGCGGCAACCGGCACGCCCGTGCTCTCGCCCTGGACCTGGATGTTG
>JALDYL010000397.1:0-3130 GCA_032153965.1 Achromobacter sp. | reverse complement strand
ATGTCGATTTCCGACACGCTGATGTGGCGCTACTTCGAGCTGCTGTCGTTCCGCTCGCTGGAAGACATCGCCGCGCTCAAGCAGGAGATCGACGGCGGCCGCAACCCGCGCGACGCCAAGGTCATGCTGGCCCAGGAAATCATTGCGCGCTTCCATTCGGCCAAGGCTGCCGACGAAGCGCTGGCCTCGTTCGAAGCCCGTTTCCGCGACGGCGCGATCCCCGATGACATGCCCGAGGTGAACATCGGCGGCGCGCCGGTGGGCATCCTGAAGCTGCTGCGCGAAGCCGGCCTGGTCGCATCGGGCTCGGAAGCGCAGCGCAACGTCGAGCAGGGCGGCGTGCGCGTCAATGGCGACCGCGTGGAAGACAAATCGTTGCAATTGCCGGCGGGGACTTACGTCGTTCAGGTGGGTAAGCGCAAATTTGCGCGTGTTAACTTGAACCCATGATTGCGAAGTTTTGATACGCTGAGGGTACAGACAGGGGCAGTGCGCCTTTGCGGCATTTAAAGGAGCACGACATGGAACTTTCGAGTTTGTCTTTTTCCGATCACGAGTCGATTCCCGAACGCTACGCCTTCGGCAGGATCGATGCGCAATCGCACGTCGCGCTGGCAGACAACTTCAACCCGCAGTTTTCCTGGGACGACGTTCCGGCGGGCACGCAGTCGTTTGCCTTGATCTGCCATGACCCCGACGTGCCCTCCGAGCCCGACGACGTCAACCAGGAAGGCCGCGAGGTGCCGGCCAGCCTGCCGCGCGTGGACTTCTTCCATTGGGTGCTGGTCGACCTGCCGGCCGACCTGCGCGACATCGAGGAAGGCACCTTTTCCAGCGGCATCACGCCGCGCGGCAAGGGCGGCCCGCTGGCGCCGATGGACGCGCGCCAGGGCATCAACTCGTACTCGTCATGGTTCGCCAACGACCACGACATGAGCGGCGACTACTTCGGCTATGACGGCCCGTGCCCGCCCTGGAACGACGCGATCCCGCATCGCTACGTCTTCACCCTGTACGCGCTGGACGTGCCCACGCTGAATCTGCAGGGTTCCTTCACCGGCGAGGACGCGCTGCGCGCCATCCAGAAGCACGTGCTGGCGCAGGCGTCGCTGACGGGTACCTATACCCTCAATCCGAAGCTGGCTCCCAAGCAGATCGGCGCTACCTCGGCCTGATTCGCCGAGCCACGGAAAGGCCGCAGTCTTGCGACTGCGGCCTTTTTTCATTGCCGAAAAGGTTCAGCCCGTGGCGCGCTTGAGCCGCAGCAGCGCCAATCCAAAAGTGATGAAGATGGCGCCGACCAGGCGGTTGATCCAGGTCACGATGCGGGGCTGGCGCAACAGGCGCCGGGCGCGGTGGGCCAAGGCGCCATAGGCCAGCAGCGACGCCAGCGACATGCCCGTGAAGATGCCCGTCAGGATGAAGAACTGCGGCAGCAACGGCTCGGCCGCGTTCAGGAACTGAGGAAACAGCGCCGTGAAGAACAGGATGGGCTTGGGGTTCAGCGTTGCAACCAGCGCGGCTTCCGAATAGAGCCGGCCGGCGCTGCGCGGCGCCAGCGCGGCGGCGTCTGCCGGCGGCGCAATGTTCGAGCGGCCCAGCAGGTGGCGCAGGCCGATGTAGAGCAGGTACGCCGCGCCTGCCAGCTTGAGCAGCATGAACAGCATGGCGGACGATTGCAGCACCACGCCCAGTCCCAGCATGGCGGCGGCCGACAGCAGGAACAGACCGGTGACGTTGCCCAGGGTGGATGGCAGCACGGCCCGCAAGCCGCCCGCCGCGCCGTTGCGGATGGCCAGCATGGTGGCGGGACCAGGGCTGACGACGCTGACCGCTGCTACTAGCGAGTAGGTTATGAGCGTGGCGCTTTGCATGAAAGTTTCTCAAGTCGGGTTGAGACGGGTTTTCGGTCCCCGGAGGATGGCGTGGTTTTCGCGCCCGTCCAGGGAATTTTGCCCGGGTTCCAGGCATTTTGGGAGCAATCGATTCTGCCCGACGCGGTAAACTATCCGTCATTCTCCGGGTTTACCCACCCGGGCGCCGTTTTCTCTTCTCTTACCGCCTCAGGAATCCCCCGTCATGTTTGACCGCAACCTCACCTTGTCCAAGGCTGACCCGGACGTTTGGGCCGCCATCCAGAAGGAAGACGTCCGCCAGGAACAGCACATCGAGCTGATCGCCTCGGAGAACTACGCCAGCCCGGCCGTCATGGAAGCCCAGGGCACGCAGCTCACCAACAAGTACGCCGAAGGCTATCCGGGCAAGCGCTACTACGGCGGTTGCGAGTACGTGGACGTGGTCGAGCAACTGGCCATCGACCGCCTGAAGCAGATCTTCGGCGCCGAAGCCGCCAACGTGCAGCCCAACTCGGGTTCGCAGGCCAACCAGGGCGTGTACATGGCCGTCCTGAAGCCGGGCGACACCGTGCTGGGCATGAGCCTGGCCGAAGGCGGCCACCTGACGCACGGCGCGTCGGTCAACGCCTCGGGCAAGCTGTACAACTTCATCTCCTATGGCCTGGACGAAAACGAAGTCCTGAACTACGACCAGGTCGAGCAACTGGCCAAGGAACATAAGCCCAAGCTGATCGTGGCTGGCGCCTCTGCCTACGCCCTGCACATCGACTTCGAGCGCATGGCCCGCATCGCCCGTGAAAACGGCGCGCTGTTCATGGTCGACATCGCCCACTACGCCGGACTGGTTGCCGGCGGCGCCTACCCCAACCCGGTTCCGCACGCCGACTTCGTCACGTCGACCACGCACAAGTCGCTGCGCGGCCCGCGCGGCGGCGTCATCATGATGAAGGCCGAGCACGAGAAGATCATCAACTCGGCGATCTTCCCCGGCATCCAGGGCGGTCCGCTGATGCACGTCATCGCCGGCAAGGCCGTGGCCTTCAAGGAAGCGCTGGAACCTTCCTTCAAGGACTACGCGCAGCAAGTGGTCAAGAACGCCAAGGTGCTGGCCGACACGCTGGTCAAGCGCGGCCTGCGCATCGTTTCGGGCCGCACCGAAAGCCACGTCATGCTGGTGGACCTGCGTTCCAAGGGCATCACGGGCAAGGAAGCGGAAGCCGTGCTGGGCCAGGCCCACATCACGGTCAACAAGAACGCCATCCCGAACGATCCGG
>JALDYL010000117.1:0-14361 GCA_032153965.1 Achromobacter sp. | reverse complement strand
CCCCCCCCGCGCCGGCCTGATTCATCTTCTTGCTTCTTCAGGCCCCGGACATCTCCCAACTGCGCCTACCTTCCTGTAAAGTCTTGCGCGTGAGCGTAGCCCCCCGACCTCGGAGGATGGCATATGCGACGTGGCGCAAAGGGGGAAACGGATGGGCAAGGCATGACGGCGTGGGCCAGATCCGCCAGTGCCGCGGCGCTGCTTGCGGCGCTGCTGACCGGCTGCATGAGCAGCCCTGCGCCGGGCAAGGGCAGTCCCAAGAGCGAAGACATGTCCGCCGACCAGTTCGGCCAGACGGACTTCAACCGCACCGTCACGCTCGAGGTGCGCGACAACCTGGCCAGCCTGTACGTCCTGCTGGACAAGCTCTACCGCCGCAATCCGCGCGAATGGCGCAAGTCGGGCGCGCCCGATCTGGCCAAGGCGGTGTTGCTGGTGAAGCATTCCATCGAGGTCCGCATCCCTCCCAAGGACCTGGCGGGCCTGCGCGACATCCAGATCCTGGCCGTGTCGCTGGACCCCAACTACTCGGGCGACCGGGTCGGCGCCTTCATCTACGGCCTGGCCGACACCATCATCGCGGCCCACAACGGCAAGACCCGCCTATACGCCACCGACGCGCTGGACGGGCAGCGGGTCTACAATGCCGCACGGAACGTCGAGGCAGCCGCCTGGCTGCTGGCGTCGCGCCGCAATGCCCAGGGCGAACCCTTGCTGCTGGCCAACGAAATGTCCCAGAACGCCACCAACCTTAGCTTTGAACGCGAATTCGGCGCCATCATCGGCCGCCTGGACCTGATCGCCAATCTGCTCGGCGAGAACACGCGGCGTATCGGGATCAACTACGCGCAGGGCCTGCTGCTGTTCAATTTCCTGCCGGTGCGCTAACAGGATTTCCATCGTGATCGATATCGCCTCCATTCAGACCGCCCGCGAAAACCTGCGCGGCCAGGTGCTGAAGACCCCGTTTACCCTGTCCCGCACGCTGTCCGACATCTTCGGCGCCGAGATCTGGCTGAAGTTCGAGAACCTGCAGTTCACGGCTTCGTTCAAGGAACGCGGCGCGCTCAACCGCATGCTGACGCTGTCGGACGAGGAACGCGCCAAGGGCGTGATCGCGGTGTCCGCCGGCAACCACGCGCAGGGCGTGGCCTACCATGCCCAGCGCATGGGCGTGCCGGCCGTGATCGTGATGCCGCGTTTCACGCCCACCGTCAAGGTCGCCAACACCCGCCGCTTCGGCGCCGAGGTGGTGCTGGCCGGCGATACCTTCGACGACGCCAAGGCGCGCGGCTATGAGCTGGCGCAGGAGCGCGGCCTGATCATGATCCACCCCTATGACGACGAGGCGGTCATATCGGGGCAGGGCACGGTGGCGCTGGAGATGCTGGAAGACCAGCCGCAGCTGGACACCCTGGTCATCGCCATCGGCGGCGGCGGCCTGATCTCCGGCATCGCCACCGCGGCCAAGGCGCTCAAGCCGGGCATCGAGATCGTCGGCGTGCAGACCGAGCGGTTCCCGTCCATGTATGCCGCCGTCAAGGGCGTGTCCATGCCGCAGGGCGCATACACCATCGCCGAGGGCATCGCGGTGAAGTCGCCGGGCGCGTTGACCCAGCCCATCGTGACCCAACTGGTCGACCGCCTGGAGCTGGTCAGCGAAAGCGATATCGAGCACGCCATCGTGGTGCTGCTGGAGATCGAGAAATCGGTGGTCGAAGGCGCGGGCGCCGCCGGTCTGGCCGCGCTGCTGCGCGCCAAGGAAGAAGGCAGCGACCGCTACAAGGGCAAGCGCATTGGCCTGGTGCTGACGGGCGGCAACATCGATCCCCTGATGCTGGGCGAACTGATCGAGCGCGGCATGGTGCGCGCCGGCCGCCTGGCCCGCATCCGCGTGGACCTGCGCGACCTGCCGGGCGCGCTGGCCCATGCCACCAAGCTCATCGCCGACGCGCAGGCCAACATCACCGAAGTGCACCACCAGCGCGCCTTCACTTCATTGCCGGTGCGCAACGTCGAGGTCGATTTCGTGCTGCAGACGCGTGGCCACGAACACATCCAGGAAGTGATCGACGTGCTCAACGCGGCGGGTTTCGCCGCCAGCAATCACGATCACTGAGCGCGCTGGCGCGGTTCAGGCGGCGCCGTTCTGCGCGGCGTCGCGCGCCAGCAGGTTCTTCAGGCCGTACAGGCGCTCGCGGTGTAGCGTCGTGGACAGCGGCTCGGGTTCGCGCCCCAGCGCCACGTAGTCCGCGGGCACTTGCGCCGCTGCCGCGCGGATGGCGTCGGGCGCGGCCTGCCACCACTGCGTCAGCATGCGGTCGGGGTTGTAGACGTCCAGCCCCTGGCGCCGCAGCTCCGAGCGGTTGAAATCCTTCAGGTTCCAGGTCAGCACCTGCACCACCGGCGGCTGCTGCAGGCCGCAGCGCGCGCGCCGCGCCAGGCCGGCCGCGATCACGTGGAAGTCCTTGGGATCGCTGTAGCGCAGGGAAGCTTCGTAGAGCTGGGTGTCCGTCTCGCGGGCGCCGGGAAAGCGCGCGTTCATGTCGTCCCACAGTTCCATCATCACTTCCGGCGGGATTTCCCAGATGCGCGAGGCGTTGCGGCGCCATTCGTCGCCGATGCGGTCGGTCCAGACCGGCGTGTACACGCCGGCCTCGGCCAGCCTGAGCAGCAGGCGGCGCAGGATGCCGGACATGAGGACGCAGGCGTCGAGGACGATGAAGGGCGGGGAGGCGGAAGCGGCGGTCAAGTCAGGTCTGGAGCCCCGCCGGCGCAGGGCGGGCAGGGCGGAATCATGGAAAACGAGGCGCAAGAATAACGCTTTTTGGAAACCGCCCGGGACCGGCGGCCGTGCGCGGGAGTTGCGGCAGGCCCTAGCCCAATTCGGCGCGCACGGCGTTGCAGTGGCTCACCAGATTGCGCCGCGCCACCAGGCATTGCTTGAGCGGCGTGTCGATGGCGTAGAAATAGATATTGGCGAGAAAGCCGTAGATCCCCGCGTCCACGCTGCCCGGGTTGGGGCCGAACATGAAGCCGTCCTCGCCCAGCAGGCTGGAGATGGCCTCCAGGTCGGCGATGCCGCGGGCATAGGCATCCTCGGGCGCATAGCGGCCTATGCCTTGGTAGTGGTAGCGCTGGAAGTTGTATTGGCGGGCGGCTTCCAGCTGCTCGGGCGTGACGTCGGGGTGGGCGTCCAGCAGCGCCCGGCGGAAGGTCGGCCAATAGCGGTCATCGCGCCAGCGCGAATAGGACATGACCCAGTACAGATCGTCCAGCGCGCGGCGCACCAGCAGGTCCTGCCGCTGCTGCTCGGGCGTGAGGGAATCGTCGACGGTCAGTTCGTAGTGGCGCTTCAGGTGCGCGATGATGGCGTCGCTGTCGCCGATGCGCAGATCGCCGTCGGCAATGTAGGGCAGTTGGCCGCGCGGGGCGGACTGCACGTCGAGCGTATGCCGGTGGTCGAAGGGCAGCCGGCACAGCTTCAGGAAGGCGTAGATCTTCAGGCCGTAGGGGTTGTTGTCTTCCAGCCCATAGAGTCCGGGGTACGAGTAGAGGGTGATCATGGCGCGCTCCCTGGTTACCGGACTAGATTAGATCGGCGGGGGGAATTTTGCGCGCATCAGTTTGACGAGGCAAGCGGTTCGCCGGTTTGCGACGAAGGACGGACGCCTGGCCTGTGGCGGGGTGGTGCCCGAGACCGGAATCGAACCGGTACGGCCGCGAGGCCGAGGGATTTTCTTACCACTTCGGCTTTCGCCGCCAGCGCGGATGCGCTGTTCGTGGTCTGGAGCACGCCTTCACCATAGCCTTGCGGCCTTAGGTGCCCGCCGTCTGCTCTCTACACCTTCCCCGGTCATGCGACCTGGGCTTGGCTCGGCGTTGGCTCGGAACGGGTCCAGGGCATTCGCCGAGTTTGACGGGCTACACCTTTGGAGTTTCCCCCAAAGGGCTCAAATTAGTTCAAGTCCCTTGTGTCTACCAATTTCACCACTCGGGCGTTGCGCGGTCCTGGAAGGGCCGGCAGCGGGCGAGACTATACCATCCCGGCGCCAGAGCCCGGATTGCGGGCTCCCGGCAGCCGGGGCGTTCAGGAGACGAAACGCACGGCGGGGCGCGGGCGTTCGTCCACGGTCAAGGAAAAGACATCGGGGCGCGAGTAGTGGCCCACCACGTCGAAGTCGTAGCGGGCGCACACCAGTTCCGCCGTGTCGACCTGGGCGGTCAGCAGGCCGGCCTTGCCGCGCAGCGGCCCCGCCAGCACGTCGCCCAGCGGGCCGACGATGACCGAGCCGCCGTTGATCAGCGGACGGTTGGCGTCCCAGCCCGGCACGTCCTGGCCCAGCTCGGCGGGCGAGGGCTGCACCTGGCAGGCGCTGACCACGAAGCAGCGGCCTTCATGGGCGATGTGGCGCATCGAGCATTGCCAGATGTCGCGCTCGTCCACGGTGGGCGCGCACCAGATTTCCACGCCCTTGGCGTACATGGCGGTGCGCAGCAGCGGCATGTGGTTTTCCCAGCAGATGGCGCCGCCGATGCGGCCGGCCCCGGTGTCCACGACCGGCAGGGTCGAACCGTCGCCCTGGCCCCAGATCAGGCGCTCGGTGCCGGTGGGCATGAGTTTGCGGTGCTTGGCGGCCAGGCCGGTCGCGGGTTCGAAGAACAGCGCGGTGCAATACAGCGTGTTGCCGCCGCGTTCGATCACGCCCACCACCAGGCTGGCGCCGGTGCGTTGCGACAGGGCGGCCAGCGCCTCGGTTTCGGGGCCGGGCACGTCGATGGCGTTTTCGTAAAAGCGGGCAAAGGCTTCGCGGCCTTCGGGCAGGCGGTAGCCCAGGCGGGTGCCGAAGATCTCGCCCTTGGGATAGCCGCCCAGCAGCGCTTCGGGCATGACCACGAGCGAGGCGCCGGACGCGGCGATCTCGCTTTCGTAGGCGAGGATGTCTTCCAGGGTGCGGGCTTTGCCTTCGGCGGAGGAGCCGATCTGCAGCGCGGCGACGGTTTTCATGGTCATGTTGGGTCTCGGGGGGGCGTGGCAACAGGCTTCAGTGTCTGGCCGGTCATAAAATCAATCAATCCTGGTCAGAGATAAATGATATGAACCAGATTGATATCGAGTCGGCGGACCTGAACCTGCTCAAGGTTTTCGAGGCCATTTACGACGAGGGCGGAGCCGGGCGCGCTGCGCTGCGCCTGGGCGTGACGCAGTCCGCTGTCAGCGCGGCGCTGGGCCGCCTGCGCGCGCTTTACGGCGATCCGCTGTTCACGCGCACGGGCAGGGGACTGTCGCCCAGCCTGCGGGCGCGCGAACTGCGGCCCGTCATCGGCGAGGCCCTGGACAAGTGCCGCCAGAGCCTGTCGCTCGCGCGGCCGGGCGCGGCGGGCTTCGCCGGCCGCTCGGTCACGCTGGGCTTGTCGGACGATTTCGAGATCGCGCTGGGGCGGGACGCGATCCGCGCCCTGGCGGACAGCGCGCCGGGCCTGCGCATCATTTTCCGGCAGACCCATAGCCGGCTGGCGGCTGACATGTTGATGGCGCGCGAGGCCGATCTGGTGATCGCCTCGGGCGGATTGACCACGCAGGCCTTGCAGCGCGTGACGGTCGGGCAGGGCGGCTATGCCTGCCTGCTGGACCCTGCCAGTCTGGAACCGGGCCAGACCTCGCTGTCGCTGGAGGAATTCATCCGCCGCCAGCACATCCTGGTGTCGTCCGGCGGCTTCATCGGCGTGGTGGATGAAGTGCTGCACGGGCTGGGACTGACGCGCCGGGTGCAGGCATCGACCACGCATTTTTCGGCGCTGGCCTTCCTGCTGCCGGGCAGCGATGCCCTGTCGACCTTGCCCGCGCACGCGGCGCGCGGCTTGGCCGCGGCCTCTGGCCTGCGCATGCTGCCGTGCCCGGTCGCCATGCCGGGATACGCCATCGAAATGGGCTGGCGCGCCGATGCCTTGCGCGATGAGGCGGTAGCCGCGGCCAGGCGCGGCTTGCTGACCTTGTTGAATGGCTATGAGTGGGCGCGTGCCGCCTAGGCGGCGCGGCCTACTTGCGCCGGAACAACCGGCCCAGCAGGCCGCGCGGCGCGGCGGCGGCTTGTTCCGCGGCCAGGGCATTGTTCAAGGACAGTTCCTGGTATTGGGGCTTGCCGTTCTGTTGGTAGGAGGCGGCGGCCTGGCGATAGGCCATGGCGGATTCCGCGTGACGCTTCATTTCGCCGTAGGCCTGGCCGCGTGAAAACAGCGCCCAGCTGCGGTAGTCCGGATCGATCGCGATCAGGCGGTCGCAGGCGGCCAGCGACTCTTCGTGGCGCTTGGCGGCGATCAGCGCGTTGATGCGTTCGGCGTGCAGGGCGCCGTCATCCGGCCAGCGCGCCATGGCGCGGTCGGCGTCGGCCACGGCCTCGTCCGCGCGGCCCAGATGGGTCAGCGCCTCGATGCGGGCGCGGCGCCACTTCAGCCAGTCGGGATCCAGCGAGATCGCCACTTCGGACAGCGGCAGGGCTTCGTCATGGCGCTCCAGTCGGTTCAGCATGTCAGCCGCGTTGCCCGGCAGGAAGTCGTTGTCGGGCGCCAGCTCGTAGCCCTGCAGGTAGTACGCCAGCGCCTCATCCCAGTTGCGCTGGTCGCGTTGCGCGTTGCCGGCCACGAACAGCAGCTGGGCGTCGCCGCTGGTCATGGGATCCAGCTCCCGGAGCGCCTGCTCGGCCAGCTCCGGATCGCCGCTGCGCACGTACTCGCGCGCCTGTTCCCTGCGACCTTCCCAGCCGCTGTCCGATAGCGCGTCCAGATGCCGCCATAGCGGCGCGGCTTCATCCGCGCGGCCCAAGCGGTGCAGGGACCGCGCCTTGCCTTCCAGGGGCCAATCCCAATCGGGCTCGCGGCGCAGCAGGCTGGTCCATTCCTCGACGGCGTCAGCGTGGCGTTCCAGCGCTTGCAGGCATGAGGCGCGGTTGTGCTGGATGGCGTTCTGTTCGCCCAGGATGGCGCGGGCGCGGTCGAACATCGAGATGGCGCTGCGCAGGTCGCCCAGGCTGCGGTAAGTGTTGCCGGCGTCGTACAGGAACATGCCGTTGCCCGGCGCCAGCGAGGTCGCGCGCCGGAAATGGGGCTCGGCTTCGGCATGGCGCCCGGCGTTGGCCAGGTTGGACGCGATGTAGCAATGCGGAGCGCCGGCGGACGGGCGCAGCTGCGCGGCGCGGGTCCAGCACTGGATGGCCTGGTCCAGCTGGCGGTCGTTGATCAGCAGATAGGCCTGGGCCATCAGCAGCCCGAAGTGCGAAGGCGTGCGTGGCAGGGCGTCGCGCAGGACGCGCCAGGCCTCCTGACGTTGGCCTGCGTTGTAGAGCGCGGTGGCCTGGACCCGGATGGCGTCGGCGCAATGCGGGTCCAGGGCCAGCGCACGGTCCAGGTCGGCCTGGCGCGCCGCATGGGCGCCGCGCTTGTCGTGATAGCGGGCGCGCAGCGCCCACATGAGCGCCGAGGCGGGTTGCTCGCGCAGCCCCTGTTCGCACAGCGCCAGCATTTGCGCGTGCTCGTCGCCGTCGTCGGCGCGATGGATGGATTCAATCAGAGCGGACATGCGCGGGATTCCGTATCGGGGCTAGGGCGCCGAGGCGCCGGCTTCGTGGCGGCAGCTGTAGGGGCGGTCGGCGCGCGGGATGTCGTCGCTGCCGCACTGCCAGCGGCGGATGCCGCCGCCTTTCTTTTCGGAGCGCAGTTCGGGCAGGTAGACCAGGTGCTTGCCGCCCAACGCGGGGGTGTCGGCGGTGCCGGGGTCTCCGGCGATGGTGAAGCGCAGCACGCCGTTGACCGGATTCAGGCTCAGCGCGCTGAAGCCGCTGCTTTTCAACGATTCCGGGGTGACGCCGAGCGCCCCCGTGTCCGGAGCGTAGGCCCCGGTGCGCCGGTAGTGGTTTTCGGCCAGCATGCGCACGGGTTGCGACACCAGGTCCAGGCGGATCACCTCGGCGCGCAGGGGATTGTCTTCCTGCTTGGGCTCCATGACGATGGCGCCGATGATCATGCCGCCCGCGACCAGCAACAGCACGCCCAGCACGATGAAGATGAACTTGCCCGCGCCCGTGATGGAGCGGGTCTTGGCGATGGCGGGCCGGATGGCGCGCGGGTCCGCCTGGCTGGACACCACATAGGTGCCGGAGATCCAGTTGTGCATGGCGCGTTCGCCGAAGATGGTCCGCTGGATGCGGTAGAAGATGCCGGGCAGCGCGATGTTCAGCACGTACTTCATCAGGTGCCGCCAACTGGCGCGCAGGACGCCGGGATGGTCGCCATTGCGGTTCACGACGCGCAGCTTCAGCAGCCGCTTGCCCGGGGATCCGCCGCTCCAGGCGTCCATCAGGGCTGGCAGCATCAGGCCGATGAAGCCGGCGGCCATGGCCAGCAGGACAGGGCGCGGGTCGCCGGCCAGCGATTCGTAGGTCAGATTGGCGGCGGTGCTGAATCCGATCATGGCCGCCACCATCACGGCGGCGTCGATTGCGGTGGCGCCGAGCCGCGGCCAGATGCCGGGGAAGACCGGGGCATTGCCAGCGCGGGCCGGGGCGGCTTTGGCGGTTTTCCCAGTCTTCGCGGCAGGCGCGGCTGCAGTGGGGGCGGTCAGCGGCGCATTGCAGCTGAAACACAGCGTATTGGAGGCCGGATTTTGCCAGTTGCAGCGGGGGCATTGCATGGGCGTCGGTGGCGGGAAATGCCGCAAGAGCGTGGGGAGTGCGGATGTTACCGGGAAAACCCCGATCCCAGGACGCAGCCACTAAGCACGACACTTCCCGCCATGAAGCCAGTACAGCCCCTTGCGCCGCATCCCCGCGATATCGATCCCGTCTCCCTGCGCCTGTTCCTGGCGGCGCTGGAGGAGGGTAGCCTGGCGCGCGCCGCCGCCCGCGAGAACATCGTCCCTTCCGCCGTCAGCAAACGCATGTCGGAAATGGAGGACGCCTTCGGGGTGCCGCTGCTGGAACGAGGGGTCAAGGGCGTGCAGCCCACGCCCGCGGGTAATGCCCTGGCCACGCACGTGCGCATGGTGCTGCAGAGCATGGACCGCATGCGCCGCGAGATGGCGGGCTTTGCGACCGGCGTGCGCGGCAGCATCCGGCTGGCGGTCAGCGTGGCGGCGTTGTCCGGCGAACTGCCGGCGCAGATCCAGTCCTTTCGCCGCGCTTATCCCCAGATCGATATCTCCCTGGAAGAGGGTACGACCCAGGAGGTGTTCCGCGCGGTGCTGGACGGACTGGCCGATGTGGCCGTGGGTTCCGACTTCGGCCACGACGGCTTGCAGGTGTTCACTTGCGGCCGCTGCGATCTGGCGGCGGTGGTGCCGGGCCAGCATCTGCTGGCCGATCGCGACACGCTGGACTACGCGCAGCTGCTGCCTTTTGAGCAGATCGAGCTGAACCGCGACAACGGCATCAGCGCGGTGTTCGAGCAGGCGGCGCAGGACGCGGGCGTGGCGCGGCGCATCAGTGCGCGCGTCAGCTCGCACGAAACCATCTGCATGCTGGTGGCGCGCGGCATGGGGGTGGCGGTGGTGCCCATGTACCTGAAGGCGCGCCATGCCAATCTGGACATCCGCTTCATTCCGCTCTCTGGCGCCTGGTCCAGTACCTCGCTGTGCATCGCGGTGCTGGGGCTGGACGCCTTGCCGCCTGCCGCCCGCGTGTTGCTGGCGCACCTGGGCGTGGCGGACGCAGCCTGAAATTAAAGGGCTCCGGGCTTTCCCGGACGTTCCCAAACGAGAATGCCCCCGTGCTGAAAGAGCGCTACCCGCTCATCCGCCTTGCCGCCGATGATTGGGGGCATAGGCGCGGCGGCATGCATCGATCTTGCCGCCGCCTGTTTTTCAGCGCATCAGGCCCGAGGATATGCAGATGGCAGCAACACCGGCTTCACCCTTCATGGACCACACCGAATTGCCGCTGCGCGGCATCAAGGTGTTGGAGCTGTCCCACATGATCATGGGACCGGCGGCCGGCCTGGCGCTGGCCGACCTGGGCGCCGAAGTCATCAAGGTGGAACCCATCGAAGGCGACCGCACCCGCCGCCTGAAGGGTTCCGGCAGCGGCTACTTCCCCGTCTTCAACCGCAACAAGCAAAGCCTGGCGATCGACCTGAAGGCGGGTGAAGGGCAGGCCGTGGTGCGCCAACTGGCCTTGCAGGCGGACATGGTGGTGGAGAACTTCCGCGACGGCAGCCTGGCCCAGTACGGCCTGGACTATGAGTCGCTGTCGGCCGAGAACCCCGGGCTCATCTACGTGTCGCTCAAGGGCTTTCTTTCCGGCCCCTACAAGCAGCGCACCGCGCTCGACGAAGTGGTGCAGATGATGGGCGGGCTGGCCTACATCAACGGCGGCGCGGACACGCCCCAGCGCGTGGCGGCCTCGGTCAACGACATCCTGGGCGGCACCTTCGGCGTGGTGGGCGCGTTGGCGGCGCTGCACGAGCGCCACGCCACGGGGCGCGGCAGGCATGTGCGCTCCGGCCTGTTCGAGAACAATTTGCTGCTGGTCGCGCAGTTCATTGCGCAGTACCAGCTGACGGGCGCGGCGCCCAAGCCCATGGGCGCGGAGCGCCGGCCGCCCTGGGGCGTGTACGACGTGTTCGAGACGGCGGACGGCAGAGTGTTCGTCGCCGTGGTGGGCGATGCGCAATGGCGCAACTTCGCCCAGAAATTCCTGCCGCCCGAGTGGGCCGCCGATCCGCGCCTGGCCACCGCCGTCGACCGCGAGGCCGCGCGTCCCTGGCTGGTGCCGGGCGTGGGCGAGATCCTGAAGGGCTGGAAGACCGACGAGCTGTGCGCGGCATTGGAAGCCGCTGGCCTGTCATATGGCCCGATACGCCAGCCGCACGACCTGCTGGACGACGCGCACCTGAACGCCGGCGGCGCGCTGCTCAAGACCCGGCTGCCGGATGGCGGGGAAATATCCGCCGCTGCGCTGCCAATCGAGTTCGACGGCCTGAAGGCCGGCAAGCGTTCCGATCCGCCGCGGCAGGGCGGCGATACGCAGGCCATCCTGCAGGGCCTGGGCTGGGATGCCGCGCGCATCGAGGCTCTGCGCAGCGCAGGCGTGATTGCATGAGCGGGCGTTAGCGCCCGATATCGGTCGAGGCGGCGCAGACCGCCAAGACATCCATCAAAGAGGAGACAAGATGATCCGCAAATTGTTCGCGGTGGCCGCGCTGGCCGCCGCCTGTGCCGCACACGCCCAGGACTATCCCAGCAAACCCATCCGCATCATCATCCCGTCCACGCCGGGCGGAGGCACCGACTATATCGGCCGCCTGATGAGCACCAAGCTGCATGAACTCAACGGCTGGTCCGTCATTCCCGAGAACAAGCCGGGCGCGGGCACGGCGCTGGGCCTGGCCGAAGCGGCGCGCGCGCCCGCCCAGGGCTATGACCTGGTGATTGGTCAGTCCGACAACGTCACCCTGATTCCCTTGCTGATGAAGGTGTCTTACGACCCGGTCAAGGACCTGGCCCCGGTGGCGCTGGTGGCCACCACGCCCATGGTGCTGCTGGTGTCGGAGAGTTCGCCTTACAAGACGCTGCCCGAAGTGATCGATGCCGCCAAGAAAGATCCCAACAAGATCTCCTACGGCACCTCGGGCACGGGCGGCGGCGTGCACATCGCCATCGAAATGCTGCAGCACGCGGCCGGCTTCAAGATGCAGCACGTGCCGTACAAGGGCTCGGCGCCGGCGCTGGCGGACCTGATGGGCGGGCATCTGCAGTTCGCGGGGTCCTCGATCTCGTCGGCGGCCACGCTGATCAAGTCCGGCAAGGTGCGCGCGCTGGCGGTCACTTCGCCCAAGCGCAATCCGGCGCTGCCGGAAGTGCCCACGGTCGCGGAGCTGGGCTACAAGGATTTCAGCGTGGTGACCTATTACGGCGTGCTGGCTCCGGCCAAGACGCCGCCGGCCGTCGTGTCGCGCCTGAACAGCGACTTCAACAAGCTGCTGGCGCGCAAGGACGTGCAGGAGGCGCTGGCGGCGCAGGGCCTGGAAACCGATCCGGTATCCACCGAGCAGTTCGCCGCGCTGATCCAATCGGACATAGGCAAGGCGCGCCAGACCATCGAGAGCGCGGGCATCGTGGTGCAGCAGTAGGCCAGCCGGGAAAAGGACGACACATGAAGCAGGAAGTCAGGCTTTGCGAAGTGGGTCCGCGCGACGGACTGCAAATGGCCAAGGGCATGATGTCCGCCGCCGACAAGCTGCGCTGGATCCGCCAATTGGCCGACGCCGGCCTGCGCGAGATCGAGGCGGGCAGCTTCGTGTCGCCGCGGCTGGTGCCGCAGATGGCGGATACCGGCGCCATCCTGCCCGACGTCCTGAAGATCGACGGGCTGACCGTCGTCGCACTGGTCTGCAATCTCAAGGGCGCCATCGCCGCCTACGAGGCCGGCGCGCATGCGCTGTCGTTTCCCGTCTCCGTCAGCGACACGCATAGCCGCGCCAACGTGGGCAAGGGCACCGACGCGCAGGTGGACGTGCTGGCCGCCATCGTCGATTGGGCGCGGGCGCAGCCGCGGCCCATGCGCATCGATGCGGCCGTCGCCACCGCCTTCGGCTGCTCGCTGGAAGGCGCGGTGCCGGTGCGCCGTGTCGCGCAGGTCGCCGCCGCCGCAGCGTTGGCGGGCGCCGACGAGATTGCGCTGGCCGACACCGTGGGCTATGCCCATCCGGCGCTGGTGCGCGATGCGGTGCGCGCCGCGCAGGATGCCGTGGGCGCGCGGCTGGTCAAGCTGCATCTGCACGACACGATGGGGCTGGGCCTGGCCAATGCGCTGGCCGGGTTGGACGAAGGCATTCGCGCCTTCGACTCTTGCCTGGGCGGTTTGGGGGGCTGTCCCTTCGCGCCGGGCGCGTCGGGCAACATCGTCACCGAAGACCTGGTCTTCATGCTGGAAAGCATGGGCTACCGCACGGGCGTGGACCTGTCCCGGCTGTTGCAGGCGCGCTCCTTGCTGGCAGCAGCGCTGCCGCAGGAGAGCCTGCGCAGCGGCGTGGCCGCCGCCGGCATACCCAAGACCTACGGAGCGCGGGCTGTTGTCTAGCGCACGCAGGCGTACAGGCCAGCGTCAGCGGTAGACGATTACCGGCAGCGTCGAATGCGCCATCACCTTCTGCGTCTGGCTGCCCAGCAGCACGGCCGCCAGCCCGCCGTGGCCGCGCGAGGCCATGGCGATCAGGTCGCAGCCTTGCGTCATGGCGATGTCGATGATGGTCTGCGCCGGGTTGTTGCTTTCGCGCATTTCGGTGGCGCAGGGCACGCCCGCGGCGCTGGCCTGCGCGGCCGCTTGCGACAGGTAAGACTTGGCGAGTTCCCTGGCCTCGCGCTCATATTCCGCATGCACGCCTTCCAGGTGCACCGTTTCCATGGAGGTCGGGCGGTAGGCGCTGTACACCGTCAGCGCCGTGACGCTTGCGCCCAGGGCGCTGGCCAGGCCCAGTCCTTGCGCCAGGCCGGCATATGAACGCTCGGATCCGTCGATGGGGATGAGTATGTGCTTGTACATGACTACCTCCTGAGGGTGGGAAGGGCGGCGCGAGAGCAGGCGGCCCTAGGAGCGTGAACAGCGGCTATCCCCATACTACGCCTTGTGGCAGCTATCGGCGAACCGCGAGGCGGTGCGCTGAGCGCGGCCGTGGCACCCATTGAACCGACATGGACGGTATCTGCCGAATCAACGCCCCGCGCTCTACACTTCGTCCTGAAGCCATATTTTGCGCAGCGTTGACGAGATCACCCCGCTTGATTGGAGATGGCATGGAGTTCCTGCCCACACTTGAGAATCCGGACGAAGCGCTTTTGCAGCGCGCCTTGCGGTTGTTCGATGACTACAACCGGCTCGACCCCAATCTGATTCCCTGGAACGGCGAAATGCGGCCTCGCGAATGGCTACACGCCCAATTCCTCCACGACTGGGTGGTCCAGCTGGCGCCGCGAGCAGGCGTCGCATTGCGCCTGGCCGCCCGTTGCCAGCACATCGGCCGCTGGGAGGTCGCGCGCGATGACTATCCGGCCGGGCGGATCTCCTATCTGCAATGGCGCAATGCGCTGAAGGAGCATCACGCCGGCATCGCCGAGCGCTTGCTCCTCAGCGCCGGCTACGGTCCGGAGACGGTCCGGGCGGTGCTGAAGATCGTGCGCAAGGAAGGCATCAAGCGCGATCCCGACGTGCAATGCATGGAAAACGCGCTGTGCCTGGTCTTTCTTGAGCACCAGTACGAGGAGTTCTGCGACCGCTATCCGGACAAGGTTGTCGGGGTGCTGCAAAAGACCTGGAACAAGATGGATGACGCCGGCAGGCAGTCTGCGACGTCGCTGTCTTTCAGCGAGAGGGG